>JANMYH010000314.1:0-17946 GCA_031381925.1 Burkholderiales bacterium | reverse complement strand
CCGATCTGCTCCTCGACCTTGGGCAGTCCCGGCCAGTCTCCGTAGGCGGCGCTCGAAGCGGCGTAGACGAAGCGCTTGACGCCGGCATCGCGCGCGGCGACCAGCATGTTGAGGAAGCCGCTCACGTTCACCTCGTGGCTCGTGATCGGGTCGTCGATCGAGCGCGGCACGCTGCCCAGCGCCGCCTCGTGCAGGACCACGTCCGCCCCGGCGCACGCTTCCCGGCAGGTTTCGAGCGAGCGGATGTCGCCCTCGATGAACTTGAAGCGCGCCCAGGCTTCGGCCCCCACCGCGGCGCGGACCTGGTCGAGGTTGTGCTGGAAGCCGGTGGCGAAGTTGTCGAGGCCGACGACCCGCTGGCCGAGCTTCAGCAGCCCTTCGAGCAGGTTCGAGCCGATGAAGCCCGCCACGCCGGTCACCAGCCAGGTGCGCTGGCCGGGGACGATTTGCGGGAACTGGGCCTTGATGTTTTCCATGGAGGGTCTCCGGCGCTTCAGACGCGCGCGGCCTTGTTGCGAATCGAATCGATGAAGGCGATGAGGTCTCCCCACCGTCCTGTCAGGTACAAGGCTGGAGGATAGGCAACTGCCATGATCAGCCCGCCCGCCAGCAGAGTGGGGAAACTAGTCCAATCGGACCAGTGCAGGAGGAGCCCGGCAACCCCGGCGGCCAGCATGGCGGCGACCAGGAGCGCCCCCAGCGCCTTCCAGTCCTGCAGGCGCCGCATCGGCGTGTCCGTGAGCTGGGCGATCTTCTGCAAGGAAAGCAGCCGCTCGGCATAGATCGCCGCCACACTTCCCAATGCAGCGCCCATCAGCCCGAAATGCATCGCGCCGAAGATAGAAAGTGGCAGGGCGATCAGCAGCACGATCCCGTTGGCCTTGGCGGCGAACGCCCCCTGGCGCAGCACGAAAAGCGTGCTCACCAGCTCGACCACGAAGGCGATGAGGCCGATGGAATACAGGCGCAGCACCGGAACCGCGTCGAGGTAGGTGCTGGTGTAGATCAGCTTGATGATCGGCTCGGCGAACACGAACGCGAACGCGAGCAGCGGGTAGACCAGGAGCGCCACCATGCAGTTGGCGCGGCTGTTGAGCGCGAGCATCCCGGCGAAGTCGCCGGTCGACTGCAGCCGGCTCATGCTCGGCAGGAAGACGTGGTTCACCGACTGGCGGAAGATCTGCACCAGCGGGGCGAGCACGGTGGCGACCGAGAAGGAGGCGAACTGCGGGACGGTAAACATCGCGGCGGCGATCCACTGGTCGCCCTGGGTGCGCACGCCGTGCAGCGTCCCGGAGAGCGCGAAGGGCGCCGCCTGCTTCACCTGCGCGCCGAACGTGTCCCTGCGCGCGAGGGGACGCCCGAGGCCGTGGTTCCTCGCCACGTAGTAGATGAGTATCGCGGCCTTGAGCGCCGTGAACGCGAGCAGCGTCCACAGGACCGGGGCGAGCTCGCGGGTAAGGATCGCCGCCGCGGACAGCGCGACCGCGCGGATCGCCGAGAGCGAGACCACCGCCCTCGCCTGCCAGGCCACGCGCTCCTCGGCGGTCGGCAGGATGTCGAGGAGCGACGCGAAGACCCATGCGAGCACGAACGCCGGGACCACGATGCCGTAGCCCTCGTGGATCGCTTCGAGCTTGCCGGGCAGCCACGGGTTCCACTCCGAGATCGCCCACGCCGAGATCGCCCCCGCGAACGCAAGGAAGACCATCGTCTGGTTGATGTAGAGCCGCTGGGTGGGCCGGTCCGAGCGCGGCAGGAAGTAGTAGAGGCTGGGCGCCATGCACATCGGCGTCACCAGCATCAGCGTGGAGACCGCGAGCCACAGCAGCCGGTATTCGCCGAAGCTGTGCGGGTCGAGGGTGCGCGTGAGCACCATCGGCAGCAGGAACTGCAGCGCATAGTCGACCGCGTTGGCGGTGCCGAGCGAGAGCGCACGGCGTTCGAGGGTCGCGGTCACCGCGCTCATGTCTTGCGCGCGAGGTGGTTGAACTCGCGCTCGTACTGGCCCACGACGGCCTCGATCGAATGGGTTTCGCGGTGGTGGGCGAGCACTCTTTGCGAGGCCTGCTGCCAGGCAAGGTCGTCACTCATCAGCCGGTCGAGGCGGGCGACGGCCTGCTCCACGTCGGCGACGATGTCGTAGACCGGCTGCCCGTCGCGCGAGGCGCCCACGTCGGTGAAGCCGACCGCCGGCACGCCGCGCGACCAGGCCTGCAGGAACGTGTTTGGGAAGCCCTCGTACTTCGAGGTGTTGAGGAACACGCGCGCCCGCCCGAATTCGCGATCGGCCTCGGCGAATGGCAGGAAGCCCTTGAACTCCAGGTTCGGCAGCTTCGCGGCCGCCTCGCGCACGGCGCGCGAATACTCCTCGCCGCGCCGGCCCCCGTCCTGGCCGCCGACCATGACGAAACGGTACTGCGGCAGGCGGCGCGCGATCTCGATGGCGAGCTCGGGGCGCTTCTGCTCGCGCACCGTCGCAACCCACAGGATGCAGCCGCGGCGATCGGCCCGGGCATCGGCCGGAGCCGGGAATACGTTGGGAATGAGCAGGCCCTCGCGGCCGTAATTCTTGCGCAGCAGCTCGAGCTGGTTCGGATTCTGGACGAACACGCGGTCGACGCGCCGCAGCCCGTACTCGAACAGCATGATGTCGCGCGCGTAGGTGATGTCCTGGCGCTTGGGAATGAAGTCGACGTCGGAGGCGCCGGCGTACACCGATCGCCTGCCGTTCGCCTTGCAGAACGCGGCGAGGAACCCGGTATAGACCGCGGCGGTGCGCTGGTAGTAGACGTCGGCGTCGACCCGCTTCAACGCGCTCCAAAGCGAGGTGAGCCGCGGGTGGAAGAAGCGTACGACCGGGATTCCCTCGTCGGGCTTGTGCATGTTGTGGATCGTGACGCCGTCGACGACCGTGCCGTCGCGCTGGCCGTAGTCGATCGAGATCATCGACACCTTGTAGCCGCGGCTGGCGAGCGTCTTGGCGATGAGCGTCTGCTGCAGCTCCGCGCCGCCGACCACCTCGATGGTCTTGCTGCCGGCGAGCGTCGGCCACGTGGTGGGCGCCAGGAAGCAGATGTGCGGGCGGCGGCCCGCCTCGGTCAACGGGCTCGCGCTCATCGCGGCCTCAAGCGGCTTGGGCATGGGGGACGGCCGGCACGTAGCGGGCATAGACGCTTTCCAGCTCCCGGGCCGCGGTCTCGATGCTCGCGTGGGCACGCACCCAGCGCTTCTGCTCGCCGGCGATCGCCTCGCGATGGGCATGCGCGTCGGCGATCGCGCGGGCGAGCTTCTCCGGGGAGCGATCAGCGACGATCTGGGAGGCGCGCGGCAGGATGTGCCTGATATCGGAATATTCGGTGCTCACCACCGGCACGCCGAGGACCATGCCCTCGAGCACGACGTTGGGGAAGCCTTCCCAGCGTGACGTCATGAGCTGCACGTCGCACTGCGCGAGGATCGCGGGGGCGTCCGAGCGCGCCCCGGCGAACACCACCTTGTCGGCGGTGAGGCCGAGCTCCTGGTAGCGATCCATCACCATGCGCTTGTAGTCGCTGGTGTCCGAATCGCGGCCGACCTGGTAGGCACCGGCGCCTCCGAGGGAGTCGCCGAGGAACAGCACGCGCCAGTCGGGCGCGAGCTTCAGCAGCTCGGCAGCGACTTCGAGCGCGAGCGGATAGTCCTTGGCCGGCTTGATGTGGCCGATCATGCAGGCGATGCGCACCGGGCCGGGCCCGAAGAACTCCTCGCGGTGGTTCGTGGAACTCACGGCCTTGCGCTCGAAATCGTCGATGCGCATGCCGTTCCACACCACGTGCATGCGCTCCGGGCGGTAGCCGTAGAGCTTCTGGGCGAAGGCGCTGCCCGAGCGGGAATTCGCGACCACGCCGTCGACCAGCCCCTTGGTGAGCCAGTGGGCGAGCTTCTGGGTCCGCGAGATCTCGTAGTTGTCGCTGCGCTCCGAATTGAGCACCGTGGCGCCGGTGCCGGCCGCCGCGATGCGCGCGTAGATGTCGCCGTCGAAGAGGAAGCCGTGGACGATCTCGGCGCGCCAATTGCGGATCTTGCGCCGCAGGCGCAGGAGCACGGCGGGGTCGAGCTTGATCCGTTTCTGGTCGACGATCACCTCCACGCCAGAGCCCGCGAGCTCGGCGGCGCGCGCGGCATCGTCGTTCAGCGTGTAGATCGCCACCTGGTGGCCGCGGCGCGCGAGCTCGCGCGACAGCTCGACCACTTGCTTCTGGGCGCCGTGGTAGCCGAGGTCGCTAATTACAAACAACACGCGCATGCTGCGTTCCTTCCGTCTGTTGCCTGTGGCCCGACATCCAGCGCTCGCGCCACAGCTCGAAGGCGATCAGGTACCAGAGCTTCTGCATGTCGAGGCGGTCGTTGCCCAGCCCGCCGTCGCGGAAATTGGTGACCGCGCGCGACACCATGTCGGGGTCGAGGATGCCGGCATCGCGGATGCGCTGCGGCGCGAGGTACTCGTGCACCAGGGGCGCGAGCTCGCCGCGCAGCCACCCCGCGAGCGGGATGCCGAAGCCCTGCTTCGGGCGCTCGAGCAGCTCGCGCGGCACCAGCTTGTAGAGGACTTTGCGCACCAGGTGTTTGGGGCCCAGGGGCCCGCGGCGCAGCCGCATCGGCAGGCGCAGCGCGAACTCCGCCAGGCGATGGTCGAGGAAGGGCTCGCGTCCCTCGAGGCCCGAGGCCATCGTGGTGCGGTCGACCTTCACCAGGATGTCGTCGGGCAGGAAGTGGCGGATATCGCGGTGCGCCATCTGGTCGGCGTAGCTGCCCGCGGGGCCGGCGATGCTCTCGCGCGGCGTGGTAGGCGAGCCGAGCATGTGCGCGATCTCCCACGGCGTCCACGAGGACATCGCCAGGTCGTGCACCAGGGAGCGGTCGAGGTCGGGCAGCATCACGCGCAGCTTCTCGAGGCGTTCGACCACGTTGCGGCGCGTGGCGTGGCGAAGGCCCAGCGGCATCGGCAGGAGGCTCGCGACGGTGCGCAGGCTCCCGCTGTCGAGGAATCCGAGCGACTTGGAGAACGCGCTTCGCGCGGCACGCGGCCAGCGGGCCATCGCCCGCTCGCGGTCGCTCACGATGCCGTAGTGGCTGTATCCGTTGAAGAGCTCGTCGCCGCCGTCGGCCGAGAGGGCGACTTTCACGTGCTCGCGCGCCATCTTCGAAACCAGGTAGGTCGGCACCCCCGAGGAGTCGCCGAACGGCTCGTCGAAGAGGTCCGCCCATTGCGGCAGCACCGCGTCCATGTCGGACGCGGTCAGGATCTTTTCGGTGTGCGTGGTCCCGAGGTGCTTCGCCACGCGCTTGGCGTGCTCGGCCTCGTTGAAGCGCGGATCGTCGAAGCCGATGGTGAAGGTGCGCACCTCGCCGCCGCCATAGCGCTGCAGCAGCGCGGCAACGGCGGAGGAGTCGATGCCGCCCGACAGGAACACGCCCACCGGCACGTCCGACACCATCCGATAGCGGAACGCGTCGATCATCAGGAGCTCGAGCTGGCGCTCGAGGTCCTCCTCGGTGCCCTGCAGGGGCTCGAGGCCTTCGTGGGGCGTCCAGTAGCGGTGCGTGGCGGGCTCGCCCACCTCGCCCAGCTCGAGCCAGTGCCCCGGAAGGAGCTTGGAGACGCCCTTGTAGATCGAGCGCGGCGCCGAGACGTAGCCGTACTGCAGGTACTCGCCGAGCGCGTCACGGTCGATCTCCGGCACCCACGCCTGGAACGCGCGCAGGGCCTTCAGCTCCGAGCCGAACCAGAAGTTGTTGCCGTTCCACGCGTAGTAGAGCGGCTTCACGCCAAGGCGGTCGCGCAGCAGCAGCATGCGGCGCTCCTGCTCGTTCCACACCGCGATCGCGAACATGCCGATGAACTTGTCGACGGCCTTCACGCCCCACTCGCGCAGCGCCGCGAGGATCACCTCGGAGTCGCCGCTCGAGCGGAAGCGGTGGCCGAGCGCTTCGAGCTCGGCGCGCACCACGGCAAAGTTGTAGACCTCGCCGTTGAAGACCATCGTGAGCGCGCCGTCGGCGGAGCGCATCGGCTGGTGGCCGAGGGGCGACAGGTCGAGGATCGCGAGGCGCGTGTGCCCGAGGGCGACGCGCCCGCCGGGACGCACCCAGACGCCGTTGTCGTCGGGCCCGCGCTGCTTGAGGCTCGCCACCGACGCGCCGAGATCGTTCAGCCAGGCGCCGGTGTCCCCGCGCCGCGTCCAGTAACCGGTGATTCCGCACATGTCGGCAGCTCCCCTATGCCTTGGCCGGCGCCAGCAACGCGAGCTTGCGTTGCACGCCATACATCATTCCCACCGCGAGCCAGATGAACGCCTGCTCCGGCGCCGGCTGCAGGCTGCTGCCCGCCATGCCCGCGACCAGGAACGAGAGCAGGCCCGCGGCCGCGCCCTCGAAGAAACCGCGCAGCTCGGGCTGCAGGCGCTCGTCGTTGCCGAGGCGCTTCAGGCCCCGCCACGCGTGGATCCAGTAGGCGATCACCAGCACCAGGCCGATGACGCCCATGTTGAGGAAAAGCTCGATGTAGGCGTTGTGCGGGTGGCCGACCTGCAGGATGGTGCCGTTGAGCATGGGGCGCGACCACATGACCGCACCCAGGCCGTTGCCCCAAATGGGGCTATTCAGGAGCTCGGGGAAGAGCGGCGTCCAGATCTCGGCCATGCGCCCCGCGCTGATCGTCTCGAAGCCCTCGCTCCAGCCCATGGTCACCCGGTACCAGACGGCGCCGGGTGTGAGCAGGAGTCCGACCGGGATGAGGAGTGCCGCGAGGAGCATCGTCTTCACGCGCCGCCGCGACAGGAGATAGACCACGTTCACCAGGATGAAGCCGAAGAAGGCGCCGCGCGAGAAGGTGAGCAGGAGCGCCAGCACCACCACACCCATCGCGAAGAGCGAGATGGTCTTCACGCCGATGCGCGTGGTGCGATCCCAGACGAAGAGGAGGATCGCGTACGCCACCGCGTAGAGGCGGCCGAGGTCGTTGGCGTGCATCCCGAGGGGGGAGAAGAAGTGGCGCGCGTAGGTGCCGGCCAGGTCCGAGAGCTTCGCGCCCGACATCGCGGTGAATATCACGACCACGCTCGCCATCACCCATACCGAGACCATCAGCGGCGTGATGAACCGCTCGGGCTTCTCGCTGCGGGCCACGGCGACCGCCACCAGCAGCGCGTAGACCACGAAGATCAGCGGCTTCACGAACATGTCGCGCATGTACCCGATCGCGTCGTCGAAGAAGATCATGTCGGTCTCGCGGAAGAACGACGGGATCTCGCCCGCGTGGGGCGCCCCGAGGATGGCGCCCATCAGGAGCGGCGCGATGTAGAGCCAGGCCACCGGGCGCGGCACGAAGCGCGACAGCGTGCCGTCGCCCGCCACGCGCATCACCAGCGACAGCACGGTCGCCGCGAAGAGGAGGTTCAGGGGATTCAGGCCCGTGATGCCGAACATCGAGTGCGGGAACACGTAGCTTTGCGAGATCGGCATGATGACCATCAGCATCACCACCCCGGCGCGGAAGTCGCGCATGCAGAAGATGCACGCGACCAGGGTCACGCAGACGATGAGCGCGGCGACCCCGGCCATGCCGACGGCCACGCCCCAGAAGGCACCGATGGCGACGAGGCCGGCGATCGCGGCGGCGCGGCGCAGGCGCGGGCTCACAGTCACGCCATCGCGCAGGTCGCGAAGGCGCGCTGACAGTCCGTAGGCGGGCGCGGTGGCGGACATGGCCTAGCTCGCGGCGCCGATGAAGCGCGCGCTCTCGCTCGCCGGGATCGCCGCGACGATCGCCGACATGAACGACTCCTGGGCCGCAAAGGCCGCCGGCGGGTCGGTGGAAAGGCTCGACACGCGCACCAGCATGCCGTCGGGAATGCGCCCCGCGAGCCCATTGGCGAGTTGCACCTTCAACCGCTCGAGGCGCCCGAGGACCACCCGGTCGCCCATGGTGAACCAGTAGGTCACCGGCTCCGAGCGCTCGCCGCGCACCGCCAGCATGCGGGTCACGGGAATCGTGCGCCCGGCGGTGGAATAGTCGCCCCGCGCGAGGGCACGAATCTCGAATCCCTGCGCGCGGTAGCAGACCTCCTGGCGATGGGCCTTCAGCGCATCACTCTGGTCGCCGCCGTGGGCGACCGTGAGCATCATCCGCTCGCCGCTCGCGTTCACATAGGTGCGGCTGACGATTTGCCCGTAGAGGCGCGCGAGGTTCGCCTCGACGTCGGGCGACGGCGCCACCGGGAGGTCGTCGGGATCGACGCGCCAACCGGCGAAGCTCGTCGGAATCACACTCTGCAGGTCCACCATCGGACCCGGCATCGCCACCGGTTTCAATGCCGGTGCCGCGGCCGCGGTCAACGCCATCGCGAGGCCCGCCACCAGCGCGAACCCGGAAAACCGGGGACAGACCCCGATTTCGGCAGGCGCAGACGAATCCGCGGATATCGGGGCCTGTCCCCGGTTTTCCGTGAATCGCTGGACCAGCCTGTCGTAGCCGACCAGCATCAGGAAGGCGCTCGCGAAAACGAGGAACCCGGCGAAGTCGTGCAGGAATCCCTGCGCGGCCTCCTCACCCAGGTGGACGGTGACGAGCACCAGCGCCAGCACGCGCAGGATGTTGGCCGCGATCGCGATCGGGATGATGCCGGCGACCACGAGCACGGTGCGCGCGAGGCTGCGGCGCCCGACGAGGTGGGTATAGAGAAGGCCCACGGCGAAGAGGCTGTAGAGCGAATTGAGGCCGGAGCACGCGTCGGCCACCAGCAGCTCGCGCCCGCCGACTTCTAGCACCACGCCACTGCGCTCGACACCGTAGCCGAGCGCGTGGAGCAGGGTCGCGACCGACGCCGAGACGAACTGCTTGAGGGGCGAGGTGATCGCCTCGAGCACGAAGCCCGGCAGCGGCACCAGGAAAAGCAGGAACGCGAGCGGGAAGGCCAGCCGCCGCACGCCCTCGAAGCCGCGCACCAGCAGGACCGCGCCCACGATGACCGGGAGGTGCGAGCTGACCTCGAAGAGCGCGAGCCCCTGGGTGCGCCCGAGGAGGTACATCGCGAGGCCGAACGCGAGCATCGCGCCGCCGGCGAGGGGCGCGGGCGCGAGCCCCTCGTCGAGCAGCACCTCGCGCCGGCGCCACAGGAGCCACGCGAACACCGCGAGGATGATCGGGCCGTGGGCGTACGCATCGTCGCGCCACAAGCCCTTCGAGAGGTCCACGTAGGTGGGGATGTAGAGCAGCGCCAGGCCCATGAGCAGCGCGATCCACGGACGCCATCCTGCGCGAGGAGCGGCACGGGCAGGGCTACCCCCCTCCAGGACGGTCGACATTCGGGCCTTGCGGACTCAATACTCGTTGACGACGGTGCCCACCACGCGCGCGCCCGTGCCCGCGAGCTCGCGGATCAGCTTCTGGGTCGTCGCCACCGTGGTGTGGTCCTTGCGCGCCACCACCAGCGCATCGCTCGCCCGGAAGGTCACGCTCTGCACGTCGGCGTAGCGCTTCGCGGGAGGCGTGTCGATGATGATCACGTCGTACACCGACTGCAGGTCCTTCATGAAAGCGGCGAATACCGGGCGCGACAGGAGCTCCTGCGGGTTCGGCGGAAGCGGGCCCGCGGGCAGCACCGACAGGCGGCTCATGCCCGGCACCGGAAATGTGGACTTGTGATCGGAGCGCCCGGAGAGCAGCGTCGACAGGCCCTGCCCCTCGGGCAGGCCGAAAATCTGGTGCTGGCGGGGCTTGCGCAGGTCGGCATCGACCAGCAGCGTGCGCGCGCCCAGCTGCGAAAACACGACGGCGAGGTTGGCGGCGAGGTAGCTGCGCCCTTCCCCCGACTCCGGGCTCGCCACGACCAGCGACTTGCGCCCCTGCTCGGGGTTGTACCAGCGGATCAGGAGCTGGGTGCGGAGCGCGCGCAGCTCCTCCGTGCGCGGATGGAACGGCGCGAACGCCGCCACCAGCTCGCGGCTCGGGCCTTCGGAGGACGGCGTGAAGTGCGGCATGTCGTACTGCTTGGCGAGCGCAAAGCGCACGTCGTCTTCGGTGATGAGCGCGAGGCGAACGGCGGCCTCGCCGAAGCGCACGCTCTCCTTGCGCTGGCGTTCAAGGACGCGTTCGACCTCGCGCGGCGTGAGCTTGCCCTCCTCCACCAGGAGCGCGCCGATGCAGCGATCGGTCCGCACCAGGGCGCGGTGGGAATCCATGGGCACGACGTTTTCGTTCAGGGACATGGCAAATCCTTCTAGACGGGGCTGGGCAGCGCTTTCACGCCGCCGCTACCACCGAGGAGCCGCGACGGGTGCCACGGCTGGAGCGTGCCGAGGAGCGGCGCGTCGAGGCCGGTTTCGAGGTCGTCGCCCGAGCGAACGCGCCGGTCGAGGAGCTCGAGCAGGAACACCGCGCCCAAGCCGAGGAACGTGCCCATCGCGAGTCCCAGCAGCAGGTTCAGCATGCGGCGGGGCTTGGACGGGTCGCTCGGCTCGGTGGCGGGATTCAGCACGGTCACGTTGGTCGACCGCGCGCCGCTTTCCACCTTGTTGACCAGGTGGCGGCCCAACGCCGCTTCGTAGGCCTTCTGGGCGGTATCGACATCGCGGGCGAGCACGAACGCCTCGTTCTTGGCATCGCGCATCTCGACCACGCGGCGGCGCTGCGCTTCCAGCGCCGCGGCGAGCGAGCCTTCGCGCGCGCGGTTCTGCGCAGTCACGTTCTGCACGCCGGTGACCACGCGGGAGATCTCGCCGTTCATGCGGCTGCGAAGCGCCTGGATCTCGCTCGCCTGCTGCTGGTATTGCGGGTGGTTTTCGCCCAGGCGCGTTGAAAGCTCCTGGAGCTTCGACTCCGCTCGCAGCAGCTCGGTCTTGAGGGTCTGCACCAGCGGGTTGCCGATCACCTCGGGCAGGCTCTCGGGCGACTTGTTGCCGGTGGCCAGGCCCGAGCGCGACTGCGACTCGTAGGTCATGTTCTTGGCGATCAGCGACTGCGTGGAGAGCTCGGCCAGGCGCGCGTTCTCGACGTCGAGGCGCTCGTCGGTGGCGATGATGCCCTTCTCCTTTTGGTAGGCCGCGAGCTTCTGCTGGGCGACCTCGAAATCGCGGCGCAGCAGCTTCAGCTGCTCGTCGAACCAGCTGGCGGCCTGCTTGGTGGGCTCCACGCGCAGTTGCAGCGTGGTGTCCATGTACGCCTTGGCGAACGCGTTGGCCACGGCCGCGGCGAACTTCGGCTCGTCGGAAGCGTAGGTGAGCTGGATCACGCTCGACTGCGAGCCATTGACCTTCAGCTTGGCGAGCAGCCCGCCGCCGATCCAGTCCTCGATCGTGCCCTTCGCCTTCGACTGCGCGAACGCCTGCTGGACGCCCTCGCCCTGGGCGAGCCCCAGGTCCTCGACCACGCGGCGCGCGACGCGCTGGCTGTTGATGATGTCGATCTGCGTCTGCATGAAGCCGATGCGCTCGCGCGCCGACGGCACTGTGCCCGACAGCGACTGCTCGTCGCGGTTGTCGAGGAGCAGCGACACCGTCGCCTCGTACGTCTTGGGCATCAGCAGCGTCACGATGACCGCCGCCGCGACTGTCGCTCCGAGGAGCGACAGGAAGACCCAGAGGCGCCCGCGCAAGGCGAGCAGGAATTGATGGACGTTCATGGATTGGCCTTGATGCGGTTGCGGGTGGGGCTCAGAACAGGCTCTCGCGCACGTAGACCACGTCGTCGGTCTGGACCAGGTCGGTCAGGCTCACTTCGATCTTGTTGACGCTGCCGTTGCCGGTGCGGCGATGCACGCGCACGCCACGCTCGGTGCCGCGCACCGTGAGGCCTCCGCCCATGGCGATCGCCTGCATCACCGTCATGTTGGGCTCGAGGCGGTAGGCGCCCGACTTCTGCACTTCGCCGTAGACGTAGACCATCGGGGCGCGGTGCACGAAGAGCGTGTCGCCGGGCTGCAGCGTCACGTTGTTGGCGAGGTTGCCAGCGCGAAACATCTGCGCCAGGTCGACGTCGGTCTTGGTCGACCGGCCGTCGCGGCTCGAGACCACCGTCACGATGTCCGAGCCCGGGCCCGCCACGCCGCCCGCGGCGGCGAGGAAATCGGTGAGCTTGCTGTTCATCGCGTCGATCGGGTAGCGGCCGGGCTTGTTCACGTTGCCGAGCACCGAGACCTGGCGGCTGTTCACCTGGGCGAGCGACACCGACACCTCGGGGTTCACCACGAACTTGCCGGCGCGAAGCATCTCGGCGATGCGGGTGCCGACTTGCTGCGGTGTGAGGCCCGTGACCTGCACGTCGCCGATCAGCGGGAAAAGGACCGTGCCCTGCTCGGTCACGCGCGCTTCGGTGTTGAGGTCGGGGTTGCGGAAGACGTTGATGCGCAGCATGTCACCGGCGCCCACGGCTTCGAGCGCCGCGTTGGAGGCCTGCTGCGTGGACGCGGCCGGGATGGCGATCGGCTGCGCGGGGACGGGCGAGGCCGTCGAGGGCGCGACCACCGCGAGCCGCGCCGTCGGCGCCTGGCCATTCGCGGCGCTGGCGAGCGCGGCGAGCACGACGAAGGCGACGCCCGCGGCGAAGGTCGGGATGTCGTTGCGGATCTGGCGGGGTTGCGGGGCGTGGTTCATGGGGGCTCCTGGCGTATTGGGGTATTAGCTGCGGACTTCGTAGCGGACTTCATTGGAGCGCTTGCGCCCCGCGAGGAACTGCTCGATCGCGGCGGCGGCCTCGCTTTCCGAGAGCGGCGCATCGCGGGATTCGACGAGCTGCCACACCGAGACGCCTTCCGGCGACGACAGGGCGACGAGGTCGCCCGGGTTCATCGAGGCCAGCCGCGGCAGCAGCGACAGTGGCACGTCCTCCGCGGGATGGGTGAAGGCAGCCGTCTGGTAGGCGATGCCCTGCGTGGCGAGCCAGGTCTCGACTTCCTTCAGGCTGCGAGCGACGCCGATGCGGGCTTCGAACCCCGCGAGGTATGCGGCCGGCGTGCTCACGACGATTTCACGGAGCGAATACAGGCGCCGGCCCTCGAAGAGGGCCGGGTGTGAGACGTAGAACGCGTTGATTTCGGCCGGCGTGACCAGTCCCGCTCGCAGCCCGGATTCCTCCGAGCATGCGGCGAGCGCCAACGCCGCGGCGAGCGCGGCGGCGACGAGGAAGCGGGGACGGGTCATGGCGAACCTACGAGCGCTTCGCGTTGCGGCGCACGATGAATCCCACCAGCGCGAGGCCGGCGAGCATCATGGCCCACTGCGACGGCTCGGGAACCGGCGTGACCTGCGCGGATTGGTTGCGCGGGTTCGGCCGGCCGATGCCGGTGTTGTTCAGCGGATTGCCGATGGTGTTGGAGCGTTCCGAGCCGCTGAGCGGGCCGTAGAAGAACACGTTGTCGCCACGGGCGGCGGGATTGGCGCCTTTGGCGGGCGCCTGGGCGAAGGCAACGCCGGCGGCGGCGAGGGAAATGGCAAGGACAAGGGTGCGGCAAGAATTTCTCATGGTGGCGTCTCCTGGTAGTGGAGACAACACTATGGTTTGCGCGTGACAGAGGCCCGCGAATCGCTTCCGCGAGGCCTAGTCCGAAAGGACTATTTCCCCCTCTGAGCCGCGCTCAGAAACCGATGCGGGCTTCCAGGGTGGCGGTATCGACCTTGTAATCGCCGTTGGCGAGGGTCGAGGTGCGCGTCTCGCGGGCAAGGCCGCCGGTGATCGCGATGCGCGCGGCCGGCCGGTAGGCGACCGAAACCCCGGCGGTGCGGACCCGATGCTCGAAATCGAGGCTGAGCGCCGGATCGCCTCGATAGTCCCATTTCGAATACGCGAAGTTGCCGCGGATGTTGATCTTGTCGGTGATCGCCCAGTCGGGCCGGACGGTGATGCCGGTCACGAGGACGAAGCTGGTGGTGATGTCCTCGAGCGGCGCGATGTCGCGCTGCGCGGTGGTGGCGACGGTGATCTTGCCCGTGGGCGTCCACGTGTAGGTGAGGCGGAACGTGGGACCGGCGTAATTGCGCTCGCTCACCTGCTCGTACTTCCGGCTGGTGTAGTCGAGGCGCCCGTCGAAGCGCGAATGGCCGGTCACCACCCAGCGCCCCTGCACTCCTACGCCGTTCTGGGTGTACTCGTTGTCGAAGGGGAGCCCGAACAGCAGCCGCTCGTCGGGTGTGCGGCCGCGCTCGGTGCGCACCGCGACCCCGATGCGGTTCTCCTGCGCCGTCACGTAGCTCAGCCCGAGCTCGGCCGATTCGGTCTCGAGGTCGTTCAACGCGCGGTTCTCGCTGTGCTCGACCTGGCTTGCATTGAGGTCCGCGTGCGCGCGCCAGCTGGGTGTCACCATCCACGCGCCGTTCGCATAGGCCATGCGCGAGGTCACGAGGTCCGGACGCCGCCCCTGGATGTTGGCGAAGCTCGCGAGCGTCTCCTGCTCCTGGTAGCCGATCTCGCCGGTCAGGCGCGGGGTGATCGCCCACAGGTAGGCTGCGCGCGCCGTGTGCCCGCGGTGGTCGACGTCCTTGAACGTTCGGTAGCGCGAATCGAACCAGACGTAGCCGAGCTGGAAACGCTGCAGGCTCACCGGAACGTTCAGGGCGAAGCCGATCGAGGTGTTCAGGATCACATCGCTGCGCTGGGACGTGCCGATCGCACCGACCGTGTCGAGGCTGGGGGAAAGGCGAAACACGTTGCTGTCGTAGGTGACGTTCTCCACCACGAAAACCTCGAAGTTGTCGCTGAAGAGCGCCCACGAGGGCAGCGGCGCAAGCGCGGCCGCAAGGAGGAGTGTGCTACCAGAAACGCCAGTTTTGAGTCGCAAGGATCCAGGCCCCGAGTAATCCGTTGGTGATTGCGTGAGAGGCGATCGGAACGCGCAGGTTCCCCGTGCGCATGTAAATCCAGCCGTACGCCAGGCCCGCCAGCAGCCCGGCGAACCAGAGCGTATGTTCCAAAGCGAACAGACCCGAGGATAGCAAGAAAGCGGCGGAGCCCGCCTTTTTCGGGTCGGCGGCGAGGAAATCGCGCTTGCCGATCCAGCGCAGCAGGAACGACCGCCAGAAGAGCTCTTCCATCACCGGCACGACCAGCACCAGCCCGAAAATCCGCAGGGCCGCCAGGACCGGATCGAGCCGGCCGTCCGCGCGCAGGGGGACGAACCCCGCTCCGCCCTCGAACGCGACCCAGCCGGAGTCGAGCGTGATCCAGGCGAAAAACACGGCGATTCCCGCGGCCGCGGCGATCGCCCACTCGCGAGCGGGGACCGGGGGCCCGGCGCGCAACTCGACATAGGAGCGCCAGAGGATCGCCAGGAGCGCGGCGACGGCGACGCCACGCAATACCCCCCACCAACGCGAATCCAGCCGCCCTTCGAGGAGCGGCTGGACTGCGATGAACGCGAGGAAGAGCGCGAACGGCGCGATTCGCGCCAGCGCGGGCGCGAATCTACGGATTGACGATGCGAAGCGCGAGTGCCTTGCCGACGGCTTGGGTGCGATTGAGGACATTCAGCTTGCGCAGCGTCTTCTGGACGTGGTTCTTCACGGTGAGCGGGCTGATCTCGAGGATCATGCCGATCTCGATATTGCTCTTTCCATGGTAGATCCACTGCAGGATCTGCTGCTCGCGCGGCGTGAGGAGCCCCGTCTTCACGGGCTTGGCGGCATTGGCGCGGTCCAGGGGCCAGGTGACGTGGCTGCGGACCCAGGCGCAATTCAGGTACGGCACCGCGAGGTCGGCCAGGTAGCTCTGCTTGGGACCGAGCGTTCCGGGGCGGCAGGCGAACACGAAGAAACTGGTCATGTTGCCGCTGGCGTCGTGGGCGCCGTGGGCAAGCACCGAGCCCACGCCGAGGCGGGCGAGCTCACGCGCCAGCGCGCCGCTGGCGAACGGACCGCGCTCGGTCTCGCTCACGACGGCCTGGCAACGATTCTCTTCCCACAGCTTGATGAGGTGGGGCACGAGCGAGACGTCTTGCTGGAAGAGCTCGCTCAGCTTCTGGCAGTCCACCGGCGCCGTCGAGAAACTGTCGACGCGCATCGAGCTCTGGCGGCTTTCCTGCAGGCCGCAGATGAGGATCTCGTGCGGGATGAGGCTCTGCAGCGCACCCTGCGCCCAGCTGAAGAGCTGGGGGCGCGTGTGCACTCGCAGGGACACATCGATATTGAGCAGGAGCGCCTCGCGCTCCGACTCGTTGAGCCTTGCGGGCGAGCCCTCGTTGGCGGCGTCCAGGTCTTCGCCTTCGGCCACGGGAGGGAATGAGGTCCCGCGCTGGGGCGGGCGGGGTTCGGGTTGGCGGCTGACGAGTCTCATGGGCCGGACTATGCCGAAGGATTGTTAAATGGTCATGAAGTTTGGAAAAAAAGCCGCCGCCCTGGCGCTGATAGTCCTCTAGAACCAGTCCCGCAACCCCTTGTAGTCGCATTGCGCCGCTACCTTAGGTTCCTCCGGCCATCGTTTTGCCGGACAACCCGTCCCACCGGACCTTGCAAGTGATCGCGACACAAAAGACCCATCTGAAGCTTTCCAGCGGCCACCTCACGCTGGCCGCGCTGGTGCGCATGCTGCTCGAGGCCACCCTGTCGATCGGCACGCTGGCCGCGGCAGCCTGGTATTTCCGCGAGCCGTTCGCGGGGCCCTACATCATCCTTTCGCTGCTGGTCTTCTCGCTGACCTTCCCCGGGCATGCCCCCCGCGGCACGAGCCCCGGGGCGATCGCCCGCGATGTCCTCGCCGGCTGGATCCTGATCGTCGCCCTGCTGGTCACCCTCGGATGGGCAACCGGCACCCTGGGTTCCTTCGACGAGCAGGTTTTACTCGCCTGGGTCGCTTTCACCCCGATCGCGACCTTCGCCGCCCACATGCTGTTGCCGGCCCTGATGCCGCGCCTCATCAAGGCGGAAGGGTTGAACCGCGTGGCGGTGATCGTCGGCGGCGGCAGCCTCGGGCGCAAGCTCGCCGAGCGGATTCGCGCGACCCCGTTCCTGGGTGTCGAGGTCGGCGGCTTCTTCGACGATCGCGCCGCCGACCGCTTGGGCGACCTGCCGCCGGAGCAGGTGCTGGGCGGTGTCGACCAACTCGCCGACTATGTAAAGGCGCACAAGGTCGACATGATCTACGTCGCGATGCCGATGGCCTCCCAGCCGCGCATCCTCAAGCTGCTCGACGAGCTCTCCGACACCACCGCGTCGGTCTACTTCGCCCCCGACATCTTCCTCTTCGACCTCATCCAGGCGCGCATGGACACCATCGGCGGCATGCCGGTGCTGGCGGTGTGCGAGACGCCTTTCTATGGGGTGAACGGGATTGTGAAGCGGGTGAGCGACGTGATCCTCGCTTCCCTGATCCTGGTGCTGATCGCACCGGTGCTGCTCGCGATCGCCGCGGGCGTGAAGCTCTCGTCGCCCGGGCCGGTGCTCTTCCGCCAGCGGCGCTACGGCCTCGACGGCCAGGAGATCCTGGTCTACAAGTTCCGCTCGATGACGGTGACCGAGGACGGGGGCGTGATCCGCCAGGCCACGAAGAACGATGCCCGGGTGACGCGCTTCGGCGCCTTCATCCGCAGGACTTCCCTCGACGAGCTGCCGCAGGTCTTCAACGTGCTGCAGGGGCGCATGAGCATCGTCGGGCCCCGCCCCCACGCGATCGCCCACAACGAGATGTACCGCAAGCTCGTCAAGAGCTACATGATCCGCCACAAGGTGAAGCCGGGGATCACCGGCTGGGCCCAGGTGAACGGCCTGCGCGGCGAGACCGAGACGGTGGAAAAGATGAAGGCGCGCGTCGAGTACGACCTCGACTACCTGCGCAACTGGTCGCTGCGGCTCGACCTCGCGATCATATGGAAAACCATCTTCGTCGTGTTCAAACGCCAGGAAACCGCTTACTGACATGAATCTCTACCCCGTGATCCTCGCCGGTGGCTCCGGCACACGCCTGTGGCCGATGTCGCGCGA
>JANMYH010000300.1:0-5364 GCA_031381925.1 Burkholderiales bacterium | reverse complement strand
TTCACCACGTAGATCTTGGTTGCCGTGGAGCTGCCGCCGCTCTGTACGTTTGAAAAATCAGGGGGTTCGTTCATGAAGAGCACCTCTCGGATAGGAAGCCTCGGGAACAGGCAGACGAGGGACCGCTCCGGCGCCGAATCGTTCCGGAGCTAGTGCAGTTTCACCTTCGGATCGGTCTGGCGTCGGATCATGTGCGCCAGAGTGTCGATCGCCATCCGCCAGAAGCCGTGCAGCGCCCAGCCACGTGGCGAGCTCGAGCCCGTCCGCGCCCCCGCGGACCACCACGACCCGGTGGGGGATCACCGCCTATGGGTCCCGCGCGACCTGCTTGCCGCCGAGGAAGATTTCCGACCACAGCCGGCTCCACTTGTCCCAGTCCTCGAGCATGATCGCGGGGTCGATCAGTTCGTAGCGGAACTTGTTGAGCGGGCCGTCGACCGCGGTGCTCGAGGGCACGCGGTTGCGCGACTTGATGATCTCCTGGCCCTCGCGCGACAGGATGAAGTCGGCGAAGAGCAGCGCCGCGTTGGGGTGGGGGGCCCTGGCGGCCACGCCCACCGAGCTCGGCTGGCCGAAGGCCGGCTGCAGCGCCTTCCACTCGATCGGCGCCCCCTTTTCCTTGAGGCGTGCGATGCCCTGGACGTGCGCGTCGAGCGCGATGTCGATCTCGCCCGCGGCCACCAGCTCGGCCATCAGGGTGTGGCCGCTGCGCACGCCCGGCTTGTTCGCTGCGAGCTTCCTGAAGTAGGCGATGCCCTGGGCCTCGCCCATGGCACGCGCGGTCGCGGCGAACCACGCGACGTCGGCCGCCTCGACGGCTAAGCGCCCGGCCCACTTGGGGTTGAGCAGGTCCTCGTACGTTTGCGGCACCTCGGTGGCGGGAACGCGCCGGGTGTTGTACGCGATCACGTACAGCGACAGCCGCGTCGGCACGTAGCCGCCGTGGGCCGGGATGAGATTCGGGGGGATGTCCTTCATCGCGCCGGTGCGCACCGTGCCCAGGGCGCGCTCGCGGTGCAGGATCTCCATCTGCGCGCCGTCGGTCTCGATCACGTCGACCTCGAAGCGCCCGCCGCGAATTTCGGTCAGCACGCGCTGCGCCACCTTCTCGCCGCTCGCGCGCCACAGGCTCACCTTGATGCCGTACTTCTTCTCGAACGCATCGGCGATCGGCCGCGAGTCGTTGACCTGCATCGAGGTGTAGACGGCGACCCCGCCTTCCCCCTTCGCCCGCTCGATCACAGCCGCGTCGACCTGGGCCGTGGCCGCGGTCGCGGCGAGGAGGGCGAAACCAGCCAGGCAGCGGTCGCGCAGCTTCACGGCTTTTCGTGGAGCATCTTCAGCAGCGCCGCGAAGATCTTCCCATTGGCTGCGACGATGCGCCCGCTTTCGAGGAACCGGTCCTCGCCCGCGAAGTCGCCGACCAGGCCGCCCGCCTCGCGAATCAGCAACGCGCCCGCGGCCATGTCCCAGGGCGACAGGCCCATCTCCCAGAACCCGTCGATGCGTCCGCACGCGACCCACGCGAGGTCGAGGGCAGCCGCGCCGGGGCGGCGCACGCCGGAGCACGAGGTCATCACCTTGCGCAGCATCCGCATGTAGTCGTCGAGGTTCTCGATCTCGCGGAACGGGAAGCCCGTGCCCATCAGCGCGTCCTCGATCTTGTCGGTCTTGCTCACGCGGATGCGCCGGTCGTTCAGGTAGGCACCGACACCCTTGGTGGCGGTGAAGAGCTCGTTGCGATTCGGATCGAACACCACCGCCTGCATGGGCACGCCCTTGTGCAGCAGGCCGATGGAGACGCAGTACTGCGGGTTGCCGTGCAGGAAGTTGGTGGTACCGTCGAGCGGGTCGATCACCCAGAGGTACTCGGCATCGCGGTCCTTGTAGCCGCTTTCCTCGCCGAGGAAGCCGTGATCGGGATAGGCGTCGTGCAGCACCGAGATGATCGCTTCCTCGGCGGCATGGTCGACCTCGGAGACGAAATCGTTCTTCTGCTTGCGCCGGATGGTCAGCTTGTCGAGGTCGGAAGCGGATCGAATGATGATGCTGCCCGCCTTGCGGGCCGCCTTGACGGCGGTATTGAGCATGGGATGCATGGCAGAATTTTACTATGGACCCCGAATCGCCCCTTTCCCGCACGCGCATCGTGTTGTCGCGCGCGAGCCATCCCGGCAACATCGGCGGGGCAGCGCGCGCGATGAAGACGATGGGATTCGCGCACCTCACGCTGGTGCAGCCGCGCCACTTTCCCGATCCCGGCGCGACCGCGATGGCGGCAGGCGCGACCGATGTCCTCGACGGCGCGCGCGTGGTCGATTCGCTCGAGGCGGCGCTCGCCGAATGCACGCTCGCCGTGGGCTTCAGCGCGCGCGGCCGCGACCTGTCGCATCCGCCGGAGCGGTTGCGCGATGCGGTGGACGGGATCCTCGCAGCCGTGGGGCAGGGGCCCGTCGCGCTGGTGTTCGGCAACGAGACCTCGGGACTGTCGAACGAGGAGCTGCTGCGCTGCCAGCGGCTGGTGACGATTCCCTCGAACCCCGGTTACGGCTCGCTCAACCTCGGGGCCGCCGTCCAGGTGGCGTGCTATGAGCTTGCCGAACGCGCGCGCGCCCATGCGCCGCCTGCGGGAGGCGCCGGCACGCCCGCCACGGGCGACGACCTGCGCGGATTCTTCGAGCACCTCGAGCGCTCGACGATCGCCTCGGGTTACGTCGACCCGGCGCGGCCGGGACGATTCATGGAGCGCATGCGCCGGCTGCTGGCGCGCGCCGGGCCCGAGCGCGAGGAGGTAAAGCTGCTGCGCGGAATGCTCGCCGCCTTCGAGGAGCGGATGCGGCGCTAGTCGGCGGCGGGCGCCACCGCCTGCGGGCTCGCGGGAAGCGCCAGGAGGATCAAGAGCGACATCGCCGCGACCACGATCCCGCCGAGCGCGAACGCCGCGGGCAGGCCGCTCGCCTCGACCAATGCGCCGCCGATCGCCATCCCCGCGCCCAGGCCGCTCACGATGAAGGTGGACGACCAGGTGAACGCCTCGGTCGCGTACTTGGCGGGGGCGAGACGCGAGACCAGGACCGACTGCGCGGTGATCGAGGGCGCGATCAGCGCTCCCGCGAGGAACGCAAGGACCCCATACGCCATCGGATGGATGAACACCGCGTGCAGGAAGAGCGGCACCGCCATGAGCGCGAGGATCGCCGCGTACTGGCGCTCGATGGATGCGCGGAAGTGCATGCCGCCGTAGAGCGCCCCGCCGATCGCGCTGCCGAGCGAGTTCACCGCGAGCAGGATGCCCGCGAGCGCCGGCGTGGCGAGGAGCGTGGCGAACGCGGGATAGCCGACCTCGAGCAGCCCGAACCCGATCGTGGTCCCGAACGTGGCGACGAATACGAGCCACAGGCGCACGTCCGTGAGCGGGCCGAGCAGGTGGCGCTCGGCGCGTTCCGCTCGCGGGAAATGCGCGAGCACGCCTGAAGCGAGGTAGATCGAGATCGCGGCGACCACCACGGCGATCGCGACACCGAACGCCAACGTGGAGCCCGAGACCGCCAGGAGCCCCGCGATGATCGCGGGGCCGAGGGTGAAGTTGAGCTCGATCGTCACCGCGTCGAGCGCGAAGGCGGTGCGCCGGTCCTCCTCGGAGTCGAAGCGGTGTCGCCACGCGGTGCGCGTGAGCGTGGTGATGGGGGAAGCGAAGATGCCGGCCAGCGCGGCACAAGCTGCGACCACGGCGAACGGCATCTGCGCCCGCGCGCTCAGCAGGATGCCGAGGAGGGCCAGCGGCTGCACGATGCCGGTCACCGAGAGCAGGCGACGCGGGCCGTGCCGGTCGATGAGGCGTCCCTGCACCGGAGCCGCCGCCGCCATCGCCACGAAGTTGATGCCGACCGCGGCCCCGGCGAGGGCGAAGTTGCCGAGCGAATCGCGCAGGAACATCAGCATCGCGAAGCCCACCATGCCGATGGGCATGCGGGTCAGCAGCGCCACGGCCAGCAGGCGTGCGACATGGGGCTGCCGCACGAATGCGACGTATTTTCGGGCGATTCTCTTCACGGGGTAATAGTTGATAATTTTACTCGGGAATGCGAGACTTGTGCCCATGTTCAGCCGCATTCGCGAAGACATCCAGTGCGTGTTCGAGCGCGACCCCGCCGCGCGGTCGGTGTTCGAGGTATTGACCTGCTATCCGGGGTTCCACGCGCTCACTCTCCATCGCGTCTCGCACGCATTCTGGCGCGCGGGGCTGCGCTGGCTCGCGCGCTTCACCTCGCACGTCGCGCGCTTCCTGACCGGAGTTGAAATCCACCCGGGTGCGACCATCGGCCGGCGCGTTTTCATCGACCACGGGATGGGTGTGGTGATCGGCGAGACCGCGGAGATCGGCGACGGCTGCACGCTCTATCACGGCGTCACCCTCGGCGGCGTCTCGTGGAACAAGGGCAAGCGCCATCCGACGCTCGGCAAGGACGTCGTGGTCGGCGCGGGCGCCAAGATCCTCGGGCCCTTCACCGTGGGCGACGGCGCCAAGGTGGGTTCGAATTCGGTGGTGGTGAAGGCGGTGCCGCCCGGCGCCACCGTGGTCGGCATCCCGGCGCGCATGGTGGAAGCGGGCGCCGCCCACGGAGAGGCCGGGCGCATGGCGTTCGACGCGTACGCGGTGAGCGCCGACATCGACGACCCGCTCAACAAGGTGCTGCTCGCCCTGGGATCGCGCACCGAGGACATGGACGGCCGCGTGGCGGAGATCCTGCGGCGCCTGGACGAGCTCGAAGCCGGCTCGGGCGACACCGCCGCCGCGCGGCGCGCCGCCGGCGGCCGCGGCTAGCCGCCGCGTCGGCGAAACACGCGGGGCGGCCCGTCTCCCCGGGCAGCGGGATTCTCGACAATCGACTGCTTCGTCGCGCCCGAGTCGCTCGTGACCCTGAGCGAGTCCAAGTCGACGGCCTCGAAGTCGCTGCCCTTCACACCCGCAAGCTCGCCCACCAGCATGTCGTCGTTCCAGCGCGAATCGGGCACGCCCGAGACGAACCACGCCGAGCCGTTGTCGGCGAGGATCATTCCGTATTTCTTCAGCGCGCGCAGGATCACCTGCACCGGCGGCGAGAATCCCGACAGGTCGAAGCTTGCCTTGAGCCTCAGGCGCAATCCCATCGGCGGGTACTGCGATCCGGTGAGGCTCGAAGCCTCGTGCCTGGCAGGCCACACGTATGCACTTTGGGTCTGCGGCGCGGTGAAACGCAGCGCATGCGCGATCTCGCCCGAGACTACCTCCTCATAGCGCACCAGGCCCGGCAGGATCGGCAGGCCGGCGGCATCGGCGGACGTCCAGCCCGCGGGGCGCAGCGCGTTCGAGCGCAGGTCGTA
>JANMYH010000286.1:0-7052 GCA_031381925.1 Burkholderiales bacterium | reverse complement strand
AGGGCTCTGCGAGGGCACCTGCCTCGACCTGCACTCGAAGGTCATGTGCGTCGACGACGAGTGGCTGCGGATCGGCTCCTCGAACATCAGCAACCGCTCGATGGGCGTGGACACCGAGTGCGACGTGACGGTGGAAGCGCTCGGCGACAAGGCCGTTCGCACCTCCGTGCGCGCCTTCCGCGACCGCCTGCTCGCCGAGCATTCCGGCGTGGACATCAAGGTCCTGCAGGCCGAGATCGAGCGAGCCGGTTCGATCTCGGCGGCCGTGGAGAAGCTCGGCACGCCCGGCCGCCAGCTGCGCATGCTCGAGGCCCCGGAAGTTTCGGAGGCGTTGCTGGCCCTTTCCGCGATCGGCGACATGGAAAAGCCCATCTCCCTCGATGCGCTGGTGCAGGGATTCGCGTCCGACAAGCCGGTCGTCGGCAAGTCGCGCAAGGGTCCGCTGGCCATCGCCGGGATCATCGCCGCGATCGCGGGCCTCGCCCTCATCTGGCGCTACACCCCGCTCGCCGAAGTGGTCACGGCCGAGAACGTGATCGACGTCACGCAGTCCTTCGCACGGTATTGGTGGGCGCCGCTCCTGCTCGTGCTCGCCTACACCCCCGCCAGCATGGTGATGTTCCCGCGGCCACTCATCACGATGGCGGCGGTGGTGACGTTCGGTGCGTGGGCGGGGCTCCTCTATGCGATGCTCGGCGTGCTGCTCGCGGGCGTGGTCGGCTATTCGCTGGGCCGTTTGGTGCATCGCGACACGGTGCGGCGCATCGCCGGGCCCCGGCTGAGCAAGCTCACCTCGGTCCTCAAGCGCCGCGGAATCATCGCCGTGGCGCTGGTGCGCCTGGTACCGATCGCCCCCTATCAAGTGGTCAACGTGGTGATGGGTGCCATGCGCCTGCGCCTCGTCGACTTCGTGGCGGGCACGGCGCTGGGCATGATCCCGGGAGCACTCGCCGCGACGGTGTTGAGCGACCAGATCGCCGTCGCGCTCCAGGACCCGAGGCACATCAACGGGTGGGTCATTGCTGGCGCGGTGTGTGCGCTCGCGAGCCTCGCGTATTTCGGACACCGCATGCTCGAGCGCATGGGCAACGACCGGACGCCGCCGCCCTCCTTCGCGTAGCCTGTCGGGCGATGGGCACCCTCACGATCGCTTCGTACAACGTGCACCGCGCCATCGGCGGCGACCGGCGTTGCGATCCGCAGCGCATCCTCGCGGTGCTGCGCGAGATCGACGCCGACGTGATCGCGCTCCAGGAGGTCGAGGCCCACGACGACGCCTCCGACATGCTCGCGTGGCTCGCCGGGCAACTGGGCTTCCACGCGATCGCGGGCGCCACACTCCTGCGCCACGACGGCCACTACGGCAACGGGCTCCTCACGCGCCGGCCTGTGAAGGGCAAGCAGCTCTGCGACCTCACCTGGCGCGGTCGCGAGCCGCGCGGGGCGATTGCCGCGGACATCGACTGCGAAGGCCCCGGGCTGCGGGTGGTCGCAACCCACCTGGGGCTGCGCCCCGCCGAGCGCCGCGAGCAGGTGCAGCAACTCCTGCAGCTCTTCAAGGAGCATTCGCGCGAGCGCTCGGTGCTGATCGGCGACCTCAACGAGTGGTTCCTGTGGGGGCGGCCGCTGCGCCGGTTGCATCGGCACTTCCAGGCGACGCCGTCGCTAGCGACCTTTCCCGCGCGCCTGCCGTTGCTGGCGCTCGATCGCATCTGGACGCACCCGCGCTCGCTGCTGCGCCGCCTGCAGGTCCACAAGACGCCGCTCGCGCGCGCCGCCTCCGATCATCTTCCGCTGGTGGCCACCCTCGACTTGTAGGGAATTTGGGGATAATGCGCGCATGACGACGCACGCAAACGCCGCCTTCCTGCCTCGCCGCAGGCAACTCGTCCTGGGCGCGGGCGCTGCCGCGCTCGGAGCGGTCCTCCCGGGAGCGGAAGCCCAGTCGCGCAAGCCCCTGGTGGTAGGCGGCCTTCCCGTGACCTGCAACTTCACGCTGCCGGTGGCGTGCGAGGCTTCCGGGGGCCTCTTCGAGTTCAACAAGTACAACGGCTGGCCCGAGATCAAGGAATCGCTGATGACGGGCCGGTTGCGGGCGGCGTACATGCTGGCGCCGCTCGTCATGGACCTCGCGTTCACGCGGATCGCGGTCAAGGTCGTGTCGCTCGGCCATCGCTCCGGTGCCGTCATCATGGTGCGCAGCGATTCGCCCTTCCGCACGTTCAACGACCTGCGCCGCAAGCGCATCGCCGTGCCCAGCCGCTTCGCCGTCGACTACCTCTACCTGCGCAGGATGCTCGCGAAGGAAGGCATGACGGTGAAGGACATCGAGGTGGTCGAAATGGCGCCGCCCGACATGCCCGCCGCGCTCTACGCCAGGGCGGTCGAGGCCTATGCGACGGGCGAGCCCTTCGGGGCGGTGGCGCAGAAGGCGGGATATGGGCGAGCGCTCAGCATGACGCGCGACGAGTGGCCCAATTACATGTGCTGCGTGCTCACGGTGCGCGAAGAGCTGATCCGCGACGACCGGGCACGGGTGCAGCAGCTCGTGAATTACGTCCAGGCCGCGGGCACGTGGCTCGACGCGAGCCCGGCGAATCGCGAGGCCGCGGTGCAGATCGCGGCCGGCAGGCGCTACTTCAACCACGATCCCGCGGTGCTGCGCTTCGTCATGGAAAACCCGGTCGACCGCGTGACTTACGGCGACCTGCGCCTCATCCGGGCGGAGTTCGAGGAGATGCTCCAGCTCGAGCTCGATGCCGGCACCATCAAGCGCCGCGGCCCCTACGAAAGCTACGTGGACGAAAGCTTCGTGCGCAACGTCGCCCCGGTGCGCATCGCGCTGTGAAGATCGCCGCCCTGGCGCTCTGCGTCGCCACCTCCGCCGCCGCCGCACCCGCATTGCGCACCGGCACCTTCGAGCCGCCGCGCGAGGCGCCGGAGTTCACGCTGCAGGGCTCGAACGGCGCACCCCTGCGGCTGGGCGCCTATCGAGGCAAGGTCGTGGCGCTGGGCTTCGGCTACACCTCGTGTCCCGATGTCTGCCCCACGACCCTCGCCGACCTCGCCAAGGCGCGCAAGAAGCTGGCGGCGCCCGCGGACTTCCAGGTGATCTACGTGACGGTGGATCCCGAGCGTGACAGCGCAGCGCTGCTGCAGACCTACCTCGGTGCGTTCGATCCGACCTTCCTCGGCGCGACCGGCTCGCCGGCGGATCTCGCGCAGGTGCGGAAGGCCTACGGCATCCAGACCCGCCGGGTCGGCAAGCCACCCGCCTATTTCGTCCACCATTCGTCCTATGTGTACCTGGTGGATCGCGCCGGCAGGTTGCGCGCGATGATGCCGTTCGGGGTTCCGGTGGACGACATCGTCCACGACGTGAAGGCGCTGCTCGCGCAATGAAGACTCCCACGATGGCGCGCGCGGCCGCCATCGTCGCGCTGGCGGCCGCGTTCACCGGCGCGCTCGCCTGGGCCGCGCTTACGCCGCTGCCATCCGATTCACGCGAGGCCGTCTATGTGATTCCCAAGGGCACGTGGGCGCGGCGCATGGCGGGCGAGAAGCTCGACATCCTGCCGCAGGAGCTTCGCCTCATGCTCGACGTGCGCGACGTCCTCGTGTTGCGAAACGAGGACGACGTGCCGCAGGTGTTCGGGCCGGTCCTCATCATGCCGGGGCAGCGCTTCACCATGCCCTTCCGGCAGGTTGCCACCTACCAGTTCGCCTGTTCGCTCCACGTGAGCGGCCAGCTGAGCGTCATCGTGGAGCCCGCGCCGGCGGCCGGCTGGGAGCGGCTGCGCTGGCGCGCCGCCGGGATGGGATCGCGGATGGCATGGCTGTAGGCCCGCAAGCGCCGCTGCCGCTGCGAGTGCGCTTCGGCGTCCCCATCGCCGTGGGCGCGGGCTTCCTCGCGATCTGGTGGCTCGCGGTCGCGGCGAGCGAGACCGTGATCTTTCCCTCGCCGCTGCAGGTGGCCGAGGGCGCGCTGCAGCTCGCGCGCGAGGGCACACTCTGGGAGCACATCGGCGCTTCGCTCTTCCGCGTGGCCTCGGGGTTCCTGCTCGCGATGGCGGTCGGAATCCCGCTCGGGCTGCTGATGGGATGGAAGGCGATCGCGCACACGGCGCTCAACCCCGTCGTGCAGGTGCTGCGGCCGATCTCGCCCATCGCCTGGATCCCCATCGCCATCCTCTGGTTCGGCGTGGGCGACGTGGCGCCGATCTTCCTCATCTTCCTTTCGGCGGTGTTTCCCACCGTGGTGCAGACCGCGGCGGGTGTGCACACCATCGAGCCGCAGTACCTGCGCGCCGCGCGCAACTTCGGCATCACGCGCTCGAGGCTCTTCCTGCACGTCGTGATCCCCGCGGTCCTGCCGCAGATCATCGTCGGTATGCGCGTGAGCCTGGGCATCTCGTGGCTGGTGGTGGTCGCCGCCGAGATGGTGACGCTGCGCTCGGGCCTCGGCTACATGATCATCGATGCGCGCAATGCGGGGAATCGCTACGACCTCGTGGTGGCCGGCATGGTCATCATCGGAATCTCAGGGCTCCTGCTCGACCTGGGAATGCGCCGGCTCGAGAGCGTCAAGGCCGTGCGCTGGCGCTATGCCCGATAAGATCCGCGTCGCGGGCGTTACCAGGAGCTTCGCGCGCAACGGCGGCACGATGCGAGTCGTCGACGGCGTCGACTTCTCCGTGGGCGAGGGCGAGTTCGTGGCGCTCGTCGGTCCTTCGGGGTGCGGGAAGACCACGCTCCTCAACATCATGGCCGGCTTCACGCAGCCCGATTCCGGCGAGGTCGTGATCGATGGCGCGCCCGTCACCGGACCGAGCCCCAACCGCATCGTCATCTCGCAGCAGGGCTCGGTATTCCCCTGGCTCACCGTGCGCCGCAACCTCATGTTCGGCCTGCGCGACCACCCGGCCGACGCGGCCGTGCTCGCCGACCATTACGCGGGTGTCGTGGGCCTGGCGGGGTTCGAGCAGAGCTATCCGCACGAGCTGTCGGGCGGAATGCTGCGCCGCGTGGAGCTCGCGCGCGCGCTGGTAGTGAAACCCGAGATCCTCTACATGGACGAGCCGTTCGCGGCTCTCGACGCGCTCACGAGCCTCCAGATCCGCGGCGAGCTGCAGCGCATCCTCGACAAGGAGCGCCACACGTGCGTGCTCATCACCCACGACGTCGAGGAAGCGATCCATCTTGCGGACCGCGTCCTGGTGCTGTCGCGGCGGCCGGCCGCCATCCAGGCGGCCTTCGAGGTGCGGATCGCGCGCCCGCGGGATCTCGCCAGCCCCGAGGTCGCGCAGCTCAAGCGCGCGATCCTGCGCGAGCTCGGGCTCTAGCCGCGGCGCGCTTGTGAAGGTGGGCCCGCCTGGATTCGAACCAGGGACCAAGGGATTATGAGTCCCCTGCTCTAACCACCTGAGCTACAGGCCCGAGGCGCGATTATCGCAGGTGGGCGAAAGCGAGCCTCCCCGAAAAGGCATAATTCGCGCCATGAGCGACGATTTCGATTTCACCCAGCCGGCGCCGGCGATCCCCAAGGCGGGCCAGCCCGCGTTGGCCTCGGCGCCGTTCAAGGCCGCGCAAAGCCGCTTCTACGATGCCGCGGTGGCGGCACGCATCTTCAAGGCCGAAGGCAAGGAAGAGCGCTTCAGCCAGGGCCAGGTGATCTTTGCCGAGGACGACAAGGCCTCCAAGGGCGGGCTCTTCAAGGCCGCGAGCCGCATGTACTACATCGCCGAGGGCGAGATCGCGCTGACCATCGGCCCGCGGGCCCTCGACACGGTGAAGGCGGGCGAGGTCGTGGGCGAGATGGCGGTGATCAGCGGGCGCCCGCGGAGCGCGACCGGGACCGCCAAGACCGCGGTCACCACGCACTCGATGGACGCCAAGGAGCTGCAGACCGCGCTCGGGCACAGCCCCGAGTTCGCGCTGATGCTCGCGAGCGTGATGTACGACCGGCTGCGCTTCATCGCCGCGCAGCTGGCATTGAAGCCGGTGAAGGCCGGCGCCGCGGCGCGCGAGGCCACCGTCTTCGAGCCGCAGCTGGTCGCGCAGATGGAGGCGGCGCTGCCGCGAACCGCGAAGGTCCGCTACCTGCAGGAGAAGATCATCATGAAGGAAGGCCAGGCCGGCACCTTCATGTACTTGGTGAAGAGCGGGCGCGTGGCGATCGCGGTCGGCGCCACCGTAGTCGAGGTCGTGGGCCCCGGTGGCACGTTCGGCGAGATGGCAGTCGTCGACCAGTCCCCGCGCACCGCGCGCGCCGGAACGCTCGAGGAAACCGAGCTGCTGCAGATCGACCGGTCGTCGCTGATGGCGGTGGTGAAGCAGGAGCCGGCGGTGGCGATGGCGCTGCTGCGCGGGATCTCGGACCGGTTGCGGCACATGAACTCGCTACTCGCGAGCTGAGGTCATGGCCTGAGGGCCAGACTCAAAGAAAAGCAAAAAGAGAAACCCGCCGAAGCGGGTTTTCTTTTGGTCCCCGACGCCTCGGAGATGACGAGCCAGGAGCCGGCTCGTCAACTTTCGCCTTCGAGGAAGCTTCGGAGCTTCTCGGACCGCGAAGGGTGCCGTAGCTTGCGCAGCGCCTTGGCCTCTATCTGGCGGATGCGCTCGCGCGTCACGTCGAACTGCTTGCCGACCTCTTCGAGCGTGTGGTCGGTGTTCATCTCGATGCCGAAGCGCATGCGCAGCACCTTGGCCTCGCGCGGCGTGAGCGAATCGAGCACGTCCTTGGTCGCCTCGCGAAGGCTCGCGTAGAGCGCCGAATCCGAAGGTGCCAGACCCGCCTGGTCCTCGATGAAGTCGCCGAGGTGGGAGTCGTCGTCGTCGCCGATCGGCGTCTCCATCGAGATCGGTTCCTTCGAGATCTTGAGGATCTTGCGGATCTTCTCTTCCGGCATCTCCATCTTGACGGCGAGCGTCGCGGGATCCGGCTCCTGCCCGGTCTCCTGGAGAATTTGCCGGGAGATACGATTCATCTTGTTGATCGTCTCGATCATGTGCACCGGGATGCGGATGGTGCGCGCCTGGTCGGCGATCGAGCG
>JANMYH010000259.1:0-2066 GCA_031381925.1 Burkholderiales bacterium | reverse complement strand
TCCTGGGTGGCGATGCCGACCGGACAGGTGTTGAGGTGGCACTTGCGCATCATGATGCAGCCCTCGACCACCAGCGGGGCGGTGGCGAAGCCGAACTCGTCGGCGCCGAGGAGGGCGCCGATCACGACGTCGCGGCCGGTCTTCATCTGGCCATCGGCTTGGACGGCGATGCGCCCGCGCAGCTTGTTGAGCACGAGGGTCTGCTGGGTCTCGGCGAGGCCGATCTCCCACGGGCTGCCCGCGTATTTCAGTGACGACAGCGGGCTCGCCCCGGTGCCGCCGTCGTGGCCCGAGATCGTCACGTGGTCGGCCTTGGCCTTGGCCACGCCCGCGGCGACCGTGCCCACGCCGATCTCGGAGACCAGCTTCACCGACACGCGCGCCGAAGGGTTCACGTTCTTGAGATCGTGGATCAGTTGCGCCAGGTCCTCGATCGAGTAGATGTCGTGGTGCGGCGGCGGCGAGATGAGGCCCACGCCGGGCACCGTGTGGCGCACTTTCGCGATGTAGCGCGACACCTTGTGGCCGGGAAGCTGCCCCCCTTCCCCGGGCTTGGCGCCCTGGGCCATCTTGATCTGCAGGTCGTCGGCGTTCACCAGGTACTCGGTGGTGACGCCGAAGCGCCCCGCCGCCACCTGCTTGATCGCCGAGCGCATGGAGTCGCCGTTGGCAAGCGGCACGTAGCGGATCGGGTCCTCGCCGCCCTCGCCGGTGTTGGATTTGCCGCCGATGCGGTTCATCGCGATGGCGAGCGTCGAGTGGGCCTCGTGCGAGATCGACCCGAGCGACATGGCGCCGGTGGCGAAGCGCTTCACGATCTCGCTGGCGGGCTCGACCTCGCCCAGCGGGATGGCCTTCTCGGCTTCGCGGATGCGGAACAGGCCGCGCAGCGTGAGGAGCCGCTCGCTCTGCTCGTTGATGAGGCTCGAGTATTCGCGGAACGTGGCGAAGTTGCCCGAGCGCGTCGCGTGCTGCAGCTTGGCGATCGCATCCGGCGTCCACATGTGCGCCTCGCCCCGGGTGCGGAAGGCGTACTCGCCGCCCGGATCGAGCTGGTTGCGGTAGAGCGGCGCATCGGAATAGGCGAGCCGGTGCAGGCGCACGGTCTCCTCGGCGATCTCCTCAAGGCCCACGCCCTCGACCGCGGTCGCGGTGCCGTCGAAGTACTTGTCGACGAACGGGCTCGCCAGGCCCACGGCCTCGAAGATCTGCGCGCCGCAGTACGACTGGTAGGTCGAGATGCCCATCTTCGACATCACCTTGAGCAGGCCCTTGCCGACCGCCTTGATGTAGCGCTTGACGAGCTCGCCCTCCTCGATCTTCTGCGGCAGGCCGTCGCGGATGTCCATGAGTGTTGCGAACGCGAGGTTCGGATGGATCGCTTCAGCCCCGAAGCCCGCCAGGCACGCGAAGTGATGGACCTCGCGGGCGCTGCCCGTCTCGACCACCAGGCCCGAGCGCGTGCGCAGCCCCGCGCGCACCAGGTGGTGGTGCACGGCGGCGGTGGCGAGCAACGCCGGAATGGCGATGCGGTCCACCGACAGCTCGCGGTCGGTGAGGATGATGATGTTGGTGTCCTTGCGCACCGCGTCCTCGGCGTCCGCGCAGAGCTGCGCGAGCGCGGGCTCCATGCCCTCCACGCCCCATTCGGCGGGGTAGCACATGCTGAGGACGTCGCTCTTGAAATGGCCCTGGGTGAACGTGGACGCGCGGCGCAGCTTCTCCATGTCCTCGAAGGTGAGGATCGGCTGCGAGACCTCGAGGCGCATCACCGGCTCGGTCGAGTCGGGCGAGAGCAGGTTGGGGCGCGGGCCGATGAACGACACCAGCGACATCACCAGCTGCTCGCGGATCGGGTCGATCGGCGGGTTGGTCACCTGCGCGAAGAGCTGCCGGAAGTATGCATAGAGCGGCTTCGCGCGGTTGGAGAGCACCGCGAGCGGCGTGTCGTCGCCCATCGATCCGATCGGCTCCTCGCCCGCGATCGCCATCGGCGTCATCAGCATCTTCAGGTCTTCCTGGGTGTAGCCGAAGGCCTGCTGGCGGTCGAGGAGCTTGTCGGTGTC
>JANMYH010000244.1:0-1832 GCA_031381925.1 Burkholderiales bacterium | reverse complement strand
CAGACGCCTCACGGCCGAGGCCCACGGCGCGCTTCGGGGCTTCGGCGAGGCGGGTCAGCGACTGGGACAGCTCGCCGATCACCTGCTACAGCGGGATTATTGAGACGAAAGAAACTCCTTCAACCTCTCAAACTTGAGAAGTTCACGGCCCTGACCGGGGTGTTCGAGAGGTTTTGCCTTTGTAAGACCCATCTTACAAACTTCTTACAATTTCCAATTTTCATTCCTGCGATTGTTCGCGAATAGTATCGGCGTTGGAGGTCACGAACGAAATCGCCCCAACGAACAAATTTCATTATTGGGCTGTAGAACCCCGTGCTGTATGTGAGGCACGGGGTTCTGCTTTTTCAGGCGGAAGCGCCATCGGAACCCATGGTCGGCTCTTCGATGGGAGGCCGGGGCACACTGGGCAGCGGGGCGACGATGTTCACGGGCCACGGGCGGAAGCGCTCGAAGATGCCCGGTGCCAGCTCGCGGCTGGTCTCGTAGCCCCGGCGGAGCATTTCCAGCTTGGCGTCGATGTTGTCCACGTGATGGAGGGCGATGGCCTCCGGGGTCTTTGGCAGCACGGGCGAGCCAAATTGATACTCGCCGTGATGCGAGGCGATGAGGTGCAGCAGGTGGAGCCGCACCGACTCGTTCGGCGGCTCGATGAGTGTCCACTCCGCGACGACGGTTTGGTCGATCATCTCGCGCCAGAGTTTGTTCACCAGCTCCAGGCCGAGCGGGATGTGGCCGAGCATCTCGCCATTGATGTTGAATGGCATGTTGAATCCACTCTCGGGATATGAATTCTCCCAAAGCTTGCCGCAGTCGTGGAAGAGCACGCCGGCGATCATGAGATCGCGATTGAGCTGCGGATAGACGGAGCAGATCGCCGCAGCGCAGCGCATCATTTGAGCCATGTGCTCCACCAGACCGCCGCGGCGCGCGTGGTGGTTTTCCCGCGCTGCGGCGGCACGGCGGAAGCGATCGCCATGTTTTTCCAGGAAGAGCAGCGCCAGGGTCTTCAGCCGGGGATCGACCACGGAGTCAATGAAGCGCACGATGTCGTCGTAATCAGCGCGTTGTCGGGCCGCCAGTTCCTCGCTGCCATTGAGCAGGACCGTGACTTCCGCCTCCGACAAAGTCCGCACGGTCGGTTGCTTCGGATCGAGGCCGAACTTGCCCGCATCCATCCATTGCGCCGTCAGTTCGATGAAGTCACCGCGCTTCAGCTCGCGCGCTTTTTGGAAAGCCGGGCTGTTGTCGAACACGCGCCACACAAACGAATCGGTCGCATCCGCCAGCTTGATCTCCCAAAACGGGCTGCCTTGCGAGGTGGTCTTCTCCGCCCGGCCATCGACCTGCGCGTGGATACGATAGGGCTGCGGAGTCGGGCCGGCCACCTGCTTGAGCTGGGTGATCGTGAGCTGATCGATTTCGTTTTCGTCGGACACGATCACAGTGAAAGCGGATTTTGTGGCGCAATGCAAGACCAACCTCACGTCCGCGCGCATTGACTCTGGACGATGCCGGGCAGCATGGTAAACGTAGAGTGCTCGAATGGGAAACGTCGTCGTCCTCGGCTCGCTCAACTATGACTGTTTCGCGGTGGTGGATGAATTTCCAAAACCCGGCCAGACGCTCGCGGCCAAAATGCTCGACTTCAATCTCGGTGGCAAGGGCGCAAACCAGGCCGTGGCCGCCGCGCGGCAGGGCGCGAATGTGTCGATGATCGGCTGCGTGGGCGATGACAGCGCGGGCACGGCCTACATCGCCTATCTGAAGCGGCGTAAGGTGCAGACGACTGGCATCATCGTGCGTGAGGAAGCTCACACCGGCACCGCGAT
>JANMYH010000226.1:0-2855 GCA_031381925.1 Burkholderiales bacterium | reverse complement strand
GGATCGTAGCCATGGTCGCAGGCGATGTCGTCGATGCGATGGCTGTCGCGGCTCACCGCCATCCAGAAATGCTGCTCGGTGAAGGTATCGGGCTCGCTGCGGCCGAAATCCACCGCGAGCATCGGCCCGTGATAGGTCACGAGGTTGGCGCACGCATAGGCCGCCATGTTGAACGCGGTGAAGTCGCTGAAGCCCACGAACGCCTTGCCGCTGGCCGCCACGCGATTCCAGTCGATGCGCCCGAGCAGCCGCGTGATGCCATAGCCCCCCCGCGCCGCCATCACGAGGTCGATCGCGGGATCGTCCACCAGCACATGGAAACCCGCGAGGCGCTCGTCGTCGGTTCCGGCGAAATAGCGCCAATCGCGGCCGGTCTCGGGAGGCAAGACGACGCGATGGCCGAGCTCTTCGAGATGCGCAATTCCCGCCGCGAGGGCGGCCGGGTCGACGCGCCCCGAGGGCGCGCAGATGCCCACCGTTGCCGGCTCGGGCACGGCGCGGGGCAGTCGCGGCATGCGCGCGGGAGCGACAGCGCTTCTCTCAGCCACCACGGCGGTGCACTTCCTCGAACGCGATCAGGTTGCCGTCGGGATCGCGCACCACGAACCAGCGCGTCCCCCAATGGGTGGCCTCGGGCTCCGTCACCACGTGCTCGCCCTTGGGCATCCTGCGGAACCGCGCGTCGACGTCATGGATGTCGAGGTGGACGTTGGGCTTGAGCGTGTCGCCCTCGCTGCCCGGCGCAGGGCGCTGCGCGATGACCACCTTCACGCCGCCGCCCGAGAGGATGGCCCCGCGGTCGGCGCCGTTGCCGCCCCAGGTGTCGGTCACTGACCAGCCGAGCACATCCCGGTAGAAACCGAGGGAGGCATCGAAGTCCTCGGCGCTGATGAAGAGATGGTGGAAGCGGTCGATCACGGGCGCTGCCTTTGCTTCTCGAATTCGTGTGCGTCCACCACGGAGAGCGCGGTCATGTTGATGATCCGCCGGACGGTGGCGGTGGGGGTCAGGATCTGCACCGGCTTCGAGGCGCCCAGCAGGATCGGCCCCACGGTGATGCCCGCGCCGCCCACGACCTTCAGGAGGTTGAACGAGATATTCGCCGCGTCGAGGGTCGGCATCACGAGCAGGTTGGCCTCGCCCTTCAGCCGCGAGTTGGGGAATGCGACGTTGCGAACGTCCTCGGATAGGGCGGCGTCGCCGTGCATCTCGCCCTCGACCTCGATGTCGGGCCGCTGGGCGCGGATGATCTCGAGCGCGGCGCGCATCTTCGCGGCCGAAGGCGCCTTGCTGGTGCCAAAACTCGAGTGCGAGACCAGTGCCACCTTCGGCGTGAGGCCGAAGCGGCGGATCTCCTCGCTCGCAAGGACGGTCATCTCGAAAATCTGCTCGGGGGTGGGGTTTTCGTTCACGTAGGTATCGGCGATGAACACCGTGCGCCGCGGAAGCATCAGCAGGTTCATCGCGTAATAGTTGTGAACGCCCTCGCGCTTGCCGATCACCTGGTCGATGTAGTTCAGGTGAAGGTCGTGCGTTCCGAAGGTGCCGCAAATCATCCCGTCGGCGTCACCCTTGTGGATCATCATCGCGCCGATGAGCGTGTGCCGGCGGCGCATCTCGACCTCGGCATAGGCGGTCGAGACACCGCGACGCTCGGTGAGCTGGTGGTACGTGCGCCAGTAGTCCTTGAAGCGCGGATCGCCGTCGGGGTTGACCACTTCGAAATGCGCTCCCGGCTTCATGCGCAGCCCGAAGCGCTCGATGCGGCGCTCGAGGACCGCGGGGCGACCGACCAGGATCGGATTGGCGAGGCCTTCGTCCACGATAACTTGCGTGGCGCGCAGGACGCGTTCGTCCTCACCCTCGGCGAACACGATGCGGCGCGGTGACGCCTTGGCGGCGGTGAAGATGGGCTTCATGATGAGGCCCGAGTGGTAGACGAACTCGTTCAGCCTCTGGATGTAGGCGGGGAAATCCTTGATCGGGTCGGTCGCCACGCCGCTGTCCATCGCCGCTTTCGCAACCGCCGGCGCGATTTTCACGATGAGGCGCGGGTCGAACGGGAAGGGGATCAGGTAGTCGGGGCCGAAGCTGCGCCGGTCGCCGCCGTAGGCAAGCGCCACCAGGTCGGATTGCTCGGCATGGGCGAGGTCGGCGATGGCGTGCACCGCGGCGAGCTTCATCGGCTCGTTGATGGTGGTCGCACCCACGTCGAGCGCGCCGCGGAAGATGAACGGGAAGCACAGGACGTTGTTCACCTGGTTGGGATAGTCGGAGCGGCCGGTCGCGATGACCGCGTCGCTGCGCACTTCCTTGATCTCCTCGGGGAGGATCTCGGGCGTCGGGTTGGCGAGCGCGAGGATCAGCGGCTTGGCCGCCATCTTCGCGACCATCTCCTTCTTGAGGACACCGCCTGCGGAGAGCCCGAGGAAGACGTCGGCGCCCTCGATCACGTCGGCGAGTTTGCGCGCCTCGGTCTTGCGGGCGTAGCGCACCTTGTTGTCGTCCATCTCCTCCTTGCGGCCCTGGTAGACGACGCCCTTGATGTCGGTGACCCAGATGTTCTCCATGCTCATGCCGAGGGCGACGAGCATGTCGAGGCAGGCGAGCGCAGCAGCTCCGGCACCGGACACCACCAGCTTCACCTTGCCGATCTCCTTGCCGACCACGCGCAGGCCGTTCACCACCGCCGCGCCCACGATGATCGCGGTGCCGTGCTGGTCGTCGTGGAACACCGGGATCTTCATGCGGCTGCGCAACTGCTTCTCGATGTAGAAGCACTCCGGGGCCTTGATGTCCTCGAGGTTGATGCCGCCGAAGGTGGGCTCGAGGGACGCGATGATGTCGACCAGCTT
>JANMYH010000183.1:0-26171 GCA_031381925.1 Burkholderiales bacterium | reverse complement strand
TTCGCGAACGGCGCCACGAGGTCGATCACCTTGATGCCGGTCTCGAGCAGCTCCACCGAGGGCGAAAGCTCGTCGAATTTGGGGGGCGAGGCGTGGATCGAGCGGCGCTCGTCGGCGTTGACCGGGCCGCGCTCGTCGATGGGGCGGCCGAGCACGTCCATCACGCGTCCGAGGGTGGCCGGGCCCACCGGCACCGAGATCGGCGCGCCGGTGCCCTTCACCTTCATCCCGCGGCGCAGCCCGTCGGAGGAGCCCATCGCGATGGTGCGCACCACTCCGTCGCCGAGCTGCTGCTCGACTTCGAACGTGAGGCCCTTTTCGGCGAAGGACTTGCCTTCGTCCACGAGCAAGAGCGCGTCGTAGATGTTGGGCATGGCCTCGCGCGGGAACTGGATGTCGATCACCGCGCCGATGCACTGGACGATTCTGCCTTCGGTCATTTGAGTCGTGCTCATCGATGTGTGTCCTGACTAGGTTTTCTTAGACGGCCGCAGCGCCGCCGACGATTTCAGACAATTCCTTCGTGATCGCGGCCTGGCGGGACTTGTTGTAGACCAGGGTGAGGTCGTCGATCACGCTCGAGGCGTTGTCGCTGGCCGACTTCATCGCGACCATCCGCGCCGACTGCTCGCTCGCGATGTTCTCGGCCACCGACTGGTAGATGATCTGCTCGACGTAGCGGGTCAGGAGCTGGTCGAGCACCGCGCGCGCATCCGGCTCGTACAGGTAATCCCAGTTCTTGCGCGCGGCGCGCTGGTCGTCCTGCAGCCGCTCGGCCGGAAGCGGCAGGAGCTGCTCGATCACCGGCTCCTGCTTCATGGTGTTGATGAAGCGCGTGTAGACAATGTAGAGCGCACCGATCTTCCCCTCGGCATAGGCGTCGATCTGCACCTTCATCGGCCCCACGAGGCGCTCCATGTGCGGGGTGTCGCCGATGGCCGTGAGGTGCGACACCACGTCGCCGCCCACGCGCTGCATGAAGCCGAACCCCTTGTTGCCGATCGCGGTGAGAAAGACCTTGCGGCCCTCGGCCTGGAGCTCCTTCACCTTGTTGAGCATGAGGCGCAGCGCGTTGGTGTTCAGTCCCCCGCACAGCCCTTTGTCGGAGGTGACCACGATCATGCCCACGTCCTTCACGCCCTCGCGCTTCACCAGGAACGGGTGGTGGTACTCGGTGTTGGCATGGGCCAGGTGCGAAGCGATCGTGCGGATCTTGTCGCCGTAGGGGCGCGCGTGGCGCATGCGTTCCTGCGCCTTCCTCATCTTGGAGGCCGCGACCATCTCCATGGCCTTGGTGATCTTGCGCGTGTTTTGCACGCTCTTGATCTTGGTGCGGATTTCTCTGCTGCCTGCCATTTAGGTTCCTGTTCGCTCGTGTTGATCGGCGCGTAGTGTCCGGTCCAACACGGTTCCCGCTGTTCGCAACTTAGTAGGTGGCGTTTTTCTTAAAATCTTTAATCGCTTCGTGAAGCTTCGCCTCGTCGTCCTTGTTCAGGTCCTTGGTGGACTCGATGCGGTCGACCAGGTCCTTGTTCTTGGATTTCATGTGGTCGCGCATCGCGCGCTCGGCGGCGAGCGCCTTCGCGACGGGGATGTCGTCGTAGTAGCCGTTGTTCACGGCGAACAGCACCAGCGCCATCTCCCACACCTGCAGCGGCTGGTACTGCGGCTGCTTCATGAGCTCGGTCACCATGCGGCCGCGCTCGAGCTGCCGGCGCGTCGCCTCGTCGAGGTCGGAAGCGAACTGCGCGAAGGCCGCGAGCTCGCGATACTGGGCGAGCGCCAGGCGCACGCCGCCGCCCAGCTTCTTGATGACCTTGGTCTGCGCGGCGCCCCCGACACGCGACACCGAGATGCCGGCGTTGATGGCGGGGCGGATGCCGGCGTTGAAGAGGTCGGTCTCCAGGAAGATCTGCCCGTCGGTGATCGAGATCACGTTGGTCGGCACGAACGCGGATACGTCACCGGCCTGGGTCTCGATGACCGGCAGCGCCGTGAGCGACCCGGTCTTCCCCTTGACCGCACCCTTGGTGAAGACCTCCACGTATTTCTCGTTTACGCGCGCGGCGCGCTCGAGGAGCCGGCTGTGGAGGTAGAACACGTCGCCGGGATAGGCTTCGCGGCCCGGCGGGCGGCGCAGCAGCAGCGAGATCTGGCGGTACGCCCAGGCCTGCTTGGTCAGGTCGTCGTAGACGATGAGCGCGTCCTGGCCGCGATCGCGGAAGTACTCGCCCATGGTGCAGCCCGAGTAGGGCGCGATGTACTGCATCGCGGCCGGATCGGAGGCGGTGGCGGCGACCACGATGGTGTAGGCCATCGCGCCCGACTCCTCGAGCTTGCGAACCACGTTGACGATGGTCGAGGCCTTCTGGCCCACCGCCACGTAGACGCAGAAGAGATCCTTGCCCTTCTGGTTGATGATCGTGTCGATCGCCACCGCGGTCTTGCCGGTCTGGCGGTCGCCGATGATGAGCTCGCGCTGGCCGCGGCCGACGGGCACCATCGCGTCGATCGACTTGAGGCCCGTCTGCACTGGCTGCGACACGGACTTCCGCGCGATCACGCCCGGGGCGACCTTCTCGATCGGCTCGGTCATCTTGGCGTTGATGGGGCCCTTGCCGTCGATCGGCTGGCCCAGGGAATTCACCACGCGCCCGATCAGCTCCGGGCCGACCGGCACTTCGAGGATCCGTCCGGTGGATTTCACCGTGTCGCCCTCGGAGATGTGCTCATAGGCCCCGAGCACCACGGCACCGACGGAGTCACGCTCGAGGTTCAGGGCGAGGCCGAAGACGTTGCCCGGGAATTCGAGCATCTCGCCCTGCATCACGTCGGCGAGCCCGTGGATGCGGCAGATGCCGTCGGTCACCGAGATCACCGTCCCCTCGTTGCGCTTCTCGGCGGCAACCTGGAGGTTCTGGATCTTGGACTTGATCAGCTCGCTGATTTCGGAAGGGTTGATCTGCATTCTTGACTCCTGGGCCTTGTCGTCGGACTCGGCGGATTAACGTGCCAGCGCGGCGGCCATCTGGGCCAGCGCGTCTCGAACTGATGCATGGACCACCTGGTCGCCGACCTGCACGCGCGCCCCGCCCAGCAACTGCGGGTCCACGTCGAGCTCGGCCTCGATCTTCTTGTCGTAGCGCTTCTCGAGCGCCGCGACGATCTCGTCGCGTTGCGCGGCGGTCAGGGGCTGCGCGCTGGTGATGCGCGCGCGCAGCACGCGCTCATGCTGGTGCTTCAACTCCTCGAACTGCTCGGCGATCTGGCCGATCAGCACGTCGCGATGCGCATCGACGAGAACGCTGGTGAGGCTTTTCACCAGCGGGTCGAGGCGATCGCCCCCTACGGCGGCGAATACGTCCTTCTTCTGTTGCGCGCTCACCTTGGGGTTGCCCAGCAACGCATGCATCTGCTCATCGCGCGCCGCGGCCGCCAGGCGCGCGAGGGAGTCGGCGACCGGGCCGAGCGCGTTTTTCTCGAGCGCGGCCTTGAAGGTGGCCTCGGCGTAGGGGCGTGCGACGGTTGCGAGCTCAGCCATGGGTCAGAGTTGCGCCTTCAGCTGGTTCAGCATCTCGGCATGCGCCTTGGCGTCGACCTCGCGGCGCAGGATCTTTTCCGCACCGCTCACCGCCAGCTGCGCGACCTGCTCGCGCAGCACCTGCTTGGCCGACTGCACCTCCTGCTCGATCTGCGCGTGGGCCGCGGCGACCAGGCGTTCGCCCTCGGTCTTGGCCTGGAGCTTCGACTCCTCGACGCGCTGGGTTGCGGCCTTCTCCGCCGCGACCATGATTTCCTGCGCGCGGGCGCGTGCCTCCCGGATCAGGACATCGGTCTGCTTCTGGGCATCGGCGAGAGACGAGCGGCCGCGCTCGGCTTCGGCAAGGCCGTCGGCGATGGTCTTCTGGCGGGTCTCGATCGCGCGCAGCAACGGCGGCCACACGAACTTGACCGTGAACCAGATGAACAGCGCGAACGTCGCCGCCTGGGCGAACAACGTCAGGTTGAGATTCATGAGGCGTCCCTGTCGGGATTGAGGGCGTTTAGCGGAGTTGTGTCAGCAGCGGGTTGGCGAAGGCGAAGAACATCGCGAGGCCCACGCCGATGATGAACGACGCGTCGATCAGGCCGAGCAGCAGGAACACTTTCGCCTGAAGTTGCGGCATCAGCTCCGGCTGGCGCGCGGCGCCCTCGAGGAAGCGGCTGCACATGATGCCCACGCCCACGCACGCGCCCAGCGCGCCCAGGCCGATCATGAGGCCGATGCCGACCCCGGTGTAGGCCTGGATCATGGCGATCAGTTGAAGTTTCGGGTCCATTGTCGTTGTCCTTTCGGTGATGTCTTGGCGGGTGAATTGATGCGGAAAAAAGCTTGGGGAGGCTCAGTGGCTTTCGTGACCCATCTGGATGTACACGATGGTGAGCATCATGAAGATGTAGGCCTGGAGCGCGACGATCAGGATATGGAAGATCGCCCATGCCCAGCCGAGCAGGATTGCCAGGACCGCCCAGCCGATGGCCGCCGAGGCCAGCAGCCAGAGCAGCAGGAAGATGATCTCCCCCGCGTACATGTTGCCGAACAGCCGCAGCGAATGCGACAGCGGCTTGGAGATGTACTCGACGATGTTGAAGAGGAAATTGAGGGGCCAGAGCAGCGGGTTGGCGCCGAACGGCGAGCAGAAGAGCTCGTGGAAGAATCCGCCGACGCCCTTCACCTTGAACGCGAAGCCGATCATCAGGACCCAGACGGTGAGCGCCAGCGCGAAGGTGGTGCTCACGTCCGCGGTGGGCACGATGCGGAAGCCGTGCTCCGCTCCAAGCGCATGCGTGAGCATCGCGATCCAGTCGACCGGCAGGAAGTCCATCGCGTTCATCAGCAGGACCCAGACGAACACCGTGAACGCGAGGGGGGCGACGAACTTGTGGCGGTCGCCGTGGAAGATGCCCTTCACCTGGTCGTCGATGAACCCAAAGACCACCTCGACGAAAGCCTGGCGGCGGGTCGGAACGCCCGAGGTCGCGCCCTTGGCGACCCACCAGAAGAAGCCGATGCCGACGAATCCCAGCAGCACGCCCACGATGATCGAATCGAGATGCAACGTCCAGAAGCCGCCCTCACCGAGAGGCTTGGCAGCGAACGTTAGATGGTGACCGATGTATTCCGACGGGTTCTGGTACTGGGCAGCCATGCGTCTCTTCTAGGTTGTCGACTTTTGTTCTTCGGGCTCGCGCACGGCGATCGCCGCCGCGAAAACCCCCACCGTGACCACGAACGCCGCGAAGAACGCCACGTGCACGATGTCCCTGTAACTGGTGAGCACCGCCCACAGCTGGACCACGATCAGGAGCACCTTTATGCCTTCGGCCCTGAACATCGTCCGGAGCGCCTCCCCGGCGGTGCGCGCCTCGCCCTGCGATACCCGCCACCCGTAGACCCATCCCGCGATCACGTTGATGGCCCCGCCGAGGGCGGCGGACAGAGCGCCATCCCGGCCCCAGAGGATCAATCCCACCACCGCGAGGACCGCGGTGACGATGACCTGCCACCGCAGAACGATTCGGATGGGCCTTATCTGGGCTTTGAAAACCATTTAGGGCCCGCGAAGCGAAGCCGGCAGATTATATCGATCCGCGGGGGGGAGCGTCAAAAGGTCTCGCAGTGCAGCATCGATTCGGCGCGCCTTCAATTCCGGCGCAAACGCTTGACGATGCCGGAGAGCTCGTCGAGGCTCGAATAGTCGATCACCACCGAGCCTTTTCCCGACGCGCGCGGCTTGAGGTGCACGGTGGCGCCCAGCGATTCGGAGAGCTCCTCCTGGAGCCGCCGGCTGTCGGAATCGAGCCGCGTCGCGGCGTGCTTCGTGCTGGGCGCGCGCGTGGCCTCCTGCACCAGGCGTTCGGTCTCGCGCACCGACAGGCCCTTTGCCGCCACCTGGCCCGCCACTTCCACCTGCCGCGCTTTCGAAAGCGAAAGCAGGGCGCGCGCGTGGCCCATGTCGATGCGCCCGTCGAGCAGCATCGCCTGCACCGCGGGGGCGAGCTCGATCAAGCGCAGCAGGTTGGAGACCCCGACACGCGATCGGCCGACCGCGCGCGCAGCTTCCTCGTGGGTGAGCTTGAACTCGTCGATCAGGCGCTTCAGCCCGTTGGCCTCCTCCAGCGGGTTCAGGTCCTCGCGCTGGATGTTCTCGATCAGCCCGATGCCGAGCGCGGCTTCGTCGGGCACTTCGCGAATCACCGCGGGGACGTGCTCGAGCCCGGCGAGGCGCGCCGCGCGCCAGCGGCGCTCGCCGGCCAGAATTTCGTACTGCGAGGTTCCCACGGGGCGAACCACGATCGGCTGGATCACGCCGCGCACCTTGATCGATGCCGCGAGCTCCGCGAGGGAAGCCTCGTCCATGCGCGTGCGCGGCTGGTACTTGCCCGGCTTGATCGCGCCGACCGGGAGCTGGGCCAACTCATCCTCGCCGCGCTTGGCGCCGCCGCCGAGGAGCGCATCGAGGCCCCGGCCCAGGCCCTTGTGGCGGGCGGTCACGCGGCCTCCATCACTTCGAAACCGTTGCGCTCCAGCAACTCGCGGGCGAACTCCAGGTGCGCGAGCGCGCCCTTGGAGGCGGGGTCGTGGAGCAGCACGGGCTTGCCGAACGAGGGCGCCTCGGCGATGCGGATGTTGCGCGGGATCACGGTGTCGAACACCTTCTTGCCGTAATGTCGCTTGAGCTCGTCGGACACCTGGACGGTGAGCGTGCTTCGCGGGTCGTACATGGTGCGCACCAGCGCCTCGATCTCGATCGCCGGGTTGAGGTTCTGCTTTACCTTGCGCAGCGTCCCCACCAGGTCGGACAGGCCCTCGAGGGCGTAGTACTCGCACTGCATCGGGATGATGACCGCGTCGGCCGCGGTGAAGCCGTTGACGGTCAGCATGTTGAGCGCGGGAGGGCAGTCGATCACGATGAAGTCGTAGTTCGCCGCCACCTCTCGCAGGGCCTCGCGCAGGCGGAACTCGCGGCGCTCGATGGCGATTAGCTCGACCTCGGCACCGGCGAGGTCGCGGTTGGAGGGGACCATGTCGTACTGGCCCTCGCACGCCGTGATCGCCTCCGCGATCGGGTACTCGCCGAGCAGCACCCCGTAGACCGTGCGTTCGCATGCCCCCTTGTCGATGCCGCTTCCGGTGGTCGCGTTGCCCTGCGGATCGAGGTCGACCAGCAGGACACGCCTGCCGTAGTGGGCGAGGCTCGCCGCGAGGTTCACGGCGACCGAAGTCTTGCCGACGCCGCCCTTCTGGTTGGCGACCACGAAAATGCGCGCGGTCACGCGGCCTCCAGGAGAACCAGGTGGCGCTTCGCCTCGAGGCTCGGCACCTGCAGCTCCACCACCTGCGAGACGCGATGCGAGGTGGGCACGCGGGCGATTTCCTCGAACGGATACACGCCCTTCATCGCAAGCAGCCGTCCGCCGGGAGCGGCGAGGTGCTGGGACTGGACCACGAAATCGGAAAGCTCGGCGAATGCGCGCGAGACCACCGCGTCGAAACCCGCGGGTTGGTATTGCTGCACGCGCTCGCACACCACGGTGACGTTCGCAAGGCCGAGCTCGGTGCGGGCCTGCTCGAGAAACGCGCATTTCTTGTGGCTCGAGTCGAGGAGCGTCACGGACAAGTCGGGGCGCGCGATCGCGAGCGGGATTCCGGGAAAGCCAGGCCCCGAGCCCACGTCGATCACGGTTCTCGCGTCGCCCAGGTGGGGAAGCAGCGTGAGGCTATCCATCAGGTGCAGCGCGACCATCTGCGCGGTGTCGCGTACGGCCGTGAGGTTGTGCACGCGATTCCATTTTTCGATCAGCTCGAGGTGCGCTGCGAGCCGTCGGCGCGCCTCCACCGGCAGATCGATCCCCATCGCCGCCAGGCCCTGCTCGATCGGTGCTTCGAGGCTCATGCGCTCTGCTCGATGCGTGCCGCGCCTTCGCGCCTTTTCAGGTGAACCAGCAGCAGCGAGATCGCCGCGGGGGTGACGCCCTGGATGCGGCCCGCCTGCCCCACGGTTTCAGGTCGATGCTGGGCGAGCTTCTGCTGCACCTCCTTCGACAGGCCGCGAACCGACGCGTAGTCGAGATCGGCGGGGATGGCACGCTCGCCTTGCGCAAGCTGGTGCTCCACCTCGACCTTCTGGCGATCGATGTAACCCGCGTACTTGGCGGAGATTTCGACCTGCTCGGCCACAGCGCGATCGACATCGAAGGCGGCTCCCTTCATCCAAGGTAGTAGTGAGTCATAACTAACGTTCGGACGGCGAAGCAGGTCGAATAGCGAGTGCTCACGCTCAAGCGTTTGCCCGAGCACTGCCTGTTGCTCCTCTGCGGAAACCTCCTGCGGGCGCACCCAAAACGCCTTCCAGCGGGCCGTTTCCCGCTCGACGGCATCGCGCTTGCGGCAGAAGGCGTTCCAGCGGGTGTCGTCGACCATCCCGAGCTTTCTCCCCGCCTCGGTCAGGCGCAAATCCGCGTTATCTTCGCGCAGCTGCAGTCGATACTCCGCGCGGCTGGTGAACATGCGATAAGGCTCCGACACGCCGCGCGTAATGAGGTCGTCGACCAGGACGCCGAGATACGCCTCGTCGCGCCGGGGACACCAGCCAGCATCGCCGCGGGCTTGCCGTGCGGCGTTCAAGCCGGCCAGCAGGCCCTGGGCCGCCGCCTCCTCATAACCGGTGGTGCCATTGATCTGGCCGGCGAAGAAGAGTCCCTGGATCGCCTTCGTCTCGAGGGTCGCCTTCAGCCCCCGAGGGTCGAAGTAGTCGTACTCGATGGCGTAGCCCGGCCGCAGGATGTGCGCGTTCTCCAGGCCGGCAATCGAATTCACCAGCGCGAGCTGCACGTCGAACGGCAGGCTCGTGGAGATCCCGTTCGGATACACCTCGTGGGTCTCGAGCCCTTCGGGCTCGAGGAAGATCTGGTGCGAGGACTTTCCCGCGAATCGATGGATCTTGTCCTCGATCGACGGGCAATAGCGCGGCCCCACGCCTTCGATCACCCCGGTGAACATCGGCGAGCGGTCCAGCCCGCCCCGGATCAGCTCGTGGGTGCGCTCATTGGTATGCGTGATCCAGCACGACACCTGCCGCGGATGCATCGCGGCATCGCCCAGGAACGAGAACGCCGGCTCGGGCCGGTCGCCCGGCTGCTCCATGAGGCGCGAGAAGTCGATCGTGCGCCCGTCGATGCGCGGCGGCGTCCCGGTCTTGAGGCGACCCACCGGCAGCGCAAGCTCGCGCAGGCGCGCAGCGAGCGACAGGGACGCAGCATCGCCCGCGCGGCCCGCCGAGTAACGGGCCAGGCCCACGTGGACGAGCCCCCCGAGGAAGGTACCCGCAGTCAGCACCACCGCCGGCGCTTCGAATCGCAGCCCGATCGCCGTGACCGCGCCTACGACGCGATCGCCCTCGACCACGAGGTCGTCGACCGCCTGCTGGAAAATCCAGAGGTTAGGTTGGGATTCGAGCCGGCGGCGAATCGCGGCGCGATAGAGCACCCGATCGGCCTGCGCGCGGGTGGCGCGGACGGCAGGCCCCTTGCTCGCATTCAGGGTGCGGAACTGGATCCCAGCCTCATCGGTGGCGATCGCCATCGCACCGCCGAGCGCATCGACCTCCTTCACCAGGTGGCCCTTGCCGATTCCGCCGATCGAAGGATTGCACGACATCTGCCCGAGGGTTTCGATGGCATGCGTCAGCAGGAGCGTGCGCGCGCCGGTGCGTGCCGCTGCGAGCGCGGCCTCCGTGCCGGCGTGCCCTCCGCCCACCACGATCACGTCAAGACGCCGAGGAAATTCCATGCCCACGAACCCGGGAAGAAAACGCCCCACCGGATCGGCGGGGCGAAAGCGGAATTCTACGGGAATCGGGCATCCGGCCCCAGCCCCGCGTTCCACGTGGAACCCCTAGCGCTGGGCCTCGAGGAATTTCGTGGCGCGTTCGAGCGACCCCGCGCGCGCAATCGGGTTCGGGCCCACGGTTGCCCCCCAGCCCGTGGGGCTCGAGGCGTTTCGGACCTCGGGGCGATGCCGCAGCGTTCCGTCGACCCGGTCGAAGCCGTGGTGGGCGCCCGCGTAGACATCGATCGCCGCGGTCGCGCCGGCGCCCCTGGCATCGCCGACCAGCTTTTCGCAATGTCGCGCCGGCGTCCAATCGTCGGCCCCGCCCGCCTGGATCAACAGCGCTCCCTCGGGCCGGTAGGCGCCGCGGGAAATGGCGGCGCAGCCAGGATAGAAGGCGACGCCGGACCGGAAGCCGGGGCCCAGCGACTCACGCCCCGGCGCATCGCTGCGCAGCGCATGAAGGGCCGTCGTCCCACCGTTGGACCAGCCCAGCACGTGAATACTTTCGGCTCGAATATCGGGTCGTGATGCCAGCCACCGGAGGGCGGCATGGGCATCGCGAGGGCGGTCCCGAGCCTCCGAAATGCGCCGCTCCTTCTGCGTGCAGATCTCGCGCTCGCCCCGCGGGCCAAAGCTGTCGACGAGCAATGCGGCGAATCCGCGGCGCTGGAGGTGCTCGGCCCAGGCTTGGTAGCTCTTCGTAGGCTGGCCATTTCGCGCCCAGAGGCCGCTGCAGCCGTGGAGCAGGACCACGGCGGGAGCCTTCGCCACCCCCTCAGGCAAGTACAACCGACCGACCAATTCCAGTCCAGGGCCGGGGAAGCGGACTTCCGAGCTGGCAGCCTCAGCGACGCTCGGAAGCAGGAGGGCGGCCAGCAGCCAGGGTTTCACGTGGAACATGTCATTTCCCGATGCAGAAGCGGCTGAAAATCTCGCCCAGCAAGTCGTCGGCACTCACTTCGCCCGTGATTTGGCCCAGAGCGCCCTGGGCCAATCTAAGCTCTTCCGCTTGAAATTCAAAGGCTTGCGATAGCCCGGCAGCCCTCTCGAGGTGGGCGGACGCCTCCTGGAGCGCGATCAGGTGGCGCTCACGGGCCAGGAACACTCCTTCTCCGTGCGGGCGCCACCCCGCCACCTCCAGGAGCCACGCGCGCAGCTCCGCCACGCCCGCACCGGTCTTCGCCGAGAGTCGCACCACGGTCTCGTCCCCAGCGTCGCTCCTGCCGGGATTGCCGCCGTCGAGGTCGATCTTGTTGACCACGCGCGCGAGGGCAACCCCGCGGGGCAACCGAGCGCGAAGGGCGACGTCCTCGCCCCTCGCGCCCTGGCCGTCCTCGATGAAGAGTGCCGCACCGACGCTTTCCAGAACCCGCCACGTGCGCTCGACACCGATGCGCTCCACTTCGTCGGCGGATTCGCGCAGGCCCGCCGTGTCGATGAGGTGAACGGGGACGCCTTCGAGGCTCACGGTGGCGCGAACGTGGTCGCGCGTCGTTCCCGCGATCGGCGTGACGATCGCCACCTCGTCGCCCGCAAGCCGGTTGAGCAGGCTCGACTTGCCGACGTTCGGCCGGCCGACGAGCGCCACCGTGAGGCCTTCGCGCATCACCGCACCCTGCCGCGCCTCGTCGAGCAACAAGTGCAGCCGCTCGCGCAGGTACGCGATTCGCTCGAGCTGCCAGCGGCGGTCCGCGGGAGCGATTTCCTCCTCGGGGAAATCGATGCACGCCTCGACGTGCGCGCGCAGCTCCACCACCGCGTCCACCAGCTCGTGGATGCGTGCGGAGAAGTCTCCCGCGAGGGAACGTGCCGCGCTATGTGCCGCCTCCACGCTTGCCGCATCGATCAGGTCCGCGACCGCCTCGGCCTGGGCGAGATCGATGCGATCGTTGAGGAACGCGCGCCGCGTGAATTCCCCCGGGAGAGCAAGGCGCGCCCCGAGCTGCACGCAGCGCCTGAGGACAAGCGCCATCACCATCGGCCCGCCGTGGCCCTGCAGCTCGAGCACGTCTTCGCCGGTATACGAATGCGGCGCGGGAAAGAAGAGCGCGATGCCCTCGTCGATGGTGCTGCCGTCGGAGGCGCGAAATCGGGCGAAGGTGGCATGCCGCGGCGCCGGGACCTCGCCCGCGATCGCTCGCGCCACCGCGCGCGCGAGTGCGCCCGAAATGCGCACGACGCCGATGCCGCCGCGCCCGGCGGGAGTGGCGATGGCGGCGATGGTCTCGCCGCCGCCGCTCAATGCCTCTGCTTCGCCTTGGACTCGGCCGCGAGGGTGCGGTTGATGTGCCACTGCTGGACGATCGACAGCAGGTTCTGCACGACCCAGTACAGCACCAGGCCGGCGGGGAAGAACAGGAAGAAGATGCTGAACATGATCGGCATCATGAGCATGATGCGCGCCTGCATCGGATCGGCGGGCTGCGGGTTGAGCTTGGTGGTGACGAACATCGAGATCGCGTAGACCACCGGCAGGATGAAGTACGGATCCGGCGCCGAGAGGTCCCTGATCCAGCCGATCCACGGCGCATGGCGAAGCTCGATCGAGGCGAGCAGCACCCAGTAGAGCGCGATGAAGACCGGGATCTGCACGAGGATCGGCAGGCACCCGCCGAGCGGGTTGATCTTCTCGGTGCGATAGAGCTCCATCATCGCCTGGTTGAGCTTCTGCCGGTCCTCGCCGTAGAGCTGCTTCAGCTTTTCCATCTTCGGCGCGAGCACCTTCATCTGCGCCATCGAGCGCCCCGCCTTCGCGTTCAGCGGATAGAAGACGAGCTTGATGAGGATCGTGAGGATCACGATCGACCAGCCCCAGTTTCCCGCGAACCCGTGGATCCACTTGAGCAGCCAGAAGAGCGGCGCGGCAAGGATGTAGAGCCAGCCATAGTCGACGACCAGGTTCAGCCCGGGCGCGACCTTCTCCAGCTTGTCGGTCTCCTGCGGGCCGATGTACATCGGCACGTCAACCGTCGCGCTTGCCCCGGGCGCGATCTCGCCCACCGGCACCACGACGCCCGCGGTGTACAGGGTGTCGCTCACCTTGGAGGTGAAGTACTCGCGCTCGACGCCGGCCTTGGGCAACCACGCCGAGACGAAGTAATGCTGGATCATCCCGATCCAGCCGTCCTTCGCCTTCTTGACCGGGATCTGCTTGCCCTTGGCGACGTCGCCGAAGTCGACCTTCACGAACTTCGACTCCTCGGTGTAGAGGGCCGGGCCGGTGAACGTGGTCACCCCTGCGAAGGCATTGGTCTGCGCCGCCTCCTCGCTCGGCGAATTCGCATCGCGGAGAAACTGGAAATAGGCGTGGGCCGCGAGCGGCTTCTGCGATCGATTGGTGACCTCGTAGGCGACGTCGATCAGGTAGCTGCCCCGATGGAAGCGGTACTTCTTCACGACCTCCGCGCCCTCGGTATCGCGCGCCTTCAGGCTCACCTCGAGCACGTCCTGCCCCGCGTCCATGACGTAGCTGCGCGCGCTGGATTCGTAGGCCGCCTTGTGGGAAGGCAAACCCTCTCCGAGCAGGCCCGCCTGCGTCACGAAATAATGCTTCGAGCTCGGCTCGAGGAGGGTGAGCGGCTTCGACCGGTCGAGGGCCGAGAAGACCTGGAGCATGGTGAGCCGGCGGATATCGCCGCCCACGGTGCTCAGCTCGACATCGAAGAGGTCCGTACGGACGGTGATCGGCTCGCCGCCGCTCACCACCGGGCTCGCCGTCGGAGCCGCGGGGGTGGGGGTCGCGGGAGGCGTCGCTGACGGCGTTGTCAGGGCGGTCGTGGGCTTCGGCACGCCCGCCGGTGCGCTCGTCGAAGTGGGCGAGGGCAATGCCTTGGGGGCATTGTGCTTCTGCCACGCGTCCCACAGGAGGAGCGCGGAGAACGAGAAGACGACGAAAGCAATGAGTCGTTGGGTGTCCATCATGGTCGTTGCATTTTTTTTCAGGGAACCGGGTCGAAGCCGCCCGGGCACCACGGATGGCAGCGCCCGATCCGGCGAACCGCCATCCAGGATCCTTCCAGGGCCCCGTGGCGATCGATGGCTTCGGATGCGTATTCCGAGCAGGAAGGCGCGAAGCGGCACTGGCGTCCCCACCAGGGGCTCAGCACCAGGCGGTAGGCGCGGATCAGGCCCAGCAACAGCGATTTCATTCAGGCTTTCCGGTGAGCTGGTCGAAGTGGCCGTGGATCTCGGCCACCAGCGCCGCGGCCTGGCCCGGTTCGTAGCGCACTCGCAGCATCACCACGCAATCGAGCCCCGATTGCTTCACCGGATGGCGGCGAAACGCCTCTCGCAGGGCGCGTTTCACGAAATTGCGGTCCACCGATGACGCAACGAGGCGGCGCGTGAGCGCCACCCCCAGGCGCGATACCGGAAGCAGTCCGGGGGCCACGTGGAGGATGGTGAGTCGCCCGCGAAGCTTGCGGTTGCTGCGAAGGACGGGGCCGAAGGAGCCGCGCGCCGAAAAGCGGTGACGCCGGGAATAGCCTTCCGTCCGGACGTCGCGCGGCACGGGGTATTCAGACCGCGATGCGCTTGCGGCCCTTGGCGCGACGCGCATTGATGACCGCGCGGCCGCTGGCAGTCTTCATCCGCACGCGGAAGCCGTGGGTCTTCTTGCGGTGTGCCGTCGACGGCTGGTAGGTGCGTTTCATGTGCGTTTGCCTCAGGATCCGCCACGGGGGCGGGGAAAAGCAGGAAATTATAGCGGATTCAGCCCGTAATCGCCATTGCTTCCATGTTTTCAACGGGTTCTGCCGCTGTGGATAAGTGCCCCCGATCCAAGTAAAATTTCACCTTGCCCTCCGCTGTTCAATCCCTCGGAATTCCGCTTTCATCCATGGATTCGCTTTGGCCTTCGCTCGCCGCAGAGCTCAAGAAGGAGCTGCCTGCGCAGCAGTTCGATACGTGGATCAAGCCGCTTCGCGCCGAACGCAACGGTGAGCAGCTCCTCCTGCTCGCACCCAACCACCACGTGCTGCGGTGGGTGCGCTCCAACCTCCTGACGAAGATCGAGACCCGCATCGAGCGAGTGGCGGGCGCCCGCCTCAGCGTGAACCTGGTGCTCGACGAAAAGCAGGTGGAAACCGAGATGGTCGTCCCCGAGCCCGTGGCGATCGCCTCGAGCCCCGAGCGCCCGGTGCGCGACGAGCACCGGCTCAACCCGGGCTTCACATTCAACAATTTCGTGAACGGCAAGGCGAACCAGATCGCTCGCGCCGCCGCCATCCAGGTGGCCGAGAAGCCGGGCACCGCGTACAACCCGCTCTTCATCTATGGGGGAACCGGGCTCGGCAAGACCCACCTGCTGCAGGCGATCGGCACCGAGGTCCTCAAGCGCAACCCAAAAGCCAAGGTTCGCTACATCCACGCCGAGCAGTTCGTGGCGGACGTGGTGCGTGCCTACCAGCACAAGAGCTTCGACTCGTTGAAGCGCTACTACCGCTCGCTCGACCTCTTCCTCATCGACGACGTGCAGTTCTTCGTCGGCAAGTCGCGCTCCCAGGAGGAGTTCTTCTACACGTTCAACTCGCTATTCGAAGCGCACAAGCAGGTCGCGATCACCAGCGACTGCTTCCCGAAGGAGATGACCGGCATCGAGGAGCGCCTGATCTCGCGCTTCGGCTGGGGCCTCACCGTCGCCGTGGAGCCGCCCGAGCTCGAGATGCGGGTGGCGATCCTCCTGAAGAAGGCCGAGAACGATGGCGTGCGCCTCGATGAGAACGTCGCGTTCTTCATCGCGAAGCACATCCGCTCGAATGTCCGCGAGCTGGAAGGCGCGCTGAAGCGAGTGCTTGCGTACGCTCGTTTCAACAACGCGATGGTGAACGTCGCCACCGCGCGCGAGGCTCTCAAGGACCTTCTGGCGGTCCTCAACCGCCAGGTCTCGATCGAGAACATCCAGAAGACAGTGGCCGACTACTTCAAGATCAAGGTTTCCGAGATGTACTCGAAGAAGCGCTTCCGGTCGGTGGCGCGACCCCGGCAAGTCGCGATGGCGCTGGCCAAGGAATTGACCCAACAGAGCCTGCCCGAGATCGGCGAGGCTTTTGGCGGCCGCGATCACACGACCGTCCTGCATGCCTGCCGCAAGACCCTCGAGCTGCGCGAGACGGACCAGGAGTTCGCACGCGACTACGCGCAGCTGCAGCAGATCCTGTTGGGATGAAGCGCGAACAAGCCATGAAGAACCTGTGGACCGTTTGCACCGCGCGGCTGGGCCCGTCTTTTATCCACAGGCTGGCGTTGCCTTCGGGCGTTTTCGCCCCCATTTCAAAAGGGTGTCAACGCGTTGATCCACCTCGCCATTCTGGAGTTATCCCGCTCCGGGGCGTCTCCTATTAGCTGTTATTTTTTTAATTCTTTATAAAAGACTTAATAGAAGACCATGCTCAAGATCAAAACGACAAACGACAAGCTCCTGGGTCCTTTGCAGCAGGTCACGGGCATCGTCGAGCGCCGGCACACGCTCCCGATCCTGTCCAACGTCCTCATCACGGCGGGCGGGGGAAAGATCGATTTCCTCGCGACCGACCTCGAGGTGCAGATCACCTCGACCGCGCAGCTCGACGGCAGCGCGGAGGGCTCGGTGACCGCCGGTGCGCGGAAGCTCTACGACATCCTTCGCTCGCTGCCCGAGGACGCCGAGGTGTCCCTGGAGGCGAAGGACAACCGCATGACGGTGAAGGCGGGCAAGAGTCGCTTCAACCTCCAGACCCTCGCGGCCGCCGACTTTCCGCGGATGGTCGAGGCGAAAGACGCCTCCAAGACGCTCAAGCTGCCGCAGAAGGCCCTCAAGGACGCGCTCGGCCTGGTGCAGTTCGCGATGGCGGTGCAGGACATCCGCTACTACCTGAACGGCGTCCTCTTCTCGGTCGACAAGAACACCCTTCGGGTGGTCGCCACCGACGGCCATCGGCTGTCGTTCGCGAGCCACGAGCTCGATGGCGACCATGGGACGGTCGAGGCGATCCTGCCGCGCAAAACGGTGATCGAGCTGATCAAGCTGCTGGGCGATACCGATGATCCGGTGGCGCTGGCCATCGGCTCAAACCAGGCGCGCTTTTCCTTCGGCGGGATCGAGATCGTCTCCAAGATCGTCGAGGGCAAGTTCCCCGATTACCAGAAGGTGATTCCCACCACCCACAAGAACCGCGTGTCGCTCGACCGGCCGACCCTCGCGCAGTCGCTCAATCGCGCGGCCATCCTGTCCAACGAGAAGATCCGCGGCGTGCGCCTGGTGTTCACCAAGGACGCGCTGTCGATCATCTGCACGAACAACGAGCAGGAAGAAGCCGAGGAGGGCCTCGCGGTGGATTACGACGGCGATCCGCTCGACATCGGCTTCAACATCTCGTATCTCCTCGACGTCCTGAACCACGTCGATTCGCCGACAGTGACCGTCGCGATGGGCGACTCGAATTCGAGCGCGCTGGTGCAGATGCCCGGCCGCGAGGACTTCAAGTACGTCGTGATGCCGATGCGCATCTAGCACCGGCGCTCAAGCACAGGAATCCAATTTGGCAACCGTACCGCAACCGAATCCCGATAACGCCCGCTCCGCGGCCGAATACGACTCCTCGAGCATCAAGATCCTCAAGGGGCTGGATGCCGTGCGCAAGCGCCCCGGCATGTACATCGGCGACACCTCCGATGGCACCGGCCTGCACCACATGGTGTTCGAGGTCGTGGACAACGCGATCGACGAGGCTCTCGCCGGCCACTGCGACGACATCAAGGTCGTGATCCACACCGACAACTCGATCTCGGTGGTCGACAACGGCCGCGGCATCCCGACCGACGTGAAGGACGACGACGACCTCAAGCGCTCCGCCGCCGAGATCGTGATGACCGAGCTGCACGCGGGCGGCAAGTTCGACCAGAACTCGTACAAGGTCTCCGGCGGCCTGCATGGTGTCGGCGTCTCGGTGGTGAACGCGCTTTCCGAGTGGCTGAAGCTGCGCATCTGGCGCGGCGGCAAGGCGCACTACCTGGAGTTCCACGACGGCGTCCTGATGAAGCCCCTGGAAGTCACCGGCGAGACCGACCGCCGCGGCACCGAGGTCCACTTCTTCGCCTCGAAGGAGACCTTCAGCAACATCGAGTTCCACTACGACATCCTCGCCAAGCGGTTGCGCGAGCTGTCGTTCCTGAACAATGGCTGCAAGATCGAGCTCATCGACCAGCGCACCGGGAACAGCGAGAATTTCGCCCACGCCGGCGGCATCAAGGGCTTCGTCGAGTACATGCACCGGTCGAAGACGGTGCTGCACAACAACGTCTTCTACTCGACCGCCGAGAAGGAAGGCATCACGGTGGAAGTCGCGATGCAGTGGAACGACTCCTACGGCGAGTCGGTCCAGTGCTTCACCAACAACATTCCCCAGCGCGATGGCGGCACGCACCTCACGGGGCTGCGCACCGCGATGACGCGCACCATCAACAACTACATCGAAAAAGAGGAAATCGCCAAGAAGGCGAAGGTGGAGACCTCCGGCGATGACATGCGCGAGGGGCTCACCTGCGTGCTGTCGGTCAAGGTTCCAGAGCCCAAGTTTTCCTCGCAGACCAAGGACAAGCTGGTTTCCTCCGAAGTGCAGCCGGTGGTGCAGGAGATCGTTTCGCAGAAGCTCGCCGAGTTCCTGATGGAGCGGCCCACGGACGCCCGCATCATCTGCACCAAGATCGTGGAAGCCGCCCGCGCCCGGGAAGCCGCCCGCAAGGCGCGCGACCTCACCCGTCGCAAGGGCGTGCTCGACGGCGGCGGCCTGCCGGGCAAGCTCGCCGACTGCCAGGAGCGCGATCCTGCGCTCTGCGAGCTCTATCTCGTGGAGGGCGACTCGGCGGGCGGCAGCGCCAAGCAGGGGCGTGACCGCAAGTTCCAGGCGATCCTGCCGCTCAAGGGCAAGATCCTCAATGTCGAGCGGGCGCGCATCGACAAGATCATCACCTCCACCGAAGTGGCCACGCTCATCACCGCGCTCGGCGCGGGCATCGGCGAGGAGTTCAACCTCGAGAAACTGCGCTACCACCGCGTGATCATCATGACCGACGCCGACGTCGACGGCGCCCACATCCGTACACTGCTGCTCACGTTCTTCTACCGCCAGATGCCGGTGCTGCTCGAGAAGGGCTACATCTACGTGGCGCAGCCGCCGCTCTACAAGGTGAAGAGCGGCAAGGAAGAGCGCTACCTGAAGGACGAGCACGAGCTGAAGCAGCACCAGCTGCGCCGCGCGCTGCACGGCGCGAGCCTCCTTCCCGGGGGCGATGCCGCGCCGCTGGTGGGCGATGCGCTCGAGAAGATCGCCTCGGATTACCTGATGACCGAGGCGGTGATCGAGCGGCTCTCGGCCGCGATGGACTCGGCGGTGCTGCACTCGATGCTTGGCATGCCGAAGATCTCGCTCGCCGACAAGGACGGCGCCACGCACGCCGCGAAGGAATTCCACGCCGCCCTCGTCCCGAACCCCCCGAAGACCCACATCGAGCGCGACCCGACCTCCGATGGCTGGCGCCTGCGGCTCGAGAAGGTGGTTCACGGCAACAAGGTGGAAAGCGTGATCGACCACGCGTTCCTCGAAAGCGGCGACTACACGCAGATCCTGCGCACCGCGCAAACCCTCACCGGGCTCATCCAGACGGACGCGCAGGTGAAGCGCGGCGAGGCCGCTCGATCCATCAAGACGTTCCGCGACGGCCTCGAATGGCTGCTCGCCGAGGCGAAGGGCTCGATGGCGATCCAGCGCTACAAGGGCCTGGGCGAGATGAATCCCGAGCAGCTGTGGGAAACGACCATGGACCCCACCAAGCGGATCCTGCTCCGTGTCCAGATCGAGGACGCGATCAGCGCGGGAGAAACCTTCTCGACCCTGATGGGCGACGAGGTCGAGCCGCGCCGCCAGTTCATCGAGAGGAACGCTCACGGCGTGTCGAACCTCGACGTCTGAGGGCTAGACCGCGCGCAGTGTCTCCGTGATGCGCGTGCGCACCGCGTCCAGGAACGCGACCTGATCGCGTAGCGCCCTGCCGTCGCTGTCGCGAAAGATGCGCGACAGCAACCGGTAGTACGGCCCCCTGACTTCCTGCAGCTTCGCGATCCCCGCGGCGGTAAGCCGCAAGCGTCGTGCGCGCGTGTCGGCTGGGTCGACCGCGCGCGCGATCCAGCCCGCGCGCTCCATGCGCGCCACCACCCCGCCGGCGCTCGCGCGGTTCACCACCAGCAGCTCGGCCAGCTCGTGCTGGCGCAGCGCCCGGTCGCGATAGTCCCAGAGAATCATCAGCACGTTGAATTGCACGTCGGTGATCCCGTGGCCCGGGAAAAAGGCGCGCCCCAGCGCTTCCAGGCGCTGCCAGGTCCAGACCATCGCGAGGAACGCCGCCTCGCCTTCCCCCCGGAACTCGCGGTTGAGCGCGATTTCGGCCTTCAACCGGCCGATCGCAGCCCCCCCTTTACCTTTAGTATGCATGCATATAGTATGCATCCATACCGCCTCGGATTTCAACGATAACCGGCGGTGCGAAGGAGCCGATGCGCAACATCTGGCTTGGGATCGCCCTGGTGCCGTACGTCGCCCTCGCGAGCGTCGATTTCTGGATGCACGAGCGCGGCCGGCGGGTCCCACGGGTCGAGCAATGGGTGCACGCCGGGCTCGCGCTCGCCTTGGCGGCGTTCCTCACGGCGGTCTTTACCGGCCGCTCGCCCGTGGCCCTCGCGGCGCTCGCCGTCTTCCTGGTGCTGCTTGCCTGGGACGAGCTGTCCTTCCACAAGGCGATCGCGGCATCCGAGCGGCGTGTCCACGCCATGTCCTGGGCGGCGCTCGTGGGCTTCCTCGCCGCCTGGTGGTTCGTCGACGCGCGATGACCCTGTCCCCCGACATCCACGAGACCTACGCCGTGCTGATGATCGCCAGCGTGGCACTCCTCATTGCGACACCGACGACGCGGCACCTCACCCGCGCCGGGGACCGCGGACGCTACTACACGATGCAGGCCATCACTGCGCTGGGTGCCGTCGTCGGGGCCAAGTTGGGAGTCGTATTCGGCGACGCACTGTGGCCCCTGAGGCCATTCGACGACTGGTCCGTGCTGCTCGCCTCGGGCCGCTCGATCGCCGGCGCCCTGCTCCTCGGCTTCCTGGCGGTCGAGGCGGCCAAGCCGTTGCTGCGCTACGACCTACCCCCCAACGATCGCTTCGCCGTGGCGCTGCCCTTTTCGATCGCCATCGGGCGCATCGGCTGCCTCGTCGCTGGCTGCTGCCGCGGGGCACCGTACGACGGGCCGCTGGCAATCGCCTACGGGGACGGCGTGCTGCGCCACCCCGCCCAACTCTACGAAGCAGTCTTCCAACTTGCCGCGGGCTACGCACTCCTCGTGCTCTGGCGCCGGAAGATCCTGTTCGGCCGGCTGTTCGCCTTGTACCTCGCAGCCTACGGAGTCTTCCGCTTCGCCACCGAGTTCATCCGCGACACCGCGAAGCCCTTCGGCGGCCTGTCCGCCTATCAATGGATGTCGATCGCGATGATCGTGTCCGGCGGCACGGCGATCTACCTGCGCAGCCGCCGGCAGCCCGAGTCGTGGAATCGATGGAGCCCCGTGAAAGGAGTTGTGACATGAACGTCGAAAAGCCCGAGCCCGGGAAGGGCTGGGCGCTAGCCACGAAGATCGCGAAGGTGATCACGTTCCTGGTCATCTGCGGCGTCGTCCTCGCGGCGCTCGCCTTCGGCACCTGCATCCTGATGCTTGCCAGCAAATGAGCGTGCCCATCAACGGAGGAACGCATGAGCGAAACACCCGAGAAGCGACCTGAATCCACGGCAAACGGAACACCCGAAGACCTGCGACGCGGCGAGGCCGTGGGCAGGCTCCTCTTCCTCCTCGCGGGCGGGCTGTTGCTGGCCACGCTGGTGTCATGCGCCTGCAACCCGGTGCGCTGAGATGCGCCTCGCCCACAGCATCAAGCGCCGGCTGCACCGCGACATCGTCGCCGACCCGGTGCTTCACGGTCGCGTACTGAACCTTTACCTCAATGGCGAGCAGTACCCCCACCGCGTGCACGACTACTTCCCCATGGCCGCCGTGGAGGATGCCGCGCTCGAGCGCCGCATGCGCCAACACCTGCGCGAGGAGGACAAGCACGTCGCCCTCTACATCAAGGCGATTCGCGAGCTCGGGCAGCCCGTGACCGAGTTGCCGATGCAGGACGTCTACAACACGGTGATCCGGAGGCACACCCCGCCGCCGGCGATCGCCCCCGGCGACGCCAGCCGCCTGACGCTCGCGCACTTCCTCGCTCACCTGCACCACCTCGAATCCCGTGTCGCGCAGTCGCTCGAGTATCACGCCGAAGCCTGCGCGCACTCCGAGAGCCCGTACGCGGCCAAGGCCGTCCACGTGATCCTCGAGGACGAGCGCTCGCATGCGGCTTATACGCGCGAGGCGCTCTTCGGGCTGGTTCCCACAGCCGTTGCCCATGAGGTACTCGCGATTCATCGCCGTGCGGAATCGAGCGCCAACCGCGAATTCTCGGCGCGCGAGCTGAAGCGCCTATTGGGCGAAGAGGGCAAACGATTCGGCTCCGCCAGCCGGGCGTTGTACGCCTGTGCGGCGCTTCTTCAGGGAGGAACGCTCCATGGCTAGGCCATTCCCCGTCGCCGTGCGTGTCGGCAACCCCGGCCCCGCGCAATCCCTCGAGGCGCGCCTCCTGGCGCTCGCGCGGCCCTTGAAGTCACTCGAAGCCCCGGACGTGCGCCAGAGATTCGCCCTGCCGGCCGGTTGCGCCGTCCTCAAGACGACGCTCAGCCTTTGTCCCGAATGCCTCGAGCACGTCACCGCCGCGGTCTACGTCGACGCGGGGCGCGTCCTGATGGCCAAGCGCTGCGCCGTGCACGGCCCCTCCCGGGCGGTGATCGAGAACGACGAACGCTACTACAGGCTGTCCACCAAGGATCGCTGGGGCCGGGCCTACGACACCGCGAGGCTCGACCATGTGCCGGCCTTCGATCCGGGCTGCTGCGGCACGGGCTCGGATTGCGCGACTCCGGCCGAAGCCCAGGGCCCCGCCGACCTGACGGACCAGCGCGCCAACAAGTCGTGCACCGTGCTGGTGGAGATCACCGATGCGTGCAACCTGGCGTGCCGCGTGTGCTATGCCGATGCGAAGGGCGACCGACTCATGCCGCTTGAGGACTTCCGGCGCTCGATCACCGCACTGGTCGCGATGAAAGGCGGACTCGATTCCGTGCAGGTCACGGGGGGCGAGGCCGCGATGCATCCGCAGTTCTGGGAGATGCTCGACTTCCTCCACGCCGAGCCGCGCATCGCCAAGATCTACCTGCCGACCAACGGCATCGCGTTCGACCGGCCGGGCATGGCCGAGCGCCTGGTGGCGTACCGGGCGAAGCTGTTGGTGCTGCTGCAGTTCGATGGCTCCGACGCGGCCGCCAACACGGCGCTGCGGCGCTCGAAACCCGAGCGCGTGCGCGAGCGCTTGCTCGCGCATCTGGAGCGGCTGGACGTCCCCATGCAGCTCACGATGACCCTCGCGGCGGGCGTGAACGAGCGCGAGATCGCCTGGGTGGTGCGCCAGGGCGTGAAGCACCGTAACGTGCGCCTGGTCGCACTCCAGCCGGCGTTCTTCTCGGGCCGCTACGAGATCGCCAACGATCCCATGCGCCGCGCGACCCTCTCCGACGCCGTGAAGGGCGCGGCGTCAGGCCTGGCGCGCTCCGCGCGTGCGAGCGATTTCATGCCGATCCCGTGCAGCCATCCGAACTGCGGCTGGGTCACGCTCTTCGGGCGGCGGTTCGGCTTCTTCTTCAACCTGGCAAGGCACGTGGACCTGGAGCGCGTGATGGGCCGGGTCGCGTACAAGACGCAGCTCGGCGCCGAGGAGGTGCGCGGGATCGTGGGAACCCGCGCGGCCGGGCCTCTCGCGCGGGTGGCGGCATGGGTCGGGCGGCGCTTCGTGCGGCCGCGCGACGTCTTCGGCATCGCGATCAAGCCCTTCATGGACCGCTACAGCTACGACCAGGACCGCGTCTCCGCCTGCTGCCACCATATCCTCGATACCCGCGGAAACCTCGCGTCGTTCTGCGAGTACAACGCGCTCAAGCGCGCGGGCGACTCCTGGGCGCATCGCCCGCAGCTCGGGAGCGTGGCGACGGGCGCGGCCGACTGAAGTGAACGCCAACGCCATCGAAGCCTTCGTGGTGAGCCTTCCCGTGGGCTTCTGCATTGCGGCGGGGCTCCTCATGGCGCGCGAGGAATGGCGCTGGATGCGCAGCAACGGCAGCCTCACGAGGCAGGCGCGCAGCGAAATGGTGCTCAGTCTGTCGCTGATTCCACCGAATGCGTTGGTGAGCGTGCTGGCAGGTGGCGTGTGGGCCGGCATCTTCCTCGCGGCGGAGGCCGTGGCGCCCTGGCGAATGGAGATGGGCGTGGCGACCGCGCTCGTGGCTTTCGTGGCTTGCGATCTCAGCTATTACTGGGAGCACCGCTGCGCGCATCGTGTGGGCTTTCTGTGGCGGCTTTATCATGCCGCGCACCACAGCTCGCATGCATACACGGTGGCAACGGCTTACCGGGTCTCGTTCCTCAACCAGGTGCTTTCACCGGCTTTCTACCTGCCCTGGGTCCTGCTGGGCTTCCCCGCCATCCTGGTGCTCGGCTTCCAGCTGACCTGCTTCCACTACCAGGCCTGGCTGCACACCGAAGCCATCGGGCCGCTGCGCGCCCTGGACCCGTGGCTCAACACGCCCGCGAACCATCGCGTTCACCACAGCACCGCGGCGCGCCATGCGGACCGCAACATGGGCGCGGTGCTCATGATCTGGGACCGCCTTTTCGGGACGTACGCGCGGCCGGAGCCGGGCCTGAGCTATGGCATCGCGGGACGCGATCCGCCGAAGCGATGGTGGGAGGTCTACGTCCAACCGTGGCGCGCGCCGACGCGCCCCATGAAGGGGGGTGAAGCATGAGCCGATTCCAGGATTCCGATGCCGGGGGGACCTTTGAGCTGCTCGGGTCGATGCGCCTCATCACGCCTTGGGAAGCCGGGCTCGTGCGCGGCGTGATTGCCGAGGCCGCCCTCGGCGCGTGCCTGGAGCGCGCGGAGACCCTCCACCTGCACGTGAAGGTCGCGGACACCGGCCGGCTTGCGCGCGCCGGCTTCGAGGCGGCGGGCGGCCTGCTCGACTACGCGCGCGGGGGCTTCGTGAAGTACCGGATGCCGGGCGGAATCAATGCGATCTTCTCGCACATCCCGATTGCCGCCGACGACCTGCGCGACTGCGGTGCGAACCGCCCGCGGCCCTTCCTCGACCACATCGGCATCGACGTTCGTCACGTGGACACGGAATCGCGCGCGGCCTTCGACGCATTGCCGCAAGCCGCATTGGAGCGCGGCTGGGCACACGTAGCCCAAGGCGAACCGGGTCGCGCGGTGCGTTGCTGCCACGTCGAGGTCGCCGGGAAGCACTGGTTATACCCGTCCGAGGACGGCGCGCGCCCGATCGAGATCGCGTTCGGCCCGTTGCGCCGCAGCGAGGGAGCGTCCGGTTGCGATCTGCGGCCGGCCGATCCACGCATCGCCGCGAGCGCGCCGGCGCGTTGCCGCGCGGCCTAGCCGCGCGGCGGTTCAGGCCGCCTTGCGCTTCGGCTTGGTGTCGGACTTGGCTGCGGGCTTCGCGCCGCGCTTCCCGCCACCCTTGCCGGATTTGGCCGCCAGAAGCTCGATCGCTTCCTCCAGCGTGACCGTGGAGACCATGTCCTTGTCGGGAAGTGTCGCGTTCACCTTGCCGTGTTTCACGTACGGACCGTACTTTCCGGAATAGAGCGAAACCGGCTGGCTGTCCGCGGGATGCTTGCCCAGGACCTTGAGCGCCCCGCGCGAGCTGAACGACTTGGGCTCCTTCAGCAGGGCCACGGCGCGGTCGAGCTCGATGTCGAAAACGTTCTCATCCTTGGGGATCGACTTGAACTGGCCGTCGTGGCTCACATACGGCCCGAAGCGGCCGATCGCGGCATGCACTTTCTTGCCGCCCTCGGGATGGGGTCCCAGGTCGCGGGGGAGCGCGAGCAGCTTGAGCGCGATCTCCATCGTGACCGCATCGGGCGCCACGTTCTTCGGCAGCGACACGCGCTTGGGTTTCTTCTCGCCCTCCATCTCGCCCAGCTGGAGATAGGGTCCGTAGGGGCCCTGGAGAAGCTGGATCAGCATGCCGGTCCTGGGATCCGGGCCGATCTCGCGCTTGGCGGACTCGGCGCTTTCCCCGCCATCGAGGTTGCGGGTGTAGTCGCA
>JANMYH010000128.1:0-5746 GCA_031381925.1 Burkholderiales bacterium | reverse complement strand
GCGAAGCCTCATCGCGCCCTTGAGGCCCTGCCAGGAGCCCGGGGAGAACTCGCGATCCATGTCGGCTTCGGTGAGGCCGTAGTAGGAGAGCTCGAGCTCGGGCACCGGCGTGCGCTCGAGGCGCTTCAGCGGATCGAGCTGGGAGTATCGCGAGCCCATGACGCGGTGCGCGCGAATGTATTGCAGCACCTTGAGCGCCTTGTCGTCCTGGGGCGCGGCGGCGCCCGCCGCGGCCTGGGGATTCTTCGCCCGCTGCTCGAAGGCCGCGATCACGGGGCTATGGGCCACGTCCTTCGCGCCCCCGCCCGCCTGCCACGCGTCGAAGACGGTGCGCCAAGATTCGTCGACCGACGCCGGGTCGATCAGATATTTCTCGTAGAGCTCCTCGACGTACGGCGCATTCGAGCCGAACAGGTTGGAGGACGCTTCGAAATCCTTCATCACGCTTGCCATGACTTGATTCCTTGTCTATTACCCTCTCCCCGGCCCTCCCCCACGCCCTGGAGACCTTTGCGGGCGCCCGAGGGGGAGGCAGAAAGTCTCCTTCTCCCCTGGGAGAAGGCCGGGAGGAGGGTCATTTTCTCTTTGCGATGGGCACCACGTCGCGTTTCGTGGGCCCGTTGTAGAGCTGGCGCGGGCGCCCGATCTTCTGCTCCGGGTCGGAGATCATCTCGTTCCACTGGGCGATCCAGCCCACGGTGCGGGCGAGCGCGAAGATGCAGGTGAACATCGAGGTCGGGATGCCGAGCGCGCGCTGCACGATGCCCGAGTAGAAGTCCACGTTCGGATAGAGCTTGCGCGAGACGAAGTACTCGTCCTCGAGAGCGATCTTCTCCAGGGCGACCGCGAGCTTGAGCAGCGGGTCGTTCTTGGCGCCGACCGCCTCCAGCACCTCGCGGGTGGTCTCCTGCATGAGCTTGGCGCGCGGATCGTAGTTCTTGTAGACGCGGTGCCCGAAGCCCATCAGCTTCACGCCCGAGTTCTTGTCCTTCACCTTCTTCACGAACTCGCCGAGCTTGGCCTCGCCGCCTTCCTTCTGCAGGTCCATCAGCATCTGCAGCGCCGCCTCGTTGGCGCCGCCGTGGGCCGGTCCCCACAGGCAGGCGATGCCGGAGGCGATGCACGCGAACGGATTCGCGCCCGAGGAACCCGCGAGGCGCACGGTCGAGGTCGACGCGTTCTGCTCGTGGTCGGCATGCAGGATGAAGATGCGGTCGAGCGCGCGGTTCAACACGTCATTTTGCTGGTACTCCTCGGCAGGCACGCCGAACATCATGCGCATGAAGTTCGCCGTGTACCCCAGGTCGTTGCGCGGGTAGATGAACGGCTGGCCCATGTTGTACTTGTAGGCCATCGCCACGATCGTGGGCAGCTTGGCGATCAGGCGGAAGGCCGAGATCTCGCGATGCTCGGGGTTATTGATGTCGAGCGAGTCGTGATAGAACGCGCTCAGCGCGCCGACCACGCCGACCATCACCGCCATCGGGTGCGAGTCGCGCCGGAAACCCTGGAAGAGGCGCGCCAGCTGCTCGTGCACCATGGTGTGGCGCGTCACCGTCCAGACGAACTTGTCCTTCTCGCCCTGGGTGGGAAGCTCGCCCTTGAGCAGCAGGTAGCAGACCTCGAGGAAGTCGCAGCTCACCGCGAGCTGCTCGATCGGGTAGCCGCGGTAGAGAAGGACGCCCTGGTCGCCGTCGATGTAGGTGATCTTCGAGGCGCACGCCGCCGTCGACAGGAACCCCGGATCGTAGGTGAACATCCCGGTCTTGCCGTAGAGCTGCCGGATATCGACCACGTCCGGCCCGATCGTGCCGCCGTAAACCGGCATCTCGAGGCTCTTGCCGCCTTCGATGTTGAGAGTCGCCTTGCCTTTTGCGTCCATCGTTTGGCTCCGTCCCGGCCGTTCAGGCGGCCTTTAGTTTTTGCACCAGCTCCCCGAGTGCCGCATCGGGGGTCTCGGACTTTCCCATCACCAGGTCCAGCAAATCGTTGTCGGGCAGGACCAGCAGCCGCTCGAGCACCGCCGCCTCTGAATCAGTCAACCCCGCGCCCTCCCCAACCCAGAACCGCTCGAACACCAGGTCCAGCTCCAGCAACCCTCTGCGGCTGCGCCACTTCAGTCGCTCGATGCTGCGCTCATCCATCAAACGGCGCGGCGGACGAGGAGCTCCTTGATTTTCCCGATGGCAAGCGTGGGGTTGAGGCCCTTGGGGCAGACGTCCACGCAATTCATGATGGTGTGGCAGCGGAACAGGCGATAGGGATCCTCGAGGTCGTCGAGACGCTCGTTGACCGCCTGGTCGCGGCTGTCGGCGATGAACCGGTAGGCCTGCAGCAGGCCCGCGGGGCCCACGAACTTGTCGGGGTTCCACCAGAAGCTCGGGCAGGAGGTCGAGCAGCATGCGCACAGGATGCACTCGTAGAGGCCGTCGAGCTCCTCGCGCTGCTCGGGCGACTGCAGCCGCTCGCGCTCGGGCAGCGGGCGGTCGTCGATCACGTACGGCTTGATCGAGTCGTACTGCGCGAAGAACTGCGTCATGTCGACGATCAGGTCGCGGATGATCGGCAGGCCCGGCAGGGGCTTCAGCACCACGGTGGCGGGCAGGTCGACCAGCTTGGTGGTGCACGCGAGGCCGTTCTTGCCGTTGATGTTCATCGCGTCCGACCCGCAAACGCCTTCGCGGCAGGAGCGGCGCAGGGCGAGGGAGTCGTCCGTCGTCTTGATCCGGATCAGCGCATCGAGGAGCATGCGGTCGGCCGGGCCGGGCTCGAAGTCGTAGTCCTGCAGGTACGGCTTCGCGTCCTTGTCGGGGTCGTAGCGCTGGATGCGGATCTTCATGGGCGACCCTCTCCCCGAGAGGGAGCCATCGTGGGATACGGCTTCGAGAGTGCAGTCATGTCAGTAGACCCGGGCCTTGGGAACGAAGGTTTCGACGGAAAGCGGCTTCAGGTTCACCGCCTTGTAGTCGAGGCGGTCACCGTCGCGATACCAGAGCGAGTGCTTGAGCCAGTTCTGGTCGTCGCGGTTGGGATGGTCCTCGCGCGCCTGCGCACCGCGGCTTTCCTTGCGCGCCTCGGCGGAGATCATCGTGGCGCGCGCGGTCTCGACCAGGTTGTCGAGCTCGAGCGCCTCGATCCGCGCGGTGTTGAAGACCTGCGACTTGTCCTTGATCCGGGTGCGCCGGGCGCGCTCGGCGATCGCCTTGATCTTCGTCACCCCGTCCTGCAGCAGGTCGGGGAAACGGAAGACGCCGCAGTGCAGCTGCATGGTGCGCTGGATGTCGCCGCGCACGATGTGAACTTCCTCGCCGTCGGCCTGCGAGTCGAGGCGCGCCACGCGGCTTCTGGAGTAGTCGGCCGCGTCCCTGGGCAGCTCGCGATGGGAGGCGCCCGAGCGGACGAACTCGATCATCGACATCGCCGAGCTCTTGCCCATCACCAGCAGGTCGGTGAGCGAGTTGGTGCCGAGGCGGTTGGCGCCGTGGATCGAAGCGCAGCCGCATTCGCCCGCGGCGTAGAAACCCGCCACCACGGCGTTCGGGTTCCCGCCCGCGGGCACCACCACCTGCCCGTGATAGTTCGTGGGGATTCCGCCCATCTGGTAGTGCACCGTGGGCACCACCGGGATCGGCTCCTTCACCGGGTCCACATTGGCGAACTTCATCGCGATCTCGCGGATGCCGGGCAGGCGCTTGTCGATGGTCTCGAGGCCCAGGTGGTCGAGCTTGAGCAGCAGGTAATCGCCATGCTCGCCCAGGCCGCGGCCCTCCTTGATTTCCGTGGCCATGGCGCGCGCGACCACGTCGCGCGACGCGAGGTCCTTCATGGTCGGGGCATAGCGCTCCATGAAGCGCTCGCCGTTCTTGTTCAGGAGATACCCGCCCTCCCCGCGCACGCCCTCGGTGATGAGGACGCCGGCACCCGCCACGCCCGTCGGATGGAACTGCCAGAACTCCATATCCTCGAGGGGGATCCCGGCGCGCGCCGCCATGCCCAGCCCGTCGCCGGTATTGATGAAGGCGTTGGTCGACGAGGAGTAGATGCGCCCGCCGCCGCCGGTGGCGAAGAGCGTCGCCTTGGCGTGGAAGATCACGATCTCGCCGGTCTCCATCTCGAGCGCGGTCACGCCGAGCACCTCTCCGTCGGCGCCGCGAATCAGGTCCAGCGCCATCCATTCGACGAAGAACTGCGTCTTCGCCATCACGTTGCGCTGGTACAGCGTGTGCAGCATGGCGTGCCCGGTGCGGTCCGCCGCGCACGAGCTCCTCTGCACCGGCTTCTCGCCGAAATTCGCCGAGTGCCCGCCAAACGGCCGCTGGTAGATGGTGCCGTTCTCGTTGCGGTCGAACGGCATCCCGTAGTGCTCGAGCTCGATCACCACCTCGGGCGCCATGCGGCACATGAACTCGATCGCATCCTGGTCGCCCAGGTAGTCCGAGCCCTTGATGGTGTCGTACATATGCCACAGCCAGTTGTCCTCGCCCATGTTGCCGAGCGCGGCGCCGATGCCGCCCTGGGCGGCCACCGTATGCGAGCGCGTCGGAAAGACCTTGGAGAGCACCGCGACCTTGAGGCCCGCCTGAGCGAGCTCGAGCGAGGCGCGCATGCCGGAGCCGCCCGCACCCACGATCACCGCGTCGAATTTGCGTACGGCGGTCGTCATGCGCGTCCCCACAGGATCGAGGCGGCCCAGACCAGGTAGAAGAGAAGCAGCAGGGCCACCGCGCTCTCGGTCACGAGGCGCAGTCCGGCGGGCTTCACGTAATCCATGATGATGTCGCGCACGCCGACCCACGCGTGGTAGAGCAACGCCGCGAAGAAGAGCAGAGTGGCCGCTCGCATGAAGCCGCCGGCGAACATCACCCTCCAGTCGGAATACGTCGACGGCACGCGCATCACGAGGTAGCCCACGAACACGACCGTGTAGATCGCCATCACGACGGCGGTGAGCCGCTGCAGCAGCCAGTCGCCGAGGCCATAGTGGGCCCCGACCGGGGACTTCGTGTAGCGCTTCACCAGAGCCTCCAGGCCACGAGCAGCGTGGTAATCACGCCGAGCGCGAGGACCGCGTACGCCGAGACGCGCGACGGCTCCTTCGCGATGCCCACGTGCACGTCGAGCAGCAGGTAGCGGATGCCCGCCCAGAAGTGGTGCGCGTACATCCACGTGAAGCCCAGCATGATGAGCTTCACTCCGGGCCGGCCGACCAGCACGCGCCAGCGCCCGAAGTCCTGCTCGGAGACGAGGGAGGTGTCCAGCACGTAGAGGAGGATCGGGAGGATCGGGAAGAACAGCAGGATGCCGGAGATGCGATGCAGGATCGAAACGATCCCGGGAGGCGGGAGGTGCGCCAGATTCAGGTCGTAGTATTTGGGGCGCGGCTTCGGCGCGGAGCTCATGTTGTTATTCCTGTCGGCAGACTTCGATTTTATCAGGACAGCTCATTGAAGTAGGAGAAGCCCTCGGTCACGCACAGTCCACGGCGCCATTCGACCGGCTTGTCGCCATAGGTGAACGCGATGCGGTCGACACATAGCAGCGGTGCCCCGGCGGCGACCTTGAGGTGCGCGGCCGCCATCGCATCGGCGGCCACCGCGCGCAGCCGCTCCTCGGCGCGAATCATGCGCACGCCGAAGACCGACTCGTAGAAGCTGTAGACGGAGCCATTGAATTCCTCGAGCTCGGCGAGCGTGAGCCCGGGAAACTGGCTCGCCTCGAACACGATCTCGTCGAGGATCACCGGGCG
>JANMYH010000099.1:0-9250 GCA_031381925.1 Burkholderiales bacterium | reverse complement strand
CCGGCGCTGCGGGCGGGGATGGCGCAGAAGGAGAGCGCGTTTCGCGCGCTGCGCGCCGCGCACCGCCGCACCCTGGAAGCGCTCTCCGCCGCGCGCGACACCTACGCGGCCCTGCTCCTGCAGGCGGCCACGTCTCGCGCCTGCGGCTCGGACGCGGCCTCCACTCTCGTGGCCCAGGTCGAGCAGGTGCGCGCCGCGGTCCGCAACGCCGACATCGAGTCCCAGGCCGAGGTCGAGCGCGAGAGCGAATCGCGCCTCGCCGCCCTGGTGCCCGCAGCCGCGGCCGATCCGCAGGCCGCAACGGCGGCACGCCGCGCCGAGGCTGCCACGCGCGAATTCCTCGGCGCGCGCTCCGCCGAGGCTGAAGCGTGGCGCAAGTTCACGTTCATGACCGTCGGCGGCCGCGTGGAGCTGCTGGCGCGCTCGCTCGCCAAGTCCATCGAGTCGGCGCTCGACGAGAAAGACCGCTGGCGCATATACCTCTTCGCCTACGCCGCTGCGCTGCTGATCGGCGTGGGCCACCTCGGCCTGCGCGTCGCCACGACCCAGGCGCAGCTGCGCGAGGCCAACGAGAACCTGGAAGCGCGGGTCTCGGAGCGCACGCGCGAGCTCGAGTCCGCGATGCGCCGCCTGCAGGAATCGGAAGCGCAACTCGTCCAGTCCGAGAAGATGTCGTCGCTCGGCCAGTTGGTGGCGGGCGTCGCGCACGAAATCAACACGCCGCTCGCCTACGCGAAGAACAGCGTCTCGCTGCTGCGCGACCGGCTGCCGGAGCTGCGCGACGCGGTCACGCAGGCCGAGGCGCTGCTCACGGTCCTGCAAGCGACCTCACCCGATCCCGCCGAGCTCGAGCGCGTCTACGGGGCCCTGTCGTCGCGCCTCGAGCAGCTTTCCCGCCACCAGGTGCTCCAGGACCTCGACACACTCACCCGCGACGGCCTGCACGGCATCGAGCAGATCTCCGAGCTGGTGGCCAACCTGCGCAACTTCTCGCGCCTGGACCGCAGCAAGGTCGCGAGCTTCAACGTGAACGAAGGGGTGCGCGCGACACTCCTCATCGCCAACTCGGTGCTGCGAAAAATCGACGTCGAGAAGCGCCTCGAGGACATTCCCTCGATCACCTGCTCGCCCTCGCAGGTGAACCAGGTCCTCCTCAACCTGGTGACCAATGCGGCGCAGGCCATCGACAAGCCGCGCGGCATCATCACCCTCACCACCCGCCGCGAAGGCGCTGACCACATCGCCATCGAGGTGGCCGACAACGGCCGCGGCATCCCGCCCGAGGCGATGCCGCGCATCTTCGACCCGTTCTTCACCACCAAGGAGGTCGGCAAGGGCACCGGCCTCGGGTTGACCATCGCCCACAAGATCGCGACCCAGCATGGCGGGCGCATCGACGTGCGCTCCGAGGTGGGAACCGGCTCGACCTTCACCGTCGTGTTGCCGATCAAACCGCCCGAGGATCTCGGCCGCCCGGCGCTCGAGCCCGAGAGTGTCTCGGCATGAGCACCGCCAAGCGAATCGGCAAGTACGACATCGTCGCGCTGGTGAGCCGGGGCTCGCGCGCCGCGGTCTACCGCGGCACCGACAGCGACGACCAGCGCCCGGTGGCGATCAAGGTCATCCCGCGCACGCTGCTCAATGCCGCGGCGCTGCCTGCATTCCGCAAGTACGCACAGGCGCTCGCACGCCTCGAGCATCCCGCCATCGCCACGACTCTCGAAGTCATCGAGAACGACAAGGCGGTGGGCGTGGTGAGCGAGCTGTGCGAGGGCAAGCCGCTGTCGGCGCTGCTCAAGGAAGACGCGCATCCCGAGCTTCGCAACGTCTGGGACATCGCGCGCCCGATGCTCGAGGCCCTCGCGACCGCCCATGCCAAGGGCGCGGTGCACCGCGACCTCAAGCCCTCGAACCTGATCCTCGGGCCTGATGCCCGCCTGAAGGTCACCGACTTCGGCGTCTCGGTCCTGCTCGCCGGGCCCGAGCCCGAGCTCCATTACCGCGCGCCGGAGCAGTTCGGCGACGGTCAGCTCACGACGCGCACCGACGTCTACCAGGCGGGTGCGATCGTCTACCAGCTGGTGACCGGCAAGCTGCCGTTCACCGGCACTCCCGAGGAGCTCGCGCACCGCGTCTCGCAGGAGCGCCCCTCGGATCCGTCGTCGTACAACAACCGGATCGCGTGGCAGCTCGACTGGGTGATCCAGAAGGCGCTGTCGAAGGATCCCGCCGAGCGCTTCGCGACCGCCACGGAGTTCGCCGAGGGCCTGCGGCTCGGGCTCCAGGAAACCGTCGGGCGCCCGCTCGAGCCGATCTCGACCGCGCCCGTGCCCAGGCCCGCGGCACCGCCCGCGTTCGCGCAGAACGCCAAGGCGATTCCCAAGGCACCGGTCGCGGCTCCTGCACCCGCCGAGCCTCCCGCCGCCGCTCCTGCCGCGGTCGTTGCGGCACCGGAAGCGCCGCTCACCGACAGCCGGCCGCGCGTGCTCTTCGTGGACGACGACGAGCGCATCCTCAACGGGCTGCGCGCGCTCTTCCGCCAGGAGTATTTCGTGCTCACGGCCTCCGGCGGCGAAGCCGCGCTCGAGATCGTCCGTCGTGGCGGCGTGCAGGTCGTGGTGAGCGACCAGCGCATGCCGGGCATGACCGGCGTGGAGCTCCTGCGCCAGGTGCGGGCGATCGCACCGGAGGCGCTGCGCCTGCTGCTGACCGGCTATACCGACCTCGCCTCCCTCGTGGGATCGATCAACGAGGGCGAGATCTTCCGCTTCGTGAAGAAGCCCTGGGACAACGACGAGTTGCGCCGCGACGTGGCCGACGCCGTCAACGCAGCGCTCGGACATTCCGCGAAGTCGCAGCGCGGGCCGCAGCCGCAATCGGCGCGCAGCGCGGGCTCCCTGCTGGTCATCGATCCGAAGGAAAGCCTGGGGCGCGGGTTGGAACGCCTGCTCGCCGGGGCCGCCAGGGTGATCCAGGTCACCTCGCCCGCCGAGGCGGCCAAGGCCCTGCACGGCCAGGAGATCGCCGCGATCGTCGCCGACCTGGGTGCGGGGATGGATGGATTGGTCGCGCTCTTCAAGCAGGTGAAGGCCAAGCGGCCCGGGGTGCTCACCATCCTGCTCGCCGACGAGCCCGACTCCGAGCTCGGCATCGAGCTCATCAACAAGGCCCAGATCTTCCGCTTCCTGCCCAAGCCGGTCAGCGCGAAGTCCCTGCGCCACGAAGTGGCCGAAGCCCTGCGGCGCTACTCCGCTTTCAAGTCGGGCTTACCGGTCCCCGGCAGCGCTGGCGGCGCCGGCAGCGCGCAGGCCGCCACTGCCCGCCCCGAGCTCGCGCGCACCGCCTAGCCATCCCTCGAGCGCTTCGGCGGTCATCGGCCGGGCGAAGTGGAAGCCCTGCGCCGTGTCGCAGCCGAAGCGGCGCAGCTCCGCCACCTCGTGGTCGGTCTCCACACCCTCGGCCACGACGGTGAGGCCGAGGTTGTGCCCCAGTTCGATGGTGGAGCGGACGATCGCGGCATTGCGCTGGTCGGCTTCCATCCCGGCCACGAACGCGCGGTCGATCTTGAGCTCGTTCACCGCGAGTTGCTTGATGTAGGCGAGTGACGAATAACCGGTGCCGTAGTCGTCGATCGAGGTCATGATGCCCAGGTCGCGGAGCTTGCGCAGCGTCGATTCGGCGCTGCGCGGATCGTCCATCAGGCCGCTCTCGGTGACCTCGAGGCACAGCATCCCGGGCGGAAGCTCGGCGGCGATGAGCGCGGCCCACACGTACTGCACCAGCGAATCCTCGGTGCGCAGGTCGCGCGCCGAGATGTTCACGCTCATGCTGATTCCGAGGCCGGCGCGATGCCATTTGCCGCACTGCTCGATGGCGCGAGTGAGCACCCAGCGGGTGATCGCGCCGATGTAGCCGGTCTGCTCGGCGAACGGGATGAACTCCGACGGCGGCACGAAACCGCGCTGCGGATGGCGCCAGCGCACCAGCGCCTCGACCGAGCACACGCGGTTCTCGGCGAGGCTCATCTTGGGCTGGTAGTGCAGCACCAGCTCCCCCGCCTCGACCGCGCGTCGCAGCTCCCCCAGGAGGGTGAGGAATTCCTGGCGCCGCTCGTCGTGCGCCGGGTCGTAGACCGCGTAGCCGATCTTGCCGCGCTTGGCCGCGTACATCGCCACGTCGGCGGCGCGGACCAGCGCGTTCGCATCCGCACCATGCTCCGGGAAGCGGGCGATCCCGATGCTCGCCGCGATATCCATCGACTGGCCCTCGATCACCAGGGGGTCCTCCAGCGCCTTCAGGATCTTGTCCGCCACCAGGCGCATCGCGTGCTCCGAGCTTCCGGTGGCGAGCAGGATCGCGAACTCGTCGCCGCCGAGGCGCGCGACCACGTCGGAATCGCGTAACGTCTTGCGCACCCGCGCGCCCACCTCGCGCAGTGCCTGGTCGCCCACCGGGTGGCCGAGCGTGTCGTTGATCGCCTTGAAGCGATCCATGTCGAAAAGCAGCACCGCGAGGGGCTGGGTCGCGCGCCGCGCGGTGCGCACCGCCTGCTCGAGTTGCTCGTTGAACATCGCGCGATTGGGCAGGCCCGTGAGCCCGTCCACGTAGGCGAGCCGCAGGATCTCCTTCTCGCGGCTCTCGATGCCGTCGAGCATGTGGTTGAAGCTGTCGGCGAGCTTGCCGATCTCGTCGCCGCGGCGGGGATCGACGTGGCGCGTGTAGTCGCCCTGCTGCACGCGCTGCGCCGCTTCCGCCAGGCGTGCCACCGGGCGCGTGATGCTGCGCGCGATGAGCAGGCTGCCCGCGACCAGCATCGCGAGGCCGGCGAGCGCCAGCCAGAAGAATGCCGCGCTGATGCGGCGGAAGGGCGCGAGCCCCACGGCCAGCGGCTTCTGCAGGGCCGCCACCACGCCCGCCTGCTCGGCCGAGGCGAGCTCGGCAAGCCGCGTCTCGTACTGCTCGCCCATCAGATCCAGCTCGCGCAGCGGGCTCGCCGCGATGCTTGCCGAGAGGGCGCGCTCGAGGGGCTCGCGCAGCCCCGCCGGCAACGTCGAGGCGTGGATGTGCCAGCCGGCTTGTCCCTTGCGGCTGAGGAACGAGACCTCGAGCGCGGTGAGCTGGTTCAGCTCGCGCGCCGTGGCGTCGTCGACCTCGAAGGCAAGACCGACGAAGGCGATCGGATCGGGGGCGAGCACCGGAACCACGACCAGCTGGTGCAGCCGATCGCCGCTCAGGACGATCGAGGACGCCTTGCCGGAAGATGCGCTGGTATCCACCAGAGCGGGAAACGGGAACGGCTTTCCCTCGCGCGCGCCGTCCTGGGTGTCGGCGATCACCGACTTGTCGAGCGACACCAGGGTCATCACCGTCGCTCCCACGCGCGCTCCGTGGTTGCGCAGCACCGAGACGATGGTGCCGATGTCGTTGGTGGCGATCGCCTGGCGAAACGCGAAGTCCGCCGAGAGGATCGCCGCCCCCTGCTCGAGCCGGGCCTGGTTCTGCGCCAGGAGCTGGCGGAACACGCGCTCGCCCTGCTCGAGCTCCTGGGCGATGGTCTGGCGCGCGATCTGGGAGTTGGCCTCGATCACCAGGAAGGCACCCAGGCCCTGCACCAGCACCAGCAGCACCACGAAGAAGATCACCAGCCGCGAGCCCAGGCTCGAGAGCCGCGCGGTGAGCGGATTGCCGGGGCGCGGCGCCGCCATCAGTACTTGAGCCGGTCCAGGGGCGGCTTGAACTTGGGCTTGCGTGGCACGACGTCGAAAGTGAAGACGGCGGTGGCGTGCGCGGCGGGATCCAGCGAGAACGCATGCGGGACCAGGGCCGCGCGCTGCTGCGGGTGCCACGCGCGCACCTCGTAGCTGCCCGCGGGCAGGTCGCGCAGGCGCGCGACCCCGGCGGCGTCGGTGCGACCGAAATGCGGCGTCGGTACCACCACGATATAGGCGATCATCCAGTCGTGGATGTTGCATCCGAGCGTGACCACGCCGCCCTTGTCGAACAGGATCTCGCTGGGCGATGTGCCGGTATAGAGCTTGATCTCGAAGGCCTTGGCGGGAGAGAACGAGTAGACGTGGTGCAGGATCGGGTCGCGGTTCGGAAAGGTCACGGTCGTGCCCTGCTGGATCACGCTCACGTAGGGCACGAACTCGCGATCGGCCTGCTCGAGGGTGGCGCGCGCCGACCGGGTCTCGGTCGGGCCGGCGGAGGCGATCGCGTAGACCGCGGCATCGGCCACCGGCAGGCCGTTCGCATCCCGGGCGCGCACTTCGATAGAGGCGCCCCGGGCCCCGCTTGCGGCGAGGACGAGGCAGAAGGCGAGCGTCAGTCTGGACATCGTCGGTAACCTGCGGGAGACTGCCTCGATGGGCCGGATGACGGGTTGGTTGATTGTAGCGCCGCTGGCGATGCTCCCGGCCGCCGCCGCTGGGGCGGATAACGACATCGGTAACGTTGAACCCGGCTTCGGAGATGCCCTTTCCCGGGGCCGCCTCTCGCTCGAGCTGCGGCCCCGCTACAACCGCATCGACGAGAGCGACCGGCCGAACCGTACCGAGGGCGGCACGGTCCGGGCGATCGCGGGGTGGCGTTCGGCCTCCTGGCATGGCCTGCGATTCACCCTCGAAGCGATCCACGCTGACCATTTGGGTCACAAGCGCTTCAATGACGATCCCGGCCAGTTCGCGACCTCTCCCTATCCCCTCCTGCCGGATCCCCGCTTCACGGGTGTGAACCAGGTGCACGTCGAGTACGCGGGCATCGAGGGCCTGCGCGTGAAGGTCGGCCGCCAGGTCGTACGCGTCGACAACCAGCGCTGGGTGAGCGACAACGATTTCCGCCAGATCCCGCAGCTCTTCGACGGGGTGCGCGCCACCTACGCCGCGTTCGCCAACGCCGAGCTGCAGGCAGGCTATTTCCGGCGCGTGCGCGACACCTCGGGCGAGACCGCGGACTTGAAGCTCGGCATCCTGAACGCCGCCTGGAATCCGTTGCCCGGCCAGGCACTCTCCGCGTATGCGTATTTCCATGACCAGCCGCAGACCGCGAACTTCACCGGCTTCGCCGACAACTCGTATCGAGTGGTGGGGATGCGCGCCGAAGGCGCGCTGAGGCGCGGCGGGCCGATCGAGGTTCCGTTCCTCGCCGAGGTTGCGCAACAGAAGGCGCACGCGGGCGGCGATGCGCGCATCGACGCGCGCTACTGGCGGGTCGGGGCGGGCCTCGCGACCGACACCTGGACGGTCCGGGCCGACCACGAAACCAAGGGCAGCAACCGGGGTCAGTACGGAATGCAGATGCCGCTTACGGACTTCTATGCGTTCAACGGCTGGACCCTGCATTTCTTCACCACGCCGCGAGCCGGGTTGCGCGATTCCTGGCTCACGGCGCGCCATGCCGTGGGACGCGTCTCCTTCTACGGCGAAGCGCATCGCTTCAAGAGCGATTTCGGCGGCCTCGACTACGGTCGCGAGAAGGACGTGGCCGTGGCCTGGGAAGCGCTGCCCAGCGTGACCCTGAGGCTGCAGCACGCGCGCTACGACCCGGGCGCGGGAAGCCCCGCGCCGCGCATCCGCAAGACCTGGCTCACCGTCGCCTACGCGTTCTGATGGCCGCCTTTTCCCGCGAGGAGCTCGCCGATCTCCGGCGCGCCAAGAAATTCCTCGAAAACCCCGGTGTCGCCGCGAAGTTTTCCGCGATGCTCGGATCGCCCGTGGAAAGGGGAATGAAGATGCTGCCCGCGCGGCTCCAGAAGTCGATCCACGCGGCCACCGAGGCCGCGCTCATGAAGGCGCTCGACGTCGCGGTCCGCACGCTCGGGGCGAAGCGCCCGTCGGCCTCGAGCGACCGGATGCACAAGCTGGGCGCGGCGACCTCCGGGGCGATCGGCGGAGCGTTCGGCATCGCGGCAATCGGCATCGAGCTGCCGGTGTCGACGACGCTCATCCTGCGATCGATCGCCGACATCGCCTCGGCCGAGGGCGAGGATCCGCGCCATATCGACACCAAGCTCGCCTGCCTCTCGGTGTTCGCGCTCGGCAGCACGCGGGATCCGCGCGACAACGCGGCCGAGTCCACCTACTTTGCCGCGCGCTCGGCGCTTGCCACCGCGGTCACCGAGGCCTCGAAGTACCTGGCCGAGAAGGGGCTGTCGAAGGGCGGGGCACCGGCGCTCCTGCGGTTGGTGGCGCTCATCGCATCCCGCTTCGGCATCGTGGTGTCGCAGAAGAGCGCCGCGCAGATGATTCCGGTGATCGGCGCCGCGGGCGGGGCGATGATCAACACGATCTTCATCGGCCACTACCAGGACATGGCTCGCGGCCACTTCATCGTGCGCCGGCTGGAGAAGATCCACGGCGCCGAGCCGGTGCGGCTCGCCTACGAGCGCCTCTGAGTCATTTCTTCCAGATGTCTGCGTACTGCGCGTGCCGTCCGAAGACGCTGCGCACGTAGGAGCACACCGGAACGACCATGCGGTGCTCGCGGCGCGCCCAGTCGACCAGCGCGGTCACGAGGCTCGGCGCAAGGGTGCCGCCGCGGTGCTTCGGATCCACCCAGGTGTGCCCGGCCACCGCGTCGGCCCCCACGACCGAATAGGTGAGCTCGGCGACGCGCTTGCCGTCGCGCTCGATGAAGAACTCGCCGCGTCCGCCGGACTCGCGGTGCTCGATGCGGTCGGTCGATGGGTCCATGGGAAGGCTCATGGTATTTCGAGGTACGATCTCGCCACAAATTCCCTTCGAAATCCGCCAAGGACGAAAAAAATGCCCGCTTACGTGCTCGCCGAGATCGAGATCACCAACCCCGAGGGCTACAAGGCCTACACCACGATGGTGCCGGCCACGATCCAGAAGTATGGCGGGCGGTTCCTGGTCCGCGGGACCCCCTGCCACGCATTCGAAGGCGAATGGCCCGAGCGCCGCCGCGTCCTGATCGAGTTTCCCACGCCCGAGGCCGCGCGCAAGTGGTGGGATTCCCCGGAGTACGAGAAGCCCAAGGCGCTGCGCCGCGCCAACAGCAACGGGCGGCTGCTCCTGATGGAAGGCACATGAAGCTTCGCATCGCCTTCTAGGTGCGGGGACCTTCGTCCGTGTCGGCGATGTGCAGCCGATGGAAGATGCGGTGCACGATGGGCGCCAAGATCACCGCGGCGATGCCCAGCACGGCGAAGCCCGAGAAGAGCGCGTAGAGGCCCGCAAAGACCTTCCCGCCCACCGTGACCGGGCCGTGCAGCGGTCCCATCCCCGAGAGG
>JANMYH010000066.1:0-14786 GCA_031381925.1 Burkholderiales bacterium | reverse complement strand
CCGAGGCGATACGACACCCAGCCGAGGCTGTCGAGGATGAAGGGGTCCTCGGGCGAGAGCTTGTAGGCCTTCTCGATCAGCTCACGCGCCTCGGCGAGCCGGTCGGTCTTCTCGGCAAGCGTGTAGCCGAGCGCGTTGTAGGCGTGCGCGTAATCCGGCTTCATCTTGATCACGCGGCGCAGGTCTTCCTCGAGCACGTCGATCCGGTCGACGCGCTCGGCGGCCATGGCGCGGTCGTAGAGCAGCTCGTACGAATCGGGAAACTGCGCCACCGCGGTGGTCAGCATCTCGAAGGTCTCGCGCCACGCCTTGGCGTCGCGCAGCAGCTGCGCCTCGACCTGGATCATCTGCACGCGGTCATCGCCCGAGCTCGGCTCGATGCGGCGCAGGTACTCCCGACCTGCCGCCAGTCCCTGCTGGCGCGCGATCAGGGTCGCAACCTTCAGCTGGGCGCGAATCCGATCCCCCGACTCCACCTTTTGATACCAGCCGATCGCCTCGTCGAAGCGCTTCAGGCCCTCGGCGGCCTGGCCCATCCCCAGGTAGATTGCGGCGGGCTCGCGATAGCCGAGCTTGAGGGCGCGCGTGAACGCACCCTGCGCGTCGCCGAAGTCCTCGAGCTGCAGCGACAGCAGGCCGATCGCGTAGGCGGGCTGCGAATCCTTGGCCGCGAGCTTCTCGGCTTCGCGGAACTGGTCGCGCGCCTCGGCGAGCTTGCGCTCCCCGGCGAGCTCGCGACCGAGCTGCATGCGCACTTCGAGCGAGGCGGGGTGGCTCGCGAGGAAATCGCGGTAGAAGCCGATCACGGAATCGGGCGCCACCTTGCGCAGCACCTGCGCCTTCAGGATCGCGCCCTGGTCCCACGACGGGCGCATGGCGAGAGCCTGCTCCGCGGCAGCACCGGCTATCTCGAAATTCGTGGCGATGAGCGCCGCGACGCCGATCGCGTAATGCGCCTCGGGCATCTCGGGATAGCGCGTCGCGATGTGGCGGGTCGCCTCGAGCACCGCCGCCTTGTCGCTGAACTTGGCGAACAGGTGCGGCAACTGCATCAGCATGCCGGCGCGGTTGGCGTTCTTGTCGAAGGCGGCGGTGAGGGTGTCGCGTGCGCGGGTGAGGTCGCCCTCGCTCGCAAGAAGCGCCGAGACGATCTCGCGCGCGAGGGACGAGGTGGGGTCGAGCTCGAGCAGCAGGGTGGCGCTCTCGAGGGCCGGACCGAAGGCACGCGCCCGGATCGCGATCTCGACGGCCCGCTTGGCCACCTGGGCGTCGCGCAGCTCGCGGGCCATGCGGTGGTAGATCGACAGCGCGCCTTCGATGTCGCCGCGCTGTGCGGCAAGCTCCGCGACCAGGAACTCGAAGACGGCGTCGGCCGAGGCCGAGCTTTCGTCCGCATCGACGGATTCGGCGTCGTCGTCGCCGTCGTCGTCGCTTGCCAGCACCGGAGCGGCCGCAAGGGCCAAGATCGCCAACGCCCCGCCCCACCAGACCCTGAAAGCCATTTTCGGTGCTCCCGCTTGCCGCGGTCCAGCCGCAACGTGAGGCCCATCATAGAACGATTCGGGCATTTGTAAGCATCCGCCGCATGGACTTGTAGGACTCCTCTGGCATGATTCCTCCCATGCCCGAACTGCCCGAGGTCGAGACGACGCGCCGCGGCCTGCTGCCGCACCTTCTCGGCCGCCGAATTCGGGGCGCTGTGGTGCGCAATCGCAGCCTGCGTTGGCCGGTGACCCGCGACCTGGGGGGAAAGCTGCGGGGCGAGGAATTCACCGCGATCCGCAGGCGCGGCAAGTACTTGCTCTTCGACTTGCAGAACGGCCATTTGCTGGTGCACCTGGGCATGTCCGGACGCTTGTCGCTGCTTCCCGACGACGCACCGGTGCGCCTCCACGACCATGTCGACGTCCAGCTCGAGGGAAGCCAGGTCCTGCGTCTCACCGACCCACGGCGTTTTGGTGCCGTCCTCTGGATGCGGGACCCGGCGCGCCACGCGCTGCTCCGCGGGCTCGGCCTCGAGCCGCTCGAGCCGGAGTTCACCGGTGAGGCGCTCGCCCGGCTTGCGCGCGGTCGCAGCGTCGCGGTCAAACAGTTCCTGATGAACGGGCGCATCGTGACGGGCGTGGGCAACATCTATGCGTCCGAGGCCCTGTTCCGCGCGGGCATCCATCCGCTGCGAAGCGCCGGGCGGATCTCGCGCGCTCGCTGGGATCGCCTCGCGGCCGCCGTACGCGAAACGCTCGAGGCCGCACTCGCCGCCGGCGGAACCACGCTGCGCGATTTCGCATCCGCCGACGGCGCGCCCGGCTATTTCCGGGGCCAGTGCGCGGTCTACGGCCGCGAAGGCGCACCGTGCATCCGCTGTGGCACGTCGATCCGCGCCCTTCGCCAGGGCCAGCGCTCGACGTTCTATTGCCCGGTGTGCCAGCGATGAGTTCCACCGGCACCTGGACGATTCCCGCGGACGCCTTCGAGGCGCACCTCGGCGAGCTCAAGCGCTGGCGCTCCTCCGCTTCCGAGGCGCTGGCGGGATTTCGCCGTTGGGGCATCGTGAATCGCCTCCTCGACGAGCAGACGAGCGCGCGCCTCGCGCACCTGGAGCGCCGGCTCCTGTCCGAGCGCCTGACGATCGCATTCGTGGCCGAGTTCTCCCGCGGCAAGACCGAGCTCATCAACGCGCTCTTCTTCGCCGACCTCGGCACGCGGCTGCTGCCCTCGGGCGTGGGCCGCACCACGCTCTGCCCCACCGAGATCCTGTGGGACCCGGCACGCCCGCCCTCGATCCGCCTGCTTCCGATCGGCACGCGCGAGAGCCCGAAGGCGCTGCGCGAGTTCATCTCCGAAATCGACACCTGGAAGGAAGTGCCGCTCGACCCCGCCCATCCCGAGTCGGTGGCCGAAGCTTGCAAGGTGATCGCGGAATCGATGACGGTTGCCGGGCCGGTGGCGGTCAACCTCGGCCTCGCCGTGGAGCCCGGCGATCGCGTGGAGATCCCGCGCTGGCGCTACGCGGTCATCAATTTTCCCCACCCGCTGCTGGAAAGCGGCCTCACGATCCTCGATACGCCGGGGCACAACACCATGGGCGCGGAGCCCGAGCTCACCGTTCACCGCATTCCCGACGCCGCGGCCATCGTGTTCATGCTGGGCGCGGACACCGGGGTCACGCGCACGGACCGCGAGCTCTGGAACGAGCACATCGAGACGATCCACGGCATCGAGCAGAGCTGCTACGTGGTGCTGAACAAGATCGACGGCCTGCGCGACGGCTTCAAGCCCGAGACCCAGGTGCTCTCGGAGATCGACAGGCAGGTGAAGTCGAGCGCCGAGGCGCTGCACGTGGCGCCCGCGCGCGTCTTCGCCCTGTCGGCCAAGCAGGGCCTGGTCGCCAAGATCCAGGACGACCGCGACGGGCTGATCAAGAGCCGCCTTTACCGGCTCGAGCAGGCGCTTGCCAAGGGCCTGGTCCAGCAGCGGCGCCTCGACCACGCCGCGGCGGTTCGCGCGGAGACCCGCTCGGCGTTCGCGGAGTCGCGCGCGCTCATCGACAGCCGCCTCGCGTTTTCCCGCGAACAGCTCGAGGAGCTGGTGGCCCTGCAGGGCCGCAACCAGAAGCTGGTGGAAGCCCTTGCGCGCAAGGCGGCCTCGGAGCGCACGCGCATCGAGCAGGCGCGCGCGATGATGATGGGGATGCGCACCGTCCACAACCGCAACGTCGACGCGCTGACCAAGCTGCTCGACCCGAACGTGGTCCGCACGGCGGGGGTCGCCACCCGCGTGGCGGTACAGGCGAGCTCGTTTTCCAGCGGCATCGGCCAGTCGCTCGACCACTTCTTCAAGGAGGCCCGCGAGCGCCTTCGCGCTTCGGTGGCCGTGATCGGCGAGGCGCGCGCGATGATGGGAACGGTGAGCCGCAAGTTCGCCGACGACTACCAGATCGCCACGGTCGAGGTGCCGGACTTCGCAACCGACCGGTTCTTCATCGAGATCGACCGGCTGGAGCAGCGCTGCGCGCGCGATTTCAAGGGCGCGGGAAGCCTGCTCACGCGCCGGCGATCGACGCTCTCGTCGCTCTTCTTCGACACCGTAGTGCTCAAGGTGGTGCACGTCTTCGAGATCGCCGACCGCGAAGTGCGCACGTGGCTGAACGGATTCGTGCGTCCGCTCGACGCTCAGCTCACCGCATTCCAGGAGCAGAGCAACAGCCGCATCGAGGGCATGGGACGGATCCAGAATGCGGAGACCGACCTGGTGGAGCGGCTGGAGGAGTTGAGGGTCCTCGCCGCGAGTGTCGAGGCACACCTCGGGGAGTGGGAGGTGCACCACCAGGGCATGGCGGCGATGCTCGCCGTGGAGCGCGAGCCCGTGGCTGCGCCCGCCTAGGCCGATGTGAGGGTCAGCCTCTCGTACTTGGCGGCCAACTGCTCGCGGCTCTCCTCATGCTCGGGATCGAGCGGGATGCAGTCCACCGGGCACACCTCCTGGCACTGCGGCTTGTCGAAATGCCCGACGCACTCGGTGCACTTGCCCGGATCGATCACGTAGATCTCGGGGCCCATGGAGATCGCCGCGTTCGGGCACTCGGGCTCGCACACGTCGCAGTTGATGCATTGGTCGGTGATCCTGAGCGCCATCTCAGTCGCCGTCCGGCCGCCCGGTCTTCGCGCGCATGCGTTCGGCGGTGAGCGGATGCACGAACGCGGTAATGTCCCCGCCCAGCACCGCGATCTCGCGCACGATCGTGGCCGACAGGAACAGGTATTTGTCCGACGGCGTGAGGAAGAGCGTCTCCACGCCGGGGGCCAGGCGCCGGTTCATCCCCGCGAGCTGGAACTCGTACTCGAAGTCCGAGACCGCGCGCAATCCCCGCAGGATCACGGTGGCATCCTGCTCGCGCACGAACTCGGTGAGCAACCCGGTGAATCCCAGCACGGTGACGTTCTTGTAGGGTGCGAGTACCTCGGTAGCGAGGCCAACGCGCTCGTCGAGCGCGAAGAACGGGCGCTTCGCCTGGCTGTGGGCAACGCCCACCACCACCACGTTGAAGAGGCGCGAGGCGCGCTGGATCAGGTCCTCGTGCCCATTGGTGATCGGGTCGAAAGTGCCGGGGTAGACGGCGCGTATGGTCATGAGGTCGCGAGCTCCAGGAGGGCATAGCGTACCGCCCCGGCGCGGTCTTCGCGCAACTTGCGCCATGGGGCGGCCGCCTCGAACGGGGCGGCGGTCTCGACGTAGACCCGCGCGCCGGGGTTCAGGCGCCGGGGGAGTACCTCGAGCGTGCGCACGGCGAGGTCGGTCGCATAGGGGGGATCGACGAACGCCACGTCGAAGCGCTCGCCCGGGCGAAGCACGTAGGCGAGCGACTCGCTCTCGACCACCTCGAGCCCCTCGGCCCCCAGGGCGAGCGCCGATTCAAGCAGGCCCGCGACGACGCTGCGATCGCGCTCCACCATCACCACGCGGCCGGCCCCGCGCGACAACGCCTCGAAGCCGAGCGCGCCGCTGCCGGCGAAGAGGTCGAGGCAGGCCGATCCATCGAGGCGCTGGCCGAGCCAGTTGAACAGGGTTTCGCGGACACGGTCGGGGGTGGGTCGCAGTTGCGCTGCCGCCGGAAACTTCACGATGCGGCTGCGCCATTTGCCGGCGATGATGCGGACGCGGTTGCGGCCGCTCGAGAGGGCGGTCATCGTCGGGCGAATCATACCGTAAAATGTTTCGTTTACCGCCCGCAGTTCCCATGCAATCCCTCAAAACCCTGCTGCGCAAGGACCTCGAGCTCACCCGCTCGCGCTGGTCCAAGGCCCTTGGCGTGCTGCGTGCGCGCCCGATCATCGACGAGGCCCTCTACGAGGAACTCGAAGCGCAGCTGATCGCGGCCGACGTGGGCGTCGCGGCCACCGCGTCGCTGATCGAGCGGCTGCGCCGCGCGCAGCGCGACAAGCGCCTCGAGGATGGCGGCGCGCTCGAAGCCGAGCTCAGGTCGGCGCTGGTAGCGCTGCTCGCCCCGCTGGAGAAACCGCTCGTGGCCGACCGGCCCAAGCCCTTCGTGATCCTGCTCGCGGGCGTGAATGGCGCCGGGAAGACCACCACGATCGCGAAACTCACGCACCTCTTCCAGTCGCAGGGCAAGTCGGTGCTGCTCGCGGCGGGCGACACGTTTCGCGCCGCCGCCGTCGAGCAGCTCGCCGAGTGGGGCCGGCGCCACAACGTGACCGTCATCGCGCAGGAGAAGGGCGACTCCGCGGCGGTGATCTTCGACGCCATCGCGTCGGCGCGCGCCAAGGGCATCGACGTGGTCCTCGCGGATACCGCGGGGCGCCTACCCACGCAGCTGCACCTGATGGACGAGATCCGCAAGGTGAAGCGCGTCATGGCCAAGGCCGATCCCACCGCGCCCCATGAGACGCTGCTGGTGATCGACGCCAACAACGGGCAGAACGCGGTGCGCCAGGTGAAGGCGTTCGACGATGCGCTCGGACTCACCGGCCTGGTGGTCACCAAGCTCGACGGCACCGCAAAGGGAGGCGCGATCGCCGCGATCGCGCGCGAGCACCCGGTCCCGATTCGCTTCATCGGCATCGGCGAGAAGGCCGCGGACCTGCGAACCTTCGTGGCGAGCGAGTTCGTGGACGCGCTCTTCGCGTGATCCAGTTTTCCGCCGTCGCCAAGCGCTATCCGGGCGGCCACGAGGCGCTGCGCGGCGTCTCGATCGAGATCCCCGCGGGCGAGATGGTCGCGGTCACCGGCCATTCGGGCGCGGGCAAATCCACGCTCCTCAAGCTCGCCGCCGGCATCGAGCGCGCCTCGAGCGGCACGGTGGTGGTCAATGGGCAGAACCTGGGCGCCCTCGGCGAGACTGCTCTCGCGGTCCTGCGCCGGCGCATCGGTTTCGTGTTCCAGGACCACAAGCTGCTTTTCGACCGAAGCGCGTTCGATAACGTGGCGCTGCCGCTGCGGATCGCGGGCTTCGGGCGCGAGGAAGCGGCGCGGCGCGTGCGTGCCGCGCTCGACAAGGTCGGCCTCCTCGGACGCGAGCGCGCGGCGCCGGTGGCGCTGTCGGGCGGTGAGCAGCAACGACTGTGCATCGCGCGCGCGATCGTCAACCGTCCCAGCGTGCTGATCGCCGACGAGCCGACCGGCAACCTCGACGCCGACTACGCGCGCGCAATCGTGGATCTCTTCGTTTCGTTCAACCAGGTGGGCGTGACGGTGCTGCTCTCGACCCACGACGAGGCGAGCCTCGGGCGCCTCGGTTGCCGCCGGGTGGCCCTCGCCGCCGGCGCGCTCGTCCCGTGACCTGGCTGCGGCTCCAGCTGAACGCGTTCGCCGAGGCGCTGCGCCGCATCGCGGGGCAGCCGCTTGCCTCGGCGCTTTCGATCCTCGTGCTCGCCACCGCCATCGCGCTTCCGGTCGTGGCCGCGGTGGCGCTGCGAAGCCTCGGCGCGGCGACTTCCGGCCTCGATACCGACCCGCACGTGAACGTCTACCTCGCGATCGACGCCAACGACGAGGACGTGAAGCGCATCGAGCAGGCTCTCAAGTCCCACGCGGAGGCGGCGAGCGTGCGCTTCATCCCGCGCGGCCAGGCGCTGGCCGAGCTGAAAGCGACCACCCATCTCGCCGAGATTCTCGCCACCCTGGAGCGCAATCCCCTGCCCCATGCGTTCACGGTCCGCGTTCGAACCACCGACTCCGGGCGGATCACGCAACTGCGCGGCGACTGGGCACGGCTCCCCAAGGTCGACCAGGTGCTTGCGGACTTCGAATGGTCCGAGCGGCTGGGCCGGTGGGTGCGCTTCGGGAACCGCGCACTCCTGGCGGCGTGGATCCTCCTCGGAGCGGCCGTGGTTTTCGTCGTTGGCCACCTGATCCGGCTCCAGGTCCTCACGCACCGGGCCGAGATCGAGGTGAGCCAGCTGGTCGGCGCCACAGCGGCCGACGTGCGGCGCCCCTTCCTTTATCACGGCGCCGTCCAGGGGCTCCTCGCCGGCGCGGCTGCTGTCGGGCTTGCGGGGGCCTTGGCCGCTTGGACTGGGTATGAGCTGCAAGCCCTCACTGCGTCTTATGCCTCTGAATTGAAGGTTGTTTTCCTTTCCCTCCAGGAGGGTGGAAGCGTGGTCCTGGCCGCCTCGGCTTTGGGATTATCAGGGGCCTGGATCGCGGTTGGCCGCGAGCTGAGACGGTTCTCCTCGTCGGCCTGAAAGTGGAACCTATTACCGATTTAGCACTCCAATTACCTGAGTGCTAAAATCGTTCCAGGAGGTCTACCAACGATGACCACGATGACTTTGCCGGCCCTTCCGCCGGTCTCGAGCCTTGAGTCCTATGTCCATGCGGTCAATGCGATTCCGATGCTCACGCCGGAGCGCGAGACCGCGCTGGGACGCGCCCTGCGGGAGAGCGACGACATCCATGCCGCCCGCGACATGGTGATGTCGCACCTGCGCCTGGTGGTATCGGTCGCACGCAACTACATGGGCTATGGACTGCCGCAGGCCGACCTCATCCAGGAAGGCAACCTGGGGCTCATGAAGGCCGTGAAGCGCTTCGACCCGGAGCGCGGCGTGCGCCTCGCCTCGTTCGCGATCCACTGGATCAAGGCCGAGATCCACGAATACATCCTGCGCAACTGGCGGATGGTGAAGATCGCCACCACCAAGGCGCAGCGCAAGCTCTTCTTCAACCTGCGCAGCATGAAGAAGAGCACGGCATCGCTCACTCCGAAGGAGATCACGCAGGTCGCCACGACCCTGAATGTGAAGGAAAGCGACGTGATCGAAATGGAGAAGCGCATCCAGGGCGGCGACGTCGCGCTCGATCCTTCCCCCGATGACGGGGACGAGTCGGTCTCGCCGATCGCCTTCCTCGCCGACACCGGCGAGGGCCCCGCGGAGATCTACGAGCGCGAGCATTCCGAAATGGACCAGGCCCAGAACCTTGCCAAGGCGTTGGGCGGCCTCGACGACCGCAGCCGGCGCATCATCCAGGCACGCTGGCTGGCCGAGTCGCAACCGAAGACCCTGCACGAGCTCGCGGACGAGTTCGGCGTTTCCGCCGAGCGCATTCGCCAGATCGAGGCGAAGGCCATGCAGAAGATGAAGAAGCAGCTCGTCGCGGCCGGCTGACGCCGAAACCGCTCGACCCGCACGGGGCCCCGATGGGCCCCGTTTTTTTGCTAGGACTTGAGCAGGACGCGAAGGTCCGAGGCGATACTCACGGGCGGCGTGCCCGGCGGGAACAGGAGCCGCACCTTCCCGTGGCGATCGAGCACGAAGATCTGCGCCGAGTGATCCATGGTGTAGTTGCCGTCGCGGCCCGGACGCTCGTGGGCGTAGACGTGGAAATCCTTCGTGACGCGGGTGGTCGCCGCCGTATCGCCGCGTAGCCCGAGGAAGTCGGGATGGAACGCCGGAACGTACTGCCGCAAGAGCTCCTCGCTGTCGCGTTTCGGGTCCACCGTCACGAACAGTACTTGCACGTCGCCCGACTCGGGTCCCAGCAGCTTCATCGCCGCCGCGAGATCCGCGAGCATGGTGGGGCAGACGTCGGGGCACTGGGTAAAGCCGAACGAGACCACCACCAGCTTGCCGCGAAAATCGGCGAGCGATCGGGCGCGTCCGTCATGGCCGGTCAGGCGCAGCTCTCCGCCCATCTCCCCGCCGGTCACGTCGATGCCCTTGAAAGGCCCCCTGGCGGTTCCGGGCAGCCGGTCGCATCCGCCCGTCGCCAGCGCCGCGACAACGAGCGCCGCCGCGAGGGCGGGCCTCACCCGGAAACGAGCGGCAGGTAGTGATCCACCATCAACGCCGCGAACAGCATGGCGAGAAAGAAGATCGAGTAGGCGAACGTGCGCCGTGCGAGCGCGTCGCTGTAGCGGCGCCAGATCGCCACGGAATAGCCGAGGAACACGGCGTCCAGGACCAGCACGCTGCCGAGGTAGAAATAGCCCGCCATCCCGGTGGCGAACGGCAGCAGCGTGGCGGCCACCATCAGCAGCGTGTAGAGGAGCAGGTGCAGGCGGGTGAACGCCTCTCCATGGGTCACGGGGAGCATCGGGACGCCTGCGTTCTCGTACTCCTTGCGTCGATATAGCGCGAGCGCCCAGAAGTGCGGCGGGGTCCACGCGAAGATGATGAGGAAGAGCAGCAGCGGCTGGAACGTCACGTCGCCCGCCACCGCGGCCCAGCCCAGCACCGGGGGCATCGCGCCGGAAGCGCCCCCTATCACGATGTTCTGCGGGGTGGCGGGCTTGAGGATCACGGTGTAGACGACCGCGTATCCCATGAACGTGGCGAGCGTGAGCCACATCGTGAGGGGGTTCACCGCGTGCCAGAGGATCGCGAGGCCCAAGCCGCCGACGCCGCCCGACGCGAGCAGGATCTGCGCATGCGAGATCGTCCCGATCACGGTCGGACGCCCGCGCGTGCGTGCCATCGCGGCGTCGATCTTCTGCTCCACCAGGCAATTGAACGCCGCGGCCGCGCCCGCCACCAACGCGATGCCGATCGTCGCCGCGGCGAGAATCCCGAGCGGCGGCACCGTGGGGGCGGCCAGCAACATGCCAATCACCGCGGTGAATACGATGAGCGAGACCACGCGCGGCTTCGTGAGGTGCCAGAACTGCACCCAGACGGGTTGCGTGGGCTGGAGCGCTGCGGACAAGGACAAGGTGAACTCCCGGGACAGTCTGCCATTTTAAACCACCCGGGGTCCGGGCCGATCAGCCTATCTGGGACGCTTTCAGCAGCCGCTGCAGGTCGCCGAGGATGCGCTTGCGGTCGGCCCGCGCCGGCCAGCGCATCATCACGTTGCCGCGCGGATCCACGAGGTAGATGTGGGCGCGATCGTTCGCGGCGCCCGGTGGCAAGCTCATCCCCGCGGGCGTCAGCGCGACTTCGATGCCGTCGAAGCCCTGCAGCACGCCGGGGACCGGAAGCCGCAAATCGTCCACCACGAAAACCCGCGCCACCCGTCCGGCATTGCGCCCGAGCGCCAGGCGGACCTGGCGCAGCGTCGTGAGCTTCTCCGTGCACGCCGCCGGGCAGTCCCCCGAATCCGAGGTGACGAGGATCCACTTGCCCCCTAGGTCCGGGAACGTGAAGCGCCCGCCCTCGACACGACCAAAGGTCTGCGCGGTGATCGCGGCAGGCGGCAACAGCAGCTCCCCGTAATTGGCCGTGGCGTCCGGGCGCATGAATCGATAGGCGAGGAGCGAGGCGACGATCGGGATCGCGAAGATCGCCACCAGACCCGCCAGCTTCGCGCGCGGACCGATCACGCCACCCGCCGAAGGTTGAGCGCGATCCAGAGCACCAGCGCGGTGGCGGCGAGGGCGAACCAGGTGAGCGCATATTCCTGGTGCTTCGCGATGCCGGCGTCGGGCTTTTCGCGCACGGCCTGGAGCCCCGGCGCCGCGGAATCCATCAGCACCACGATCGGCAGCACCCCGAGACCGGCGAGGCTACGGTAGCGCTCGATCGAGAGGTTCTGCCACACGTTGCCCGCAATGGTGTCCGGCGAGAGCTCGAGGTAGCGCGCCGGCGGACGGGTGGCGAGCCCGCTGACCTCGACCCGCCCCTGCGGCACGTCGACGCGCGGTGCGCGCGGGTAATCGCGGCCCCGCGCGATCCAGCCCCGGTTCACGAGGACCGCGTCCCGGGAGCCATCGATGCGAAGCGGCGTGATCACGTGGAAACCCGCGCGACCGTCGCGAATCTGGTTGTCGACGAACACCTGGCGATCGGCAATCCACTCGCCGCTCGCCCGGACCTTCCGGTACAGGAGCGCGTCCGCAGAGGGCACCGAGCCCGTGAGGCGAACCGGCCCATCGGCCAGGCGTGCCTCGAGAAGCGCCTGGCGGGCGGATTTCTCGGTTGCGCGGTTGACCTGCCAGAGTGCGAGGAACAGAGTGAGCGCGATGAATCCCGCAGCCGCGACCGTGGTCACCAGGCGGGGTTCGAAGGAGAAAGGCCCGATGCGCATCGTCATCATCCTGCTGCTGTTGGTCGTCCTCGCGAGCCTCTTCTCGGGACTCTACTTCGTCTACAAGGACAAGGGCACGACCAATCGTGCAGTGATCGCCCTCACGATCCGGATCGCGGTCTCGGACCTGGTATTCGCGATCCTAATCGTGTCCTACTACGTCGGCTGGATCACCGAGCGCGGGCTCTAGGAGCAATGGGGGCCGACCCCATTGCTCGCCTGAAACTGCGCCTCGCGGCTACACCCAGTAGACGAACACGAAGAGCAGCAGCCACACCACGTCGACGAAGTGCCAGTACCACGACACCGCTTCGAAGCCGAAGTGGTGGTCGGGCTTGAAGTGGCCGGCGACGGAGCGAAACAGGATCACGATCAGCATCGTCACGCCGAGCGTCACGTGGAAGCCGTGGAAGCCGGTCAGCATGAAGAAGGTCGACCCGAAGACCCCCGAAGTCAGCTTGAGGTTCAGCTCCGAATACGCATGCATGTATTCGTAGGCCTGCAGCGAGATGAAGATGATGCCCAGGAGGATGGTGAGGAAGAGCCCGAAGATCAGGTTCTGCCGGTCGCCCTTCTTGAGCGCCCAGTGCGCCCACGTGACGGTCACGCCCGAGGAGAGCAGCAGCAGCGTGTTGATCGCGGGGATGCCCCACGCACCCATAGGCGTGAACTCCGGCGGCCGGTACGGCCCCGCCGACGGCCAATGCGCGGCGAAATCGGGCCACAGCAGCTTGTTGTCGAGGTCCGACAACCAGGGGAGCGAATACACGCGAGCATAGAAGAGCGCACCGAAGAATGCCGCGAAGAACATCACCTCGGAGAAGATGAACCAGCTCATCGCCCAGCGGAACGACATGTCGACCTGGCTGTTGAACAGGCCCCCCTCGCTTTCGCGAATCACGGTGCCGAACCAGCCGAAGAGCATGTAGACCAGCGTGAAGAAGCCGGCGGCGAACGGCATCCATCCCACCCCGTAGCCGTTCATGAGCAGGACGCCCCCGGTCGCGAGGAAGAAGAGCGCCAGCGACCCGACTACCGGCCAGTGCGAGGGAGGAGCGAAGTAGTACCCGGTAGTGTGTGTATTGGCCACGGTTGTTCCCTTTTATGGACTGCGCTTACCTGGTCACGAGCTGCACGATTCCGAAGAGCACGAGGATGAACACGAGCGCGGCTGCCAGCCCCGCGGCGATCACGTGCGCGGGCTTGAGGCGCTGCGTGTCGGCCTGGTACTCCGCGTGCCGGCGCACGCCGAGAAAGCCCCAGAGCACGGCCTTGAACGCGTGCTTCACGTCCGTGCCTTCGGCGACTCGAAGAACGTGTACGACAGCGAGATGGTGGTGAGATCGCGCGGGGCATCGGCGCTCACGCGGAACACCACCTGCATCTCGCGCGACTCGCCCGCGCGCAGCGTCTGGTCGGAGAAGCAGAAGCACGCCTGCTTCTCGACCCAGCGCGCGGCGACCGCGGGCGCGGTGTTCATGTTGGCGTGGGCGGTCACGTCGCGCCCGAGCGTGTTCACCACGCGATAGCGCACCGTGGTGAGCTGCCCCGGGTGCACCTTCACGCTGCGATCGAGCGCCTCGAATTGCCACGGCAGGCCCGCGCTCGTGGCGAGCATCTCGACGGTCACCTCGCGGCTCGCATCCACCTGGGTGTTGGCCGGGCCGACCGCGCGCGTCTGCGTGATGCCGATCGCCTCGCAGATCTGGCGGTACATCGGGACCATCGCGAAGCCGAAGCCGAGCATGCCCACCGCGATCACGATGAGCTTGCCCATCATCCGGCGGTTGCGCAGCTCGAGACTCGCGCGGGCGTCCATCTAGCGGGCGAACTGGAGGATGACCACGAGGTAGATGCCGAGCGCCATCCCGGCCAGGACCAGGCCCGTCACGATCGCCCCTTTGCGCGGCTGATTCATCCCGTGCCTACTTGATGACCGGCGCCGTTTCGAACGTATGGTAGGGAACCGGGGTCGGCAGGTGCGTCCATTCGAGCGAGTCGGCGCCCTCCCAGGGCTTCTGCTCCGAAGCCTTGCCCTGGCGGATGGTGGAAATCACGATGTAGAGGAAGAGCAGCTGCGAGAAGCCGAAGATGAAGGCGCCCACGGTAGAGATCGCGTTCCACTCGGTGAACTGCAGCGCGTAGTCCGGGATGCGCCGCGGCATTCCCGCCAGCCCCAGGAAGTGCTGCGGGAAGAAGGCCACGTTGAAGCCGATCATCGACAGCCAGAAATGCAGCTTGCCGAGACCCTCGTTGTACATGTGGCCGGTCCACTTCGGCAGCCAGAAGTAGATGCCCCCCATGATGGCGAAGAGCGCGCCGGACACCAGGACGTAGTGGAAATGCGCCACCACGTAGTAGGTGTTGTGCAGCGTGATGTCGACCGGCACGATCGCGAGCACCAGGCCCGAGAACCCCCCGATCGTGAACAGGCACACGAACCCGATCGCCCACAGCATCGGCGTCTCGAAGGTCATCGAGCCGCGCCACATGGTCGAGATCCAGTTGAAGATCTTCACGCCCGTGGGCACCGCGATGAGGATCGTCGCGTACATGAAGAAGAGGTTGCCGGCCGCGGGCATGCCGACGGTGAACATGTGGTGGCCCCACACGATGAACGACAGGATCGCGATGGAGGACGTGGCGTACACCATCGAGGCATAGCCGAAGAGCGGCTTGCGCGCGAAGGCCGGGATGATCTGCGAGATGATCCCGAACGCCGGCAGGATCATGATGTACACCTCCGGGTGCCCGAAGAACCAGAAGATGTGCAGGAACATCGTCGGATCGCCGCCGCCGGCCGC
>JANMYH010000042.1:0-2865 GCA_031381925.1 Burkholderiales bacterium | reverse complement strand
CGCCTGGTAGCCGCGGAACATCGCACCCAGGTCCTCCTTGGCGGCGGTGAGGAAGATGATGGGTGTCTGCGGCACGCGCCTGCGCTCGCGAATCATCCGGGCGGTGGTGATGCCGTCGATGCCGGGCATGCGCACGTCCATCAGGATCGCGGCGAACTCCTCGGCAAGCACACACCGCAGCGCTTCCTCGCCGGAAGCGGCGATCACCAGCCGCGTTCCCAAGGGACGCAGGGCGTCTTCGAGCGCGAGCCGGCTCACCGGATCGTCGTCCACGATGAGGATGCTCGCCTGGACGGATCGGCGCATCGCTATTCGGCCAGCACGAGGAGCGAGTACCCGCCGAGCAGCCGCGCGGCGAGGTCGGGATCGAGGCGATAGAGCGCGTTGCGCGGCAGCTTCAACAGCTTCGTCTTCCACCCGAGGTTGCCGAGCTCGGTCGCGCCCGAGGTGTAGAAGTGGTCGATGACCTTGTAGCCCGCATCCGCTAGAAGGGCGAGCGCAGTGTCCTTGTTGTAGTAGTGGATGTGCCCGCACTTGCGGCGCATCGACATGAGCTTGTCCGGCCGGGCGAGCGATAGCGCCGACAGGTCGAGCGGAATGTGGAAGATGGTGTGGCGCGCACGGGCACGGAGCCTGCGCACGAAGCCGAAAGAATCCTCGACGTGTTCGAACACGTCGATCGCGAGTGCCAGGTCGAAACGCGCCTCGTCCTCGAGCAGGTTGGCGAGCTTGAACTGCAGGTTTCCCCCCGCCTTGCGGGCGCATAGCTCATAGGCGTTGGGCGAGATGTCGTAGCCGACATACTTTGTTCCCGCCGCGAGCCTGGATGCGAGCTGGACCAAAATTTCCCCGGAGCCGCAGCCGACCTCGCACACGCTGGCGGGAGCGAGCGAGTGTCGCTCGAGCATGTCCGCGATGTGCCCGGCCTTCCAGCCTGAATCATCGGCGTGCCACCCCGGGTTGTTGGTGAGGTACGTCCCGTCCTGATAGATGGTCGCGTCCATAAAGGCCTGAGAACTGCGTCGGACAATACCGCCGCATGAACCCAGTTTAGGAACAAACCTTTGCAGCACGTTGGTGACGCATTACGTCACGCTAGTCCTTACGGACTAGGTCGGACGATTCCTACAGCCCAAAAAAGAGGGCCCCGAAGGGCCCCTGGTACGTCTACACACTCCCTGCGTGCCGCGTCCCAATGTAATCAGGTGTCCATCAGGGTTGCCTTGTTCGCGACCCAGGGGCTCGTCCAAGCGATCGCCATCGGCGGCGGGCAGACCGTGAGGTCGCCCATCGCGATTTCGCCTCGGCTCGCGAGTGCGGGCCCGGCGGTGGTGGCAAGCGTGGAGCTTCCGAACGAGTCTCTCGGCTGCGAAGGGTGAAGGTCTCCCATGCTCAATAGTTCAGGGTGACGACGTGGGGGCTGTTCGGGGCGTTGCTCGTGATCGTGACGGTGCCCGTCGCGCTCCCGGCGTAGGTTGGGTTGTAAGTGACGTAGACCAGGCAACTCGCGCCCGCTGCGACGGCCTTGCAGTTGTTCACCTGGGTGAATCGGGTGCTCGACAGCGCCGGCCCGTTGAAGGTGACCGTTCCCGAGGTCTTGTTGGTGAGGGTCACGGCCTTCTGGCTCCTCACCGTCCCGAACTGGAGCGAGGAGGTGCTGAGCGTCACGCCGCCGGTGGAGGGCGGGGGAGGCGCCGTCGGGGTGCCGCCTGCGAGTTGGACCAAGCTCGGGCTATTGGGGGCGTTGCTCACGAGCGTGAAGGTGCCGGACGTCGATCCGCTGTTGCCCGGATAGTAGGTGACGTTCACGATGCAGCTCGCGCCCGCCGCCAGCTCGACGCAGTTGCTCGTCTGGCCGAACTTGGTGCTCGACACCAGTTTCTGGGACACCGTGACTTTCGAGGCCGTGCGGTTGGTGAAAGTCACCGCCTGGGTCGCCTGGGTGGAGCCGAAGGTGAGCGTGCTCGCGCTCACCGTCACGCCGCTGGCGAGCGAGGACGAGGTGAAGGTCGCCGTGACGCTGCGGGCGGCACTCATCGTCACCGTGCAGGCCGAGGTGCCGAGGCACTCGCCCGACCAGCCCGCGAACACCGAGCCCATGGCCGGCTTGGCGACGAGGGTCACCGAGCTGGCGGCGGCGAACGGCGCCGTGCACGTCGAGCCGCAGTTGATTCCCGCGGGCGTGGAAGTCACGGTGCCGACCCCCGTGCCGATCGCGGTGATGCCGAGGGCGAACGTGGTCGTGCCCGGCGGCGGCGCAGGCGGCGGGACGGAGCCGGACCCGACCGCGGAGCCGGACGACGCGGCCAGGCCGAATTTCATCGCCGCCGTACCCGACTGGTGCGCGCCCACGTCCGGCGCGGCCGCCCCGTCGTTGAAGTTGGCGAGGCGCGTGCCGCGGCCGTAGCCAGGGCTGGTGGCCGCGAGCTGGTACATGCCGCCCGCCTCGCTCGTCCAGCCGTTGCCTGCAGCGTAAACCGGCGTGCCGCTGATGCCGCCCGTGACCACCGCGTCACCCGAGGTGCCGTTGTAGAGGTCGGTGGCGAACTGGTTGCCCGCGCCCGACTGGTAGAAGGCACCCTTGTCCGGCTTCCACAGGTGGTAGATGTTGTTCTTGGAGTACGTGTTGTTGACGAGCTCCGTAGCGCCCGTGCCGCCCATGCCGAAGCCGCCGCCGAGCGTGTTGACGAGGCCCGGCTGCACGGCCTGCAGCATCGTGTTGTGGAAGACGTAGCGGCGTCCGTCGCCCAGGCTCGCGTCGGAGCCCGACTTGAAGAACGGCTGGCGATCGTCGGCGTCGAGCGGCGTCTTCTGGTACATCTGCGCGCGGTTCCAGACGTTGCGGAAGATGTAGGCCGGGCCCAC
>JANMYH010000030.1:0-5883 GCA_031381925.1 Burkholderiales bacterium | reverse complement strand
CTCCTCGGCGCGAATCATGCGCACGCCGAAGACCGACTCGTAGAAGCTGTAGACGGAGCCATTGAATTCCTCGAGCTCGGCGAGCGTGAGCCCGGGAAACTGGCTCGCCTCGAACACGATCTCGTCGAGGATCACCGGGCGCCCCTCGAAGGACATCACGCGCTTGAACCCCATCGTCGCCGAGCCCGGCTTCAGGCCCAGCGCGCGCGCCGCCTCGCCGCTCGCCTTGCCGCGCTCGAGGGCGAAAAACAGGTTCTTCGGATGCGGCTTGTCGCCCGCGTCGGGGATCACGCGCAGGAACCGGTATTGGTACGAGGGCTCGTTGTGCGAGGCGACATAGGTTCCCTTGCCCTGGCGGCGCACCAGGATGTGCTCGGAGGCGAGCTCGTCGATCGCCTTGCGCACCGTCCCCTGGCTCACCCGGTAGCGCGCGGCCAGCTCGATCTCCGAGGGGATCGCCTCGCCCGGCTTCCATTCACCGGCCACAAGGCTCTGCGTCAGCAGGATCCTGATCTGCTCGTATAGTGGCCTGAACGAAGGGGTCGCTGCGCTCTTCTTCATCGCGACTCAATGCTAGCATGGCTTCTGCGTTATGTCTTATATAAGATAGAACATTCAAATCCCCAACGTCGCAGCGGAAACGTCGATATTTCAGTAACTTGCATCCAATGAATCCCTATTATCGGCCGCGCCGCTCGATGCTTTATGTTCCGGGATGCAGCACCCGGTACCTGAACAAGGCACGTACGCTGAAGGTCGACTCGGTGATCCTCGACCTGGGCGACCCGATCCTGGTGGAGCTGAAAGAGCAGTCGCGGAAGTACGTGGCCGAGGCGGTTCTGGCGGGAGGCTTCGGGCGGCGCGAGGTGGTCGTGCGCGTGAACGACCTCGACTCCCCGTGGGGACACGACGACGTGAAAGCGGTGGCCTCGATCGGCGCCGACGCCGTGCTCTTTCCAAACGTGGAATCGAAAGCCGGCGTGCAGGAGGCGCTCGCCGCGCTCGACGCAGCCGGCGGCCAGCACCTGCCGATCATGCTCATGATAGAGAGCCCGATCGCGGTGTTGCGCGCCGAGGAGATCGCCGCCGCGTCGGATCGGATCGCGTGCCTGGTGATGGCCACCTCCGACCTGCTCAACCAGCTCCATGGCAGGGGCACGCCCGACCGCATCGCGGTCGTCCACAGCTTGTCGCAAGTGCTGCTCGCCGGGCGCGCCTACGATCGTTCCGTGGTCGACGGAATCTCCACGGATCTCAAGGACATGCAGTCGTTCGAGTACGCCTGCAGGCTCGCCCGCGACCTGGGCTTCGACGGCAAGAGCCTGGTCCATCCCTTCCAGCTTCCATACTGCAACGACGCCTTCACGCCGAAGCCCCACGACCTCGCGGCGGCCGACGAGGTGATCGAGGCCCTCGGTCGGGCGAACCAGGAGGGGCGCGGTACCGTGGTCGTGAACGGCAGGCTGGTCGAAGGCCACCACGTGAAGGCCGCGCGCCGCCTGCTCGCCCTCGCCGACATGATCGAGAAGCTGGAAGCCGGCCAGTGAGCCAGGCGCGCCCGCTCGAGGGCTATTTCTTCGAGGATTACGAGGTCGGACGGCGCTTCCACCATCCGGTGCCGCGTACGCTCACCGAGGGCGATGCCGCGCTCTACATCGCGCTGACGGGTGCGCGCCAGCCGCTTCACTGTTCGGCCCCGCTCGCCCGCGCCGTCGGCCACCGCGCGTGCCCGATCGACGACTTCCTCGTTTTCAATGTCGCATTCGGCAAGACGGTCCCCGACATCTCCTATAACGCGATCGCCAACCTCGGCTATGCCGACGTGCGATTCCTCGCCCCGGTGTATGCGGGCGACACACTCACCTGCGACTCCGAGGTGATCGGGGCAAAGGCGAATTCCAGCGGCACGAGCGGCGTCGTCTACGTGCGCTCGCGAGCCACCAACCAGGACGGCGTCGAGGTGCTCGCCTGGGCTCGCTGGGTGATGGTGAGCGCGCGGGGTTCGGCTGGCGGCGCGTCGCGAGTGCCGGAGCTGCCGCGTTCGGTCGCGAGCCTCGCGGTTCCCGCATTCCTCGCACCTGGGGCCCTCGATTCGCAGGCCACGGGCGGCGAGCGCCTGTGGGACGACTACGCGCCGGCCGAGGCGATCGATCATCCGGGCGGCATGACGCTCGAGGAATCCGACCCGATGCTCGCCACGCGGCTCTACCAGAACACGGCCCGCATCCACTTCGATGCGTTCCTCGCACGCGACAATCAGTTCGGCCGCCGGCTCATCTACGGCGGGCACGTGATCTCGGTGTGCCGCGCCCTCTCCCACGATGGGCTCGAGAATGCCTTCGCGATCGCGGCGATCCACGGAGGGACCCACGCAAACCCGACGTTCGCCGGTGACACGCTGTACTGCCGGCACGTGGTGCTCGCGCGCGACGAGATTCCCGGCCGGCGCGACGTGGGCGCGCTCAGGCTGCGCATGATCGGCGTAAAGAACTTGGCCCTCGGAAAGCTCCCCGCCCTCGGCGCGGGAGAGAAGAATCCGGGGGTGGTCCTCGAGCTCGATTATTCGGTGCTGATTCCGCGCCGCCAAAACCCCTAAAATAGAGGACTCCGCGAAAGCCTCCATGCCCCCGAGCCCCAGCCCAGCCCGAATCACCCACCCGCGCGACGCCCTGTTCGCCGGTGAGAAGGCGATTCCCGTCATTCCCGTGTGCGAGCATTTCGCGGGCAGCGAGAAGCTGATCGTCAAGGCCCTCGAGATGCAGGGCAAGCTCGGGCGCATTTTCGACGTGACCTGCGACTGCGAGGACGGCGCCGAGGCGGGCAAGGAGAAACAGCACGCCGAGATGATCGTCGACGTGCTGTCCTCCACCCAGAACCTGCAGGCGATGGCGGGCGCGCGCATCCACGACTACACGCATCCCCATTGGAGGAAGGACGTCGACATCCTCGTGGGCGGCGCGGGCAAAGTGCTCGCCTACCTCACGGTGCCCAAGTGCACGACCGCCTCGCAGGCGGTCGAGATGGTCGGCTATATCCAGGACGTCGCGCGCAGGAAGAAGGTGAAGGCTGCGGTCCCGGTCCATGTGCTGATCGAGACCCACGGGGCGCTGCACGACGCCTGGCAAATCGCGGCTCTCGAGCACGTGCAGGTGCTGGACTTCGGGCTGATGGACTTCGTGAGCGGCCACCACGGCGCAATCCACGCCTCGAACATGCGCTCGCCGGGCCAGTTCGAGCATCCGCTGGTGGTCCGCGCCAAGGCCGACATCGTGGCGGCCGCCCTCGCCCACGGCGTGGTGCCCGCGCACAATGTCTCCCTCGATCTCAAGAATACCTACAACGTCTTTCGCGACGCCTGGCGCGCACGCAATGATTTCGGGTTCCTTCGCATGTGGAGCATCCATCCGTCGCAGATACAGCCGATCGTCGACGCGATGAAGCCCGACCTCGGCGAGGTCGCCGACGCATCCGAGATCCTGCTCGCCGCGCAGCGCGCCCACTGGGGGCCGATCCAGTACCACGGCGAGCTCCACGACCGCGCCACCTACCGCTATTTCTGGAACCTGCTTCAAAAGGCTCGCGTCACCGGTGTGGCGCTTCCCGAAGAGGCCGCGGAGGCGTTCTTTTGAGCACTGGATATGGAACGCAGAGGATACGCAGAGGATTCGCAGAGGTGCGCGAGAGGAAAGCCTGGGTTGGCGATTGCATGAATTGCCGGTTTTTTGACCGACTCGAAGGGTTTCCTCTGCGTATCCTCTGCGAACCCTCTGCGAACCTCTGCGTTCCCAAACCCCCGTCCGCGTCACTCGATATCCACCAATGACCCCCGGCGCCAGATTCAGGCAAGCCCTGAAGGACGAGAGGCCGCTGCAGATTCCGGGCGCGATCAACGCGTATCACGCGACCCTCGCCAAGGCGAGCGGCTTCAAGGCGGTCTACCTATCGGGCGGCGGCGTAGCGGCGGGCTCCCTCGGCTTGCCAGACCTCGGCATTTCCAACCTCGACGACGTGCTCACCGACATCCGCCGCATCACCGACGTGTGCGAGCTGCCATTGCTGGTCGACGTGGACACCGGCTTCGGCGCGAGCGCCTTCAACGTGGCGCGCACCGTAAGATCGCTCGTCAAGTTCGGCGCCGCGGCAATGCACATCGAGGACCAGGTCGGGGCAAAGCGCTGCGGCCACCGCCCCGGCAAGGAGCTGGTCTCGCAGCAGGAGATGGTCGACCGGATCAAGGCCGCCGTGGACGCGCGCTCGGAGGCGGGTTTTTTCATCATCGCGCGCACCGACGCCCTCGCCTCCGAGGGGCTCGAGCGCGCGCTCGAGCGCGCCGCGGCGTGCGTCGAGGCGGGTGCCGACGGCATCTTCCCGGAGGCGATCACCGAGGCCGCGATGTACCGGCGCTTCAAGGAGGCGGTGAAGGTTCCGATCCTTGCCAACATCACGGAATTCGGCAAGACGCCCCTCTTCACGGTGGATGAGCTTCGCACCGCGGGCGCCGACATCGCGCTCTACCCACTGTCCGCATTCCGCGCCATGAACAAGGCGGCGCTCGGCGTTTACACGGCGCTGCGCCGCGACGGCCACCAGAAGAACGTGATGGAATCGATGCAGACGCGCGAAGAGCTCTACCAGTACCTTGGGTACCACGACTACGAGCAGAAGCTCGATGCGCTCTTCAAAAAGGCGAAATAGCCATGAACGACCACGCCACTCCCCCCGTGCAGCCCAAGCCGAAGAAATCGGTCGCGCTCTCGGGCGTCACCGCCGGCAACACCGCGCTGTGCACCGTCGGACGCACCGGCAACGACCTTCACTACCGCGGCTACGACATCCTCGACATCGCGGAGACCTCGGAATTCGAGGAGATCGCCTACCTCCTCGTGTACGGCAAGCTGCCGAACGATGCCGAGCTCACCGGATACAAGCGCAAGCTGCAATCGCTGCGCGGCATCCCCATGGCGGTCCAGGACATCCTCGAGTCGATCCCCGCCGACGCCCATCCGATGGACGTGATGCGCACCGCGTGCTCGGCGCTGGGCGCGATGCTCCCCGAGGGCGAGGAACACAAGCTTGCCTACGCGCGCGACATCGCTGACCGGCTGATGGCCTCGTTCAGCTCGATGCTCCTCTACTGGTACCACTTCGCCCATTCGGGCCGACGCATCGACGTGGAGACCGACGACGATTCCATCGGCGGGCATTTCCTGCACCTGCTGCACGGCAAGAAGCCCTCGGAGCTGTGGGTGCGCTCGATGCACACGTCCCTCATCCTCTACGCCGAGCACGAGTTCAACGCGTCGACTTTCACCGCCCGCGTGATCGCCGGCACCGGCGCCGACATGCACTCGGCCATCACCGGGGCCATTGGCGCGCTCAAGGGCCCGAAGCACGGCGGCGCCAACGAGTTCGCCTTCGACACCATCGGGCGCTACGACACGCCGGACGAGGCCGAGCGCGACATCGTGCGCCGCGTAGGCGAGAAGCAGGTGATCATCGGCTTCGGCCACCCGGTCTACACCATCGCCGACCCGCGCAACCAGGTGATCAAGGAGGTCGCGCGCAAGCTCTCGCACGATGCGAAGAACATGAAGCTCTTCGACATCTCGGCGCGCGTCGAGGACGTCATGTGGCGCGAGAAGAAGATGTTCCCCAACCTCGACTGGTACAGCGCCACGTCGTACCACATGATGGGCGTGCCCACCGCGATGTTCACGCCGCTCTTCGTGATCGCGCGCACCTCGGGCTGGGCCGCCCACGTGATCGAGCAGCGCATCGACGGCAAGATCATCCGCCCGAGCGCCAACTACACCGGGCCCGAGAACCTCGAGTTCGTGCCGCTCGGGAAGCGCAAGTAGCGATGCGTGCCGCAACCGCCGCCCT
>JANMYH010000007.1:0-30273 GCA_031381925.1 Burkholderiales bacterium | reverse complement strand
GTCGCCGAGGCCGGCGTGCCGGGCTACGAAGTCACCACGTGGTATGCGATCTGGGCCGTGAAGGGCACGCCGCAGCCGATCATCGATCGCATGCAAAAGGAGATCGCCAAGGCGCTGCAATCCCCCGACATCAAGGCCATCTGGGAGCAGCAGGGTGCCGCCCCGGGGCCGCAGACGCCCGCCGAGTTCGCCCCCTTCCTGCGCGCCGAGATCGTGCGCTGGGGGAAGGTGGTGAAGGACGGGAACGTGAAGGTGGACTTGTGACCTAGGGAAGGTCTGATCAATTCCCGGGTGTGCGACGGGTCCCCACAAGCGGCGTCCAAGATCGTGGCAAGCGTGATCGGGTTGCGTAACGCACGGCCCCGGGAACTGATCAGACCTTCCCTAGTCGGGCGCGGGCCGGCTGTCGTTCAACCGCAGCCAGCCGCGGATGACGCGATACAGGTACCAGATCGTGAGGAGGCCCCAAGGGATCCACAGGAAGAAGATCCCGATCACCGTGACCGTGAACACCACCGAGGCGATCACCAGCCACACCATGCCCCAGAGGAAGGTGCGCAGCAGCCACGAGTAATGGCTCTCCACCCAGGTCCCCCGCACCGCATCGCGCGTGAACGCCCCGATGATCACCGCCAGCAGCGACAGCGACCAGAGCGTGAATGGCGACACCGCGTGCATCGCGTAGAGGAAGTGCGTGGTGCCTGTCGGGACCATGCGGCCCGAGTCGTGCTCGATCTCAGTCATCGGCGATATCCTCGTCAGGAAACAGTTCCTTGGTGAAACCGAAGGTGCGCATGTCGGTCATGCGCTGCGGGTACAGGATGCCGTCGAGGTGGTCGCACTCGTGCTGGACGACGCGCGCGTGGAAGCCCTCGGCGACGCGCTCGATCGGATTGCCTTCCTCGTCGAAGCCGCTGTAGCGCAGCTTCGTGTAGCGCGGCACCACGCCGCGCATGCCGGGCACCGAGAGGCAGCCTTCCCAATCCTCGTCCACCTCGCGGCTCAGCATCACGAGCTTCGGGTTCACGAGGACCGTGAACGGCACCGGCTCCGCGTCGGGATAGCGCGGATTGCTCTCCACGCCGAAGATCACCACCCGCTGGCTCACCCCGATCTGCGGGGCAGCCAGGCCCGCGCCGCTCATCGCCGCCATGGTCTCCTTCATGTCCCCGACCAGCGCGCGCAACTCAGGCGTGGCCAGGTTCTCGACCGGCTGGGCCTTCTCCCGCAGGACCGGATGGCCCATCCGCAACACTTCACGCACCGGCATGGCGTTCCACCACTTTCGCGACGATCAATCGTACCTTGCCCATGGTTTCCTCGATGACGCGCCCGATTTCCTCCATCGAGACGCTGTGGGCGCTGCTGCCGCGCCCCGCCGCGGGATTCACCACCACCGCGAGCGCCGCATAACCCACGCGCAGCTCGCGCGCGAGCGCGGCCTCGGGCATGCCGGTCATCCCCACCATGGTCGCGCCATCGCGCTCGAGGCGGTCGATCTCCGCCTTGGTCTCGAGGCGCGGGCCCTGGGTGGCCGCGTAGGTCCCGCCATCGACGAGGGGAACATCCGCTGCCCGGGACGCGGCGAGCACCATCCGGCGCGTCTCCTCGTCGTAGGGGTGGGTGAAGTCGATGTGCGTCACCGGCTGCTCCGAGCCTTCGAAATAGGTCGAGGGACGCCCCCACGTGTAGTCGATGATCTGGTCGGGTAGCGCGATCGTGCCGGCCCCGAGGGCGGGCGCGATGCCCCCCACCGTGCAGATCGAGATCACCCGCGTGACGCCCTGCAGGTGGAGCGCCCACAGGTTGGCGCGATAGTTGATCTCGTGGGGCGCGAGCGTATGGCCGTAGCCGTGGCGCGCGAGGAACACCACTTCGGTTGCGCCCATGTGCCCGAAGGTGAGCGGACCGGAGGGCTCGCCGTAGGGTGTGCGCACGATCTGGCGGCGCGTGATCTCGAGGTTCGCGAGCTGCGTGAGGCCGCTGCCTCCAATGATTGCGATCATTTGTCCTTGAGGGCGTAGATGGCCGGCAGGTTGCGCCACAGGCCGTAGGCGTCCATGCCGAAGCCGAACACGTAGCGATTGGGAACGGTGACGCCGACGAAGTCCGCCGTGACCGGCTTCTCGCGCCCGATGTCCTTGTCGGCGAAGACGGCGCTCAGGACCTTGCGCGCGCCCATGTCGAGCAGCGTCTTGCGGATCGCGGCGAGCGTGATCCCCTCATCGAGGATGTCGTCGACCACGAGCACGGTGCGCTCGCGCACGATGTCGCGGGGGGGCAGGCGCCAGGTGATCTCCCGGCCCTGGATGTCGTTGTTGTAGCGCGTCACCTCGATCGCTCCGAACTCGAGGGGGAAAGCGAGCTGCGGCAGCAGCTGGCCGGTGAATACCGCCGCCCCGCCCATCACCGAGAGCACGACGGGGAACTCGCCCTCGAGCCGCGCGGTGATCTCGCGCGCCAGGCGGGCGACCTCGGTCTGGACGCACTCCGCGGTGCAGATGACCTCGGCCTCCGCGAGAAGGCGAAGCGCCTCCTGGTGGCCTTTCACGCCTTGCGCCCCGCCGTCCTGCCGATGGTGTCGTCGAGGAACGCCCGGAAATCGTCGGCCAGCTCGGGGTGCTTGAGCGCGTAGTTCACCGTGGCCTGCAGGTAACCCAGCTTCGAGCCGCAGTCGTAGCGCTGGCCTTCGAACTCGTACGCCATCACCACCTCCTCGCGCAGCAGCCGGCCGATCGCGTCGGTCAGCTGGATCTCGCGTCCCGCACCGGGGCGCAGGTTCTCGAGGAAATGGAAGATCCGCGGCGACAGGATGTAGCGCCCGACCACGCCCAGGGTCGAGGGCGCCTCCTCGGGCTTCGGTTTTTCCACGATCGCCGACATGCGCGACAGGCCCGGCGACACCTTCTCGGCCGAGACGATGCCGTAGGACGACGTGTCCTGGCGGGGCACGTCCTGCACTGCGATCACGCTGCCGCCGGACTTCGCATGGGCGAGCGCCATCTGCTTCATCACCGGAACCTGGGCGTCGATCAGGTCGTCGGCGAGGATCACCGCGAACGGCTCGTCGCCTACCAGGTGGCGCGCGCACATCACCGCGTGCCCGAGGCCCAGCGCCTCGGCCTGGCGCACGTAGGCGCACTGCACGCCGTCGGGAAGCAGCCCGCGGACCTCCTTCAGCAGCTTGTTCTTGCCGTGGGCCTGCAGCTCGGCTTCGAGCTCGTAGGCCTTGTCGAAGTGGTCCTCGATGGCGCGCTTGCCGCGGCCGGTGATGAAGATCAGGTCGGTGATCCCGGCGGCGACCGCCTCCTCCACCGCGTACTGGATCAGCGGCTTGTCGACGATCGGGAGCATCTCCTTGGGAGAGGCCTTGGTCGCCGGAAGGAAGCGCGTGCCGAGGCCCGCGACGGGAAACACAGCCTTGGTGATTTTTTGCATATGGGTTTTTTCTATGCGCCGAGCAGCTTGAGGAACTTCTCTTCGTCCAGCACCGCGACGCCGAGTTCCTTTGCGCGGTCGAGCTTGGATCCGGCCTCGTCGCCGGCCACGACGTAATCGGTCTTCTTCGACACCGAGCCCGTCACCTTGCCGCCCGCGGCCTCGATCCGGTCCTTGGCCTCGTCGCGCGACATCGCGGCGAGGGTCCCGGTGAGCACCACGATTTTACCCGCGAAGGGTCCCGCGGTGGCCGATTTCACGCGTTCGCCTTCCTTCCAGCGAACGCCCGCGGCGCGCAGCTGCTCGATCACCTCGCGGTTGTGCCGCTCGCGCATGAAGCCCGCGATCGACTCCGCCACGACCGGGCCCACGTCCGGCGCCTCCTGAAGCTCTTCGACATCCGCAGCCATCAGCGCGTCGAGCGAGCCGAAGTGGCGCGCCAGGTCCTTGGCCGTCACCTCCCCCACGTTGCGGATGCCGAGGGCGTAGACGAAGCGCGCCAGCGTCGCGTCCTTGCTCTTCTCGATCGCGGCGAACACGTTGGCGGCCGACTTGTCCGCCATGCGCTCGAGCCCGGCGAGCTTGGCGATGCCGAGCTTGTAGAGGTCGGCGGGGGTGCGCACCAGGCCCCCATCCACGAGCTGCTCCACGAGCTTGTCGCCGAGCCCCTCGATATCCATCGCGCGGCGCGAAGCGAAGTGCAGCAGCGATTCCTTGCGCTGCGCGGGACAGATGAGCCCGCCGGTACAACGCAGCACCGCCCCGTCCTCGCCGCGCGCGACCGCCGAGCCGCAGCGCGGGCACTTGTCCGGCATGTCGAACCAGTCCGACCGGGTGCGCGGCCCGGGAGCCGAGACGCGCGCCACCTCGGGAATCACGTCCCCGGCGCGCCGCACGACCACCGTGTCACGCTTCCAGATGTCCTTGCGGCGGATCTCGTCCTCGTTGTGCAGCGTCGCGTTCACGATCGTGGTGCCGCCGACGAAGATCGGCCTGAGTCGCGCCACCGGCGTCAGCGCCCCGGTGCGGCCCACCTGGATGTCGATATTCTCGATCTCGGTCGTGGCCTCCTCGGCGGGAAACTTGTGGGCGATCGCCCAGCGCGGCGCGCGCGAGACGTAACCGAGCTTCTCCTGGTCGGCGAACCGGTTGACCTTGTAGACCACGCCGTCGATGTCGTACGGAAGCTTCGCGCGCTTCTCGCCGACGCCGCCGTAAAAGCCGAGCAAGCCCTCGACGGCCTTTACGACCCGCCGGTCCTTCGCCACCGGAAAACCCATGGCGTCGAGCGCGTCGAGAAGCTTCGCGTGGGTCGGCGGCATCGCGAAGCCCTCGTGCGCGCCCACGCCGTAGGCGAAGAACGAGAGCTTGCGCTGCGCGGTCAGGCGCGGGTCGAGCTGGCGCAGCCCGCCGGTAGCGGCGTTGCGCGGATTCACGAAAGTGCGCTCGCCCGCCTCGAGCGCGCGCTGGTTGATCGCCTCGAAGTCGCGGCGGAACATCAGGACCTCGCCGCGCACCTCGAGGCGTCGCGGCGGCTTCTTGATCGCGAGGCGCAGCGGCAGCGAGCGCACGGTGCGCAGGTTGGCCGTCACGTCCTCGCCCGTGGAGCCGTCGCCGCGCGTGGCTCCCTGTACGAAAAGGCCATCCTCGTAGGCGAGCGTGACCGCGAGCCCGTCGAACTTGAGCTCCGCAGCGTACTCGACCGCCTCGGCCTCGAGGCCCTCGCGGCAGCGGCGGTCGAAATTGGCCACGTCCTGGGTTTCGAAGGCGTTGGCGAGCGAGAGCATCGGCACGCGATGAGCGACCTCGGCGAAGCCCTCGCTCGGCGGCGAGCCGACGCGCAGCGTGGGCGAGTCGCGCGCCTGCAGCTCGGGGTGCTCGGCCTCGAGGCCCTGCAGCTCGCGAAAGAGGGTGTCGTACTCGGCGTCGGAGACTTCGGGCGCGGCCTCGTTGTAATAGAGGCGGTTGTGGCGCTCGATCTCGCGACGCAGCTTCTCGGCGCGAGCAGCCGCGGCTCGCGGTACGGCCATGCTAGGAAAAGAGCCTTCGCGCAAGCGCGCCGCCCGCGGGGATGCCGTGGGCCTCCATGTCGTGCACGATCTTCTCGAGCGATCGGCGGATGGAGGCGAGTCCCGGTTCCGACAGCGGACGGCGGTTGTCGTCGACGAGCTGGCCGCCCAGCTTCTCGGCGAAATCCTGCGCGGTCGCGACCATCGCGGCAAGCGTGCCGGCGGCGTCCTCGACATGCGGCAGGTCGAGGGCGAAGGTGATGCCGGTGTAGTAATGCGCGGTGGCCTTGGCCTGGGCGTCGTCGAAGCGGCGGATCACGAACTCCACCGTGCCGTCGGCGGCGAAGCTCACGAGCTCCCCGGAAGCGGTCTCGGACAGGCCGTGCTCGAGGGCGAGCGATTTTACCCGCGACACCGCGAAGGTCGCGCCGAACTGGCCGATCACGTTGATCGCGACCTCGATGTCGGCGTCGACCGCGAAGCGATCGAGCTCGCGCGCGCGCGCCGCCGCCGCGCCCGGCGCCTCGCGCTGCGACACCGCGCCCACGGTCGCGGCGAAATCGGCGATCGCGCGATTGAAGCGCTCGATCTCCTCCTCGGCGACCGGGCCGCTGCGGCTCGCGAGCTGCACGCCCACCCGCAGCTCCCTCCAGCTGCGCCGTGGGCTGGTCTCGATCGGATGCCATTGCTCGTCGACGATTCCCTCCACGTGCACCGGCGTGGTCTGCGACTGCAGGACGTCGAGAAGCGGCTCGAGCTGCTCGCTCATCACCGGGTCGTCGGCGAGGATCACCGCGACGGTATCGATGCGGCTCGAGATCTCGGCGGCCGGCCCGCCCGGCGCCTCGAGCTCCTCCGCACGCACCTTGCGCGGCGTGGGCGGCATCGTCTCGTCGAGCCCCGCGGCCGCCGGCATCGAGCCCAGGGTGGGCTCGCGCCGCTCCGCGGGCGCCACTTCGAACAGCGCATCGCCTGGGCGCTCGCCGAAGGCGCTCTCCGCCTTGCGGCGCGCGGCGCGCTCCTGCCAGATGTTGTAGCCGAACACCGCGGCCACGAACACGGCGCCACCGGCCAGCAGATATAACTGGAGTTCGCTCATTTGGGAGTTACGCGACCCATTCTCTTGTCCGTCAGCCGCTATGCAGCCTGCTTGCGGGCGAGCTCCATCGCCGCCTCGATGTCGACTTCGACGATGCGCGATACGCCGGGCTCGGGCATGGTCACCCCGACCAGCTGGCTCGCGAGCTCCATGGTGATCTTGTTGTGGGTGATGAAGAGGAACTGCGTCTGCGCCGACATCTGGCGCACCAGCTCGCAGAAGCGCTCGGTGTTCGGGTCGTCTAGCGGCGCATCGACCTCGTCGAGCAGGCAGAACGGCGCCGGATTGAGCTTGAAGAGCGCGAACACCAGCGCGATCGCGGTGAGCGCCTTCTCGCCGCCCGAGAGCAGCTGGATCGACTGGTTCTTCTTGCCCGGAGGCTGCGCGAGCACCTGCAGGCCCGCGTCGAGGATCTCCTCGCCGGTCAGCTTGAGGCTCGCCTGGCCGCCGCCGAAAAGCGCCGGGAACATCTCCTGGAAGTTCCGGTTGACGCTCTCGAAGGTGTCCTGGAGGAGCTCGCGCGTCTCGCGATCGATGCGCTTGATCGCCGCCTCGAGCGTGGCCACGGCCTGGTTCAGGTCGGCGGCCTGCGCGTCGAGGAAGTCCTTGCGTTCGCGCGCGGTGGCGAGCTCGGCGAGCGCGGCGAGGTTCACCGCGCCGAGCGCCGCGATCTCCTCGGTGAGGCGGGTGATCTCGGCCTGCATGCCCGAGGAGCGCACGCGCTTCTCGAGCTTCTCGGCCATCTCCTCGCGCGTGACACCGGCCTCCTGCAGCTGCTGGGCGTGCTGCTCCGCATGGGTCGCGGCTTCCTGCTCCTTCACGCGCAGCTCGGTGATCCGCTCGCGGAGCGGGTTCAGGTTCTGCTCGACCGCGAGGCGGCCTTCCTCGAGCGCGCGCAGCTGCTCGGCGATGTGCTCGAGGCCCGCACGCGCGTCTCCCAAGGCGCGCTCGCGCTCCGACTTGACCCCGAGCGCCGCCTGCAGCTTCACCCGCACCTGCCCCTCCTCGAGGGTGCCCAGCTCGGCCGTGACAGTCTCGCGATTCGAGGCGAGCGCGTGCAGCCGCTCACCGAGCGACACCGCGAGGTGTCCCTGGGCCTCCACGCGGTCGTGGGCGCTGCGCTCGCTGAACCGCGCTTCGGTCACCGCGTGCTCGGTGGCGGAGATCGCCTCGCGCGCGGATGCGAGCGCGCCTTGCGATTCGCGCGCGGCGCGCTCCAGGGCTTCCAGGCGCTGCACCACGGCATCGATCTTCTGCGACCCGGCCTGCAGGCCGTGCTGCGCCTCCTGCATCTCGAGTCGCTCGCGGCCTTCCTCCTCGTCGAGCGCCGCGAGCTCGGCGCGGATCGCCCCGCGGCGGCTCTCGGCCTGCTGCGAGCTCTGCGAGAGCTTGAGGTACTCGACCTCGAGCGAATGGCTTTCCTGGCGCGCGTGGGTCGCCTCGTCGCGAACGCGACGCGCCCCTTCCTGCCCCGCCTTCAGGCCTTCCTCGAGGCCGCGCAGCGACGCTTCGATCTCGCCCCGCGCCCGCGTCCGATGGGGAATGCGACCCTGCAGCTCCTCGATCTCGCGCTGGCGCTGCAGCACGCCGTGCAGCTCAGACTGCGGGCCGTGGAACACCACGCCCTGGCGGCTGAAGAGGTGCCCGGCTTTCGAAACCAGCAGTCCGCCGGGAGGCAGGACCCGCGCGAGCGCCATGCCATCCTCGCCCTCGGGCAGGATGAACACGTGGGCCAGCGCATCCTTCAGGTACGCCATCACGCCCGGGCGAGCGCTCGACACCACGGCTGCGAGCGGCTTCAGGTGCGATGCGTGGCCGTCTCCGTCAGGAGCGCCGCGCTCCACGAAGACCGCGAAGTTCCCGGGCGGCGCATCGCGCAGGAATACCGAGAGCGCCGAATCGTCGCCGAGCTTGGCGGCGTTCAGTCGAACGCCGAGCGCGGCCTCGACCGCGTCATCCCATCCCGCCTCGACGTGGATCGCCTGCCAGAGCCGCTCGGCGCGCTCGAGCGCGTGGGCCGCGACCCAGTCCTTGAGCTTGCCATCGGTGTCGAGGCGCGCCTGCTGATCCTGGAGCGCCTTGAGAGAGGCCTCGAGCCCCGCAAGCTCGCGCATCGCCTCCTGCAGCGACGCGAGGGCGGTGGCGCGCTGCGCCTCGAGCGTCGGCAAGCGCGCCTCGGCATCGCCGAGCGCGCCCTCGAGCCCCGCCACGCGCTCGGTCACCGCGGAGCGCTGCGCTTCGAGCGCCGCCAGCTTGTCCGGCTCCGGGAATACCAGCGCCATGTTCTCCTGCTTCAGCCGGTTCTTGCGCGCTTCCAGCTGCGAGAGCAGCTTGAGCGAGTGGGTCTCGCGCGCCTGGTGCAGGCCCTGCTCCTGCTCGGCTGCGTTCATCTCGGCCTCGGTCGCGCGCACCTCGGTGGCGGCCGCCTGCGCGGCACCCTCGGCGGCGGGAAGCTTCGCCCGCGCATCCGCGAGCTCGGCCTCGCGGGTGGCGATGGCGCCGCGCGCCTCGGCGATGGCGGCCTCGCCGCGGCTGCGCTCGGCGCCGGCGTCGGCAATGCGCCGCTCCACCTCGGCGGCCTCGCGCGACAGCGCCTCGAGCTGTGCGCCCATGCGCCGGCGGTTCTCGGCGAGGAAGGTGATCTCCTGCTCGAGCACCTGGACTTCGGAGTTCGCCGCGTACAGCGCACCCTGCAGCTCCTGGAGCCGGTCGGCCCCCGCGTAATGGCGGCCGCGCAGCTCCTCGAGCGCACGCTCGGACTCACGCAACCTCGCGGTCTCGGCCTCGAGCGCGACCTGCACCTTCTGGACCTCGTTGGTGTGGCGATTGCGCGCCTGCTCCGCCTCGCGCAAGCGCGTGAATGCGAGCAGATTGTGGTTGAGTGCGAGCTGGCCCTGCAGGTCCTGGTAGCGCGCGGCGACCTCGGCCTGCAGCGCGAGGTGCTCGAGCTGCAGGCCGAGCTCCGACTGGATGTCGCCCACGCGGGAGAGGTTCTCGCGCGTGTCCTCGAGCCTCAACTCGGTCTCGCGGCGGCGCTCGCGGTACTTCGACACTCCCGCGGCCTCCTCGAGGAAGACGCGCAGCTCCTCGGGTTTCGACGTGATGACGCGGGAGATCATTCCCTGCTCGATGATCGAGTAGGCGCGCGGGCCCAGGCCGGTGCCGAGGAAGATGTCCTGCACGTCGCGGCGGCGCACGTGCTGGCCGTTCAAGTAGTAGTTGGAGTCGCCGTCGCGCGACAGCACGCGCTTCACGCTGATCTCGGAATAGGCCGCCCACGCCCCGCCGATACGCCCGAGGGAGTTGTCGAAGACCAGCTCGACCGAGGCGCGCCCCACCGGTTTCCTCTCGGACGAGCCGTTGAAGATCACGTCGTGCATGTGCTCGCCGCGCAGCTGGCGCGCGGATGACTCGCCCAGCACCCAGCGCACGGCGTCGATGACGTTCGACTTGCCGCAGCCATTGGGACCGACGACGCCCACCAGCTGGCCGGGGACGGCGATGGTGGTCGGATCGACGAAGGATTTGAAGCCGGAAAGCTTGACGGAGGTCAGTCGCACGGGGGGCAGCTCTTTATGCAACAACGCCCCGGCAAACGGGGCGCTGGTAAGTCATTGTTTTTTGGCTCCAACGTCAATCGGGGCCTTCAGTAGAATAGTGATTTTACCCGGAACCCACCGCCGTGCCCCGCAAAATGGCCCAGGTCCCCCCGACGCTCGAGACCTTCCCCAACCCCCGGCCGGAGCGCGACTACGCGATCCACATGCAGATCCCGGAATTCACGTGCCTGTGCCCGAAGACCGGCCAGCCCGATTTCGCGACGCTCTTCCTCGACTACATCGCCGATCGCCGCTGCGTGGAGCTGAAGAGCCTCAAGCTCTATATCGGGTCCTACCGCGACCAGGGGAAGTACCACGAGGCGGTGACCAACGAGATCCTCGATTGCCTGGTCGCAGCCGCCCGCCCGCGCTTCATGCGGCTCACCGCGAAGTTCTTCGTACGCGGCGGGATCTTCACCACGGTGGTGGCCGAGCATCGCAAGAAGGGCTGGCGGGCGCCCGAGCGCATCGAGTTCGGCCAGGTCGATCCGGATTCGAACACGCGTTAAAAGGAAACCCTCATGAGAGCCTTCACCCTCGCATTGCTGGTCGCGGCCGGCACTGCCGTGGCCCAGCCCCCGACGGTCGAGCTCCTGTTCCAGCCGGCGCGCTACGCCGCCATGCGCATCTCGCCAGATGGGACGTCGCTTGCGGCGCTATCGCCGGTGGCTGGCCGCCAGAACCTGGTCGTGCTCGATACGAAGACGCGCAAGCCCGTGCCGGTCACCGGTTTCGACTCGCGCGACATCGTCGAGATGCATTGGGTCAGCAGCAAGCGCCTGCTGGTGCGCACCGGCACGCTCGGCACCCAGGCGTGGGATGCGAAGGGCGGAGCGCTCTACGCGATCGATCGCGACGGCGCCGACGGGCGGATGATCTCGGAAGGCGGAACAGACGAGCAGGCGAGCAGCAGCGTGCGCTTGGTGGGCCGCTACCTCGTGCTGGTGCGCACGCTTCCCGGCGAAACCGACGACGTGATCGCGCAGGAGTACGTGAACGCCGCCGGCGGTGGGAAAGCGGGCGACCTGTTTCGAGTCAACACGCGCACCGGCCGGCGGACCTCGCTCGGCTTCGGCAAGCCGGACTCGGGTGAGGGCGAGTCGTGGGTCGTGGACAACAACGGCGTGCCGCGCGTGATGAGGGCCTTCGACCGCGGCCGCGTGCGCACCCATTACCGCGCCAGTCCGGGCGCTGCGTGGCAGAAGCTGGACGACTATTCGCAGACCTCCCCGGGCTGGACACCCCTCGCCGTCACTGACGACGACAAGGCGCTGATCGTCGCGGACCAAAGGACGCGGGACAAGGCGGCGCTGGTGCGTTATGACCCCGCCGAGAAGCGCTTCGGGGAAGTAATGGCCGCGCATCCTCAGGTGGACCTGGGCGACTTGCGCTTCGACGAGGGCCGTGTCGTGGGCGTGCTCTTCGATGCCGACCGCGGGGGTGCCGCGTGGTTCGACGAGGCGCTCGCGCGCATCCAACGCAGCGTCGACGCCGCGCTGCCGGATACGGTGAACCGCCTGTCGTGGTCGCGCGACCGCTCGCTGGTGCTGGTGGGTTCCTATTCCGATGTATCGCCCGGCTCGTTCTACCTGCTCGACACCAAGTCCGGAACGCTGGAGTGGCTCGTCGACCGGGCGCCGTGGATCAAGCCGAAGGAGATGGCGCGCATGCAGCCGGTGCGCTATCCGGCGCGCGACGGCCTCGAGATCCCGGCCTACCTCACGCTGCCGCCGACGGGCTCCGGAAAAAACCTGCCCCTCGTGGTCGTGGTGCATGGCGGCCCATGGGTCGACGGCGATACCTGGGGTTTCGACCCCGAGGCCCAGTTCCTCGCCACGCGCGGCTATGCCGTGCTGCAGCCCAACTTCCGCGGCACCACGCGTTACGGCTGGAAGCACTTCGCCTCGAGCTTTGGCCAGTGGGGGCTCAGCATGCAGGACGACGTGACTGACGGCGTGAAATGGGCGGTCGCCCAAGGCATCGCCGATCCGAAGCGCGTGTGCATCTACGGCGGGAGCTACGGCGGGTACGCGGCGATGATGGGCCTCGCGAAGGATCCCGACCTCTACAAGTGCGGGATCAACTACGTCGGGGTGACCGACGTGAGCCTCTTCCTCACGGCGACCTGGGCCGATTACGCCCAGTCGGACTTCATCAAGTACGCGGTGAAGGAAATGGTGGGTGATGCCTCCAAGGATGCCGAGCGGCTGAAGGCCATCTCGCCGGTCGAGCAGGCCGCCCGCATCAAGGCACCGGTGCTGATGGCCTACGGTGCTGTGGACTTCCGCGTGCCACTCGAGCACGGCACGCGCATGCGCTCCGCGCTCGAGCGCGCGGGAGCCAAGCCCATCTGGATTCTTGCCGAGGGCGAGGGCCACGGCTTCCGCGATATGAAGAACCAGAAGCTATTCTACGAGGCGATGGAGAAATTCCTCGCCGAGCACCTCGGCAAGTAGCAGGAACAAATGGTGTCAGAGACGATTTTTCCGCTCGCCGGAAAAATCGTCTCTGACACCATTTTTTTCGACGCCTGACACCGATCCCCTCCCGGCGATCGCCAGCGTGGCGGCGACGATCAGCGCGCCGCCGATCCAGTCCTGCAGGCGCGGGGTCTCGCCGGCGAGCCAACCGGCCGCGATCGCTGCGACCACCAGCTCGAACAGCAGGATCACAATGGCGCGGTTGGCCGGCAGCCGCGAGAGCCCGTACTGGAGCGCGAGGCTCATCACCAGCAGCGCGAGCCCGACGGCGACGATGAGCGGCCCGTTGTCGATGGCGAGCGTCCAGGCGCGTTCCGGGCCGAGGCTCGACCCCGGGAGGTGCGCGAGCGCTGCGATGGCGACACCGGCCCAGATCACGATGGACTTGGCGGCGTCGGTGACGGTGTCGAGGCGGCGCACCAGCACGTTGCCAAGCGCGAAAAGCGCGCCCGCGGCGAGCCCCAGCCACTCCGCGCGCGCCGCGGGCCACGGAAAGCCGAGCCCCGGGTGCCACAGCATCGTCATCGCGCCGGCGAAGGCGAGCGCCATCGCCACGAGCCCGGGCCGGTCGAGCCGCTCGCCGAGCAGGATCCACGCGATCGGCACGGTCCAGAGCGGCGCCAGGTAGAAGAGAAGCAGCACGCGGACGATCTCGCCTTCGAGCACGGCGAGCACGTAGGCGAGGTTGCTCCACCCGATCGCGAGTCCCATCACGATCGCCAGGGGCGGCAGCCCGCGCAGCGATGCGGCATGGCGCGGGAACGCGATGACACCGGCGGCGAGCGCCACCGCGTAGGTAAACAGCGTCGACCAGATGCCGTCGATCCCCGCCACTCCGAGCAGGCGGTACGGATACCAGAGGACGCCCCAGAGCGATGCGCCCGCGAGCAGGCCGAGCGTGGGGAGGGAAACCGGGGCTTTCAAGGGACGAACCGTATAATCGGGCGCAAATCTTAACCCGCGCCATGGACCCACCCGCCGTCCTGCACGTGATGTCGCCGCTTGGCGGGGGCGTCGATCGCCATGTGCGCGACATCGTGGCGCAGGTCGGCCGCCGCCATGTGCTTTGGCATGTGGGGGACGGCGCCGAAGTCGTGGAGGTGGCAGGCAAGCGGCGCTTCTTCCCGCTCGATCCCACACGTGTCGCGGCCGCGCCGCAGGTCGTTGCGGAGTGGCTTCGCACCCTCGGCATCGGCCTCGTGCACCTCCACACGGTGGTGCGCGCCCCCCGCGAGCGCGCCGCATGGGCCGCGCACGCGCTCGGACTGCCGCTGCTGGTCACGCTGCACGACGTGCTCTTCCAGCGCCCCGATGCCTTCGAGTACCAGGCGCCGCCGCCCGACGGGCCGTGGGTGGCGGAGCTCGCGCCCCTCCTGCGCTCGGCGAAGGCGGTGCTCGCCCCGTCCGATTACCTCGCGACGCTCGCCGGGACCACGTTTCCCGGCCTCGAGGTCCACGTCGTTCCCAACGGGCTTGCCTCGCACGCGCCCGGGACCGGCCACGAGGCACGCGCGCGCGAGGAGTTTCTCGCGCACCGCCCGCGGCACGTGGTCGCGGTCCTGGGGGCGATCGGAACCCACAAGGGCGCCGCGGTATTGCGCCGGTTGCCTGCCGAACTCGAAGGGTCGGGGATCGCCATCGTGGTGATCGGTTACCTCGACCAGCAGCTCCATCCGGGATGGAAGACGCTCCCGCACCTCTACGTGCACGGGCCCTACCCCCCGCGGCGCGTGGGCGACTTGCTCCGCGCCTACGGCGCCGAGCTGGTGCTCTTCCCGAACCGCGTGCCCGAAAGCTTCAGCTACGCGCTCTCCGAAGCGTGGGCCGCAGGCATCCCGGTGCTCGCGGGGCGCGAAGGCGCGATCGGCGAGCGGGTCGCGCGGCAAGGCGGAGGGTGGCTGCTGCCGCTCGGCTTCGGCGCGGAAGAAGTCGCAGCCGAATTGCGCCTGAGGCTCGGGCCGCAATCCGCCGATGAAATGGCGCGGGTAAGATCGCAACTCTCCCTTCCGGACGCGAACCGCGTCCCGACGCTGCGCGCCATGGCCGAAACGCTCGACGCGTACTACCGCCGCTACGGCAATCCCGCCGCCGTGCCCGGGCCTGCCGCACCCGCGGCCATCGACGCGCTGCTCGCCCCGTCGCTCGACAGCTCGCTCTTCCGCGAAGAGCTCGCGGTCCTCGCCGACCTGTGCGACGAGTCGGGCGCCCAATCGAAACGCGCCCGCGCCTTCGAGGGCGAGGCGCGCGGCTGGATCGCCAAGCTCGAAGGCGACGTGAGCGCGCTCAAGGTGGAGCTCGCCCGGGAGTTCGAGGAGCGCCAGCGCCTGGCGCGCGAGCTCGCCCTCGCACAGGCCGCGGCCCAGCTCACCTCGCGCCTGCCCCCCTTCCTGAAGCGCGTCCTCGCGCGCCTCTTCCGCCATGCGCGAAGCTGACGTCAGCATCGTCACCCACGAGCCCGACCTGGGGCTCCTGCGCCAGCTCCTGGCGAGCCTCGCCGAGCCGCTGGCGGCGCCCGCGTGCCTGAACGTCTTCATCCACGACAACAGCCCGCGCGACAGCGCCGTGGAGTCGTTGCGCGCCGAGCTCGAAGCGAACCCCGCGTTCGCCCGGGTGGAGCTGCACCACTCGGGGCAGAACGTGGGATTCGGCCGCGGCCACAACGCCAATGCCGCGCGGGGATCGGCGGCACTGCTGTTCGTCGTGAACCCCGATTGCATCCTCGAGCCCGACGCGCTCGCCACGATCCTGGCGTCGGCCGAGGGAGACACGCCCGACGTCGCCGCCTGGGAAATGCGCCAACTCCCCTATGAGCACCCGAAGGCGTACGACCCGGTGACGCTCGAGACGCCGTGGGCGAGCGGGGCCGCGACGCTCTATCGGCGTGCGGCATTCGAGGCCGTGGGCGGGTTCGACGCGGCGATCTTCCTCTACGGCGAGGACGTCGACCTCTCCTGGAGGCTGCGCGCCCGCGGCATGAAGCTGCGCTACGTGCCGCGCGCGGGCATCGTGCACCGCGCCTACGCGACCCGCCACGAGGTGAAGCCGCAGCAGGCCTACGGCGCCGTATTCGCGGGCCTCGCGCTACGCGCCCGCTACGGCAGCGCCATGCAGGTCTTCCAGGGCTTCGCGATGCTCGCCGCGGAGATCCTCGCCCCCGAGTCGTTTCCCGGACGCAGCTGGGGAATGATCCGCACGGGCGTGCGCTACGTGCGAAGCCTGCCGCGATTCCTGGGCTCGCGCGTGCACGCCACCCGCGACTTCCAGCCGCAGTTCGCCGGCTGGAGCTACGAGGAGCGGCGCGACGGCGCCTTCCACGAGATGCTGACGCGCCGCGGCCGGGCCGGGTCGGACTTTCCCCTGGTGTCGATCCTGATCCGCACGCGCGGCCGCCCGGCGTGGCTGCGGGAGGCATTGTGCAGCTGCGCGCACCAGACCTATCCCAACTTCGAGGTCGTGGTGGTCGAGGACGGGCCGGCGACGTCGCAGGCGGTCATCGACGCGTTCGCGCCGCGGATTCGGCTCGACTACCACGCCACCGGCAAGCACGTGGGCCGGGCGCGCGCCGGCAACCTCGCGCTTGCACGGGCGCGTGGGGAATGGATGAACTTCCTCGACGACGACGACTTGCTCTTCGCCGACCATGTGGAGGTGCTGGTCGAGGCGGTGCGGCGGGCCGGCGCAAAGGGCGCCTACGCGTTCGCCTGGGAGACCCACACGCGCGTGACCGACCCCGGGCGCGCGCTCTACGAGGAGACGCGCCGCGTGCCCCGGCTGCGCCGCCGCTTCGACCGCATCATGCTCTGGCACCAGAACTACCTTCCGATCCAGACGGTACTTTTCCACCGCGACCTCTGGGAGCGCCATGGCGGCCTCGCCGAGGACATGGAGCAGCTCGAGGACTGGAACCTCTGGACGCGCTACACCATCGAGGACGATTTCGTGCCGGTCGAGAAGACCACGTCGAAATATCGCGTGCCCGACGACCCGCGCCTCGCCGCCGAGCGCCAGGCGCGCCTCGACGCGGCCTATCCAGGGGCGGTAGAGCGCCAGCGGCGCCTGCGGCTCACGCTCTCGGCGCGCGAGATCGCGCTGATGGCCGAGAGCTACTCGCGCGAGAAGGCGATGGTTCTCGCGACGCGAAACGCCGTGCGCCAGCTGGTGAGCTCCAACCGCGTGTTCGCGCGCCTCGCGGCCTGGCGCGCGCCCACGCGCGCGTGGCTGCGCCGGCGCGGGCTGCCGCTGTGAGCGACGCGATGGAATTCACCGGCGAGCGCTTCGTTCCCGGAACCCGCGGCGAGATCTGGGTCGAGCATTGGCATCGCTACCACTTCGCCGCGCGCTGGGCGCGCGGCCGGCGCGTCCTCGACGTCGCGTGCGGCGAGGGTTACGGGTCCGCCCTCCTCGCCGGCGCCGCCACCCACGTGACGGGCGTCGATGTCTCGCCCGCATCCGTCGAGCACGCGCGACGCACCTATGCGGGCATCCCCAACCTGGAGTTCGTGCCCGCATCGTGCGCGAGCCTGCCGTTCGATCCGGGCTCCTTCGACGTAGTAGTCACCTTCGAGACCCTCGAACACATCCACGAGCAGGTAGCGTTCCTCGACGAGATCGCGCGAGTCCTCGAGCCCGACGGGGTCCTGGTGCTGTCCTGTCCGAACCGGCTGGAGTACAGCGACAAGCGCGCCTTCGCCAACGAGTTCCACCTGAAGGAGCTCTATCGCGAGGAGCTCGCAGCGCTCCTCGCCCCGCGCTTTCCCGAAGCGTCGTGGTACGGGCAGCGACCTTCCTTCTTCTCGGTGATCGCCGCGGAGAGCGGCGACCCGAGGGCGGGCGAGCTGCTCGAGGTGACGGAATCGGACCCGGCGCGCGCCGCCCCGGCGCTCGCGAGCCCGCTCTATTTCCTGGTGGTCGCAAGCCGCAGCCGCACGAGCCTCGCGCGGCACGCGCCCGAAGTGTCGGTGCTCGCCGACCGCGACGACTGGGTGCACCGCGACTACGAGAAGGTGATGCGCGACCTGGGAGGCGCGGCCGCCGAGCGCGACCAAGCGCAAAGGCTCGTTGCCGAGCGCGATGCGTCGATTGATTTCATGCATCGCGACGTGCTCGAGTGGAAGCGGCTGAAGGCGGTCGGCGACGCGACGCTCGAAGAGGCGCGCGCCGCCCACGCCCGCGAGCTGGAGCGCCTCGGCGCCGAGGTTCGGCTGCGCGACACGACGATCGCGGCGAGGGACTACGAGATCGTGCGGCGCGGCGGGCTGCGCTGGTGGCTGAAGCTGCCGCTCTACCGCCTCGGGATCCTCAAGGACCCGCCCGTATAATCGGCGCATGAATCCGCGCCTCGCGTTGCTGCAGCCCTATCCCTTCGAGCGGCTGCGCGAGCTGCTCGCCGGGATCACGCCGCCCGCGGGGCTTCGCCCCATCAGCCTCGGCCTCGGCGAGCCACAACACCCGACTCCGGCCCTCATCAAGGAAGCGCTCGCCGCGAACCTGGGCGGGCTCGCGCGCTACCCCCTCACACTGGGCCTGCCCGAGCTGCGTTCGGCGATGGCCGAATGGATCGCGCGCCGCCACGGCCTGGGCACTCTCGATCCCGCGAAAGAGGTGATCCCGGTGACCGGCAGCCGCGAGGCGCTCTTCGCCATCGCGCAGACGGTGCTCGATCCCGGCGAGAAGGACGCGCTGGTGGTCTCGCCCAACCCGTTCTACCAGATCTACGAGGGCGCGGCGCTGCTGGCGGGCGCGCAGCCGTACTACATGAACGCGCTGCCGCAGAACGGCCTGCGCGCCGACTGGGCTTCGGTCCCCGAGGGCGTGTGGAAACGCGTGCGGCTCCTCTACGCCTGCTCGCCCGCCAATCCCCACGGGCGCGTGATGGCGCTCGGCGAGTGGAAGCAGCTCTTCGAGCTGTCGGACCGCCATGGTTTCGTGATCGTCTCCGACGAGTGCTACAGCGAGATCTACTTCGACGAGGCGAAGCCGCCGCTCGGAGCGCTCGCCGCCGCGAAGCAGCTCGGGCGCGCGGGCTACCCGCGCCTCGTCGTCATGGGGTCGCTGTCGAAGCGCTCGAGCGCGCCGGGACTGCGCTCCGGCTTCGCCGCCGGCGACCGCGCGATCCTCGAGAAATTCGTGCTCTACCGCACCTACCACGGCTCGCAGATGAGCAATGCGGTGCAGCTCGCCTCGATCCCGGCGTGGAAGGACGAGGCGCACGTGCTCGACAATCGGCGCCTGTACCGCGAGAAATTCGCCGCCTTCTACGAGCGCGTGAACCCGGCCCTGCCGCTCACCCGCCCCGAGGCGGCGTTCTACTACTGGGTCGCGGTCCCGGGGGGCGACGATGCGGCATTCGCCCGCGAGCTCTACGCGGCCGCCAACGTGACCGTGCTCCCGGGCAGCTACATCTCGCGCGAGGCGCACGGGGTGAACCCGGGCCGCGGGTTCGTGCGCATGGCGCTCGTCTCGACGCTGGAGGAGTGCGTCGAGGCGGCCGGGCGCATCGCGGAATTCGCCGCATGCAGGATTTCCTCGCCCTCGTCGATCGCCTGAGCGCCGCCGGCGACGGCGAGCGCCCCGGGATCGAGGCCGAGATCTGGCGCCGGTTCGGCGTCGAGCGCGCGGTCCTGTCGCTCGACATGAGCCAGTTCTCGCTCACGGTGCGGCGCTCGGGAATCCTGCCCTACCTCGCGCTCATCCGGCGCATGCAGGCGCTCACCACCCCGATCGTCGCGCGCCACCGCGGCGAGGTCGTGAAGTACGTGGCCGACAACCTCCTGGCAACCTTCGACGAGCCCGCCGACGCGGCCCGCGCCGCGGTCGAGATCAACGCCGCGATCCGCAACGGCTCGGAGCGCTTCAGTGTCGCGATCGGCATCGACTACGGACGCTTCCTCCTCATCCCGGGACACGAATGCTACGGCGACGCGGTCAACGTCGCGTGCAAGCTGGGGGAGGACGTCGCCGATGCGGGAGAGGTGCTTCTGACCGAGGCCGCGCGCGCGCGGCTGGACGAAACGTTCGGGTTCGCGCTGCGGGAGCAGAACGTCTCGGTGTCCGGCCTCGAGCTCGCGACCTTCGGCATCGTTTACACGCTTCCGGCCTAGTATCATTCCGGCTTCGATATCCAGGGGCGTGACATGAGTGGACTGCAGCAGACCATCGACGCAGCGTGGGAGCAGCGCGCGGGCGTCACGCCCGCCTCGGCACCGGCCGCGTTGAAGGAGGCAGTCGCGCACGTGATCGGCGAGCTGGACGCGGGGCGGCTGCGCGTGGCCGAGAAGAAGGGCGGCGAGTGGACCGTCCACCAGTGGGTCAAGAAGGCGGTGCTGCTCTCCTTCCGCCTGCGCGACAACGGCATCATGCAGGGCGGCTACACCCACTACTTCGACAAGGTGGACTCCAAGTTCTCCAACTTCACCCAGGCGGATTTCGCCGCCGGGGGCTACCGGGTGGTGCCGCCCGCCACGGTCCGCAGGGGCGCCTTCATCGCGAAGAACGTGGTGCTGATGCCGTCCTACGTGAATATCGGCGCGTACGTGGACGAGGGCACCATGGTCGACACCTGGGCCACGGTCGGCTCGTGTGCCCAGATCGGCAAGAATGTTCACCTGTCGGGCGGCGTGGGCATCGGAGGCGTGCTGGAGCCGCTGCAGGCAAACCCCACCATCATCGAGGACAACTGCTTCATCGGCGCCCGCAGCGAGGTGGTCGAGGGCGTCATCGTCGGCGAGGGCTCGGTGATCTCGATGGGGGTGTACATCGGCCAGAGCACCAAGATCTACAACCGCGCCACCGGCGAGGTGAGCCACGGGCGCATCCCCCCTGGATCCGTAGTCGTATCGGGCAACTTGCCGGGTTCCGATGGCCGGTATAGTCTCTACTGCGCGGTGATCATCAAGCAGGTCGATGCTGGAACGCGGGCGAAAACCAGCATCAACGAGCTGCTTCGCGGCGACTAAAAAAGAGGAAGGGCGCACATGTTCATCGAGAAACTGCTGCAGCTGATGGCCGAGAAGAAGGCATCGGACATCTTCATCTCCTCCGGCTCCCCCATCAGCATCAAGATCAGCGGCAGCATCATGCCGGTCAACCCGCAGGCGCTCGACGCGGAGATGGCCAAGAAGATCGTCTACGAGATGCTGACGCCGGCGCAGATCGCGACCTTCGAAAAGGACCAGGAGCTCAACTTTTCCAAGCCGATGCTGGGGCTCGGCAACTTCCGCATCAATTGCTTCTGGCAGAAGGGCACGGTGTCGTGCGTGATCCGCTTCGTGACCGCCGACATCCCGAAGATCGAGGCGCTCAGCCTTCCCCAGGTGCTGTCGTCGCTGGTGATGGAAAAGCGCGGCCTGATCCTCGTGGTCGGCGCCACCGGCTCGGGCAAGTCGACCACGCTCGCCTCGATGCTCGACTTCCGCAACTCGGTGCAGGCCGGCCACATCCTCACCATCGAGGATCCGGTCGAGTATGTCTTCACGCCGAAGAAATCGATCTTCAACCAGCGCGAGGTCGGCAACGACACCAAGTCGTTCCACGACGCGCTGAGGAACGCCATGCGCCAGGCGCCCGACTGCATCCTGATCGGCGAGATCCGCGACCTGGAGACGATGCGCATGGCGCTCACCTATGCGCTGTCTGGACACCTGTGCCTCGCGACCCTGCACGCCAACAACGCCTACCAGGCGATGAACCGCGTGATCAGCTTCTTCCCGCTCGAGGTGCGCCCGATGCTGCTGCAGGACCTGTCGGTGTCCCTGAAAGCGGTCATCTCCCAGCGCCTCATCAAGACCGTCGAGGGCGGCCGCACGCCCGCGGTGGAAGTGCTGCTCAACACGCGCAACATCCAGGAGCTGATCGAGAAAGGCGAGATCACCGAGATCAAGGAGGCGATGGAGAAGTCGATGTCGCCCGGCTCGCAGACCTTCGAGCAGGACCTCTTCCGCCTGGTGCGCCAGGGCAAGATCTCCACCGACGAGGCGCTCGCCAACGCCGACTCGGCGACCAACCTGGGCCTGCTGCTCGGCAACTCGGGCATCATGCCCGCGGCCGGCGACCGGTCGAAGGCGCCGCCCCCGGGCGCGCGCGTGGGCGGCCCGTCCTTCGGGGAATTCAAGATCTCCGAGGAGACCGAAGAGAAGTTCTAGCGGCCGCCTTCCGGGGCCGGATTTTTCCATGAGATCGTTGGAAGAAAACCTCACCCAGTACGCGGCCTACCACCGCGATCGCCGCAACATCGCGACCCACTTCGTCGGCGTGCCGATGATCGTGTTCGCGATCGTGCTGGCCCTGGCCACGGTGTCGATCCCGGTCGGCCCCTTGGTGATCACCCTCGCCGCGCTGGTGTCGATCGCGGCGTGCGCCTACTGGATCCGCCTGGACGCCGCCTTCGGCCTCGCGCTGGCGGCGGTCCTGTTCGCGATGTGCGCGGGAGCGAGCGAGATCACCCATCGCACGAGCCTCGGCACCGCGCTGGGGCTCGGGGGCGCGATCTTCGTGGCGGGCTGGGCGCTGCAATTCCTCGGGCACAAGTACGAGGGCATGAAGCCCGCGTTCTATGACGACGCGAAGCAGCTCCTCATCGGGCCGGTCTTCGTGTGCGCGGAGGCCTTCTTCCTGCTCGGCGCGAAAGCCCGCCTGCGCCGCTACATCGAGGACCGCGTCGGTCCCACCGTCCCGCGGCGTGACGGCCGCCCCCTTCCGCTGTCGCCGCACGCGTGAAGAACGAGACCCTGGAGCTGGCCAAGGCGCTGATCCGGCGCCGCTCCGTCACCCCCGCCGACGAGGGCTGCCAGCAACTGATCATCGATCGGCTGGCGCCACTCGGCTTCAAGCCCGAGGTGTTCGTCTTCGGCGAGGTCACCAACCTGATGATCCGCCACGGCGAGGCAAAGCCGCTGGTGGTGCTCGCCGGCCATACCGACGTCGTGCCGCCCGGGCCGATCGAGAAGTGGAGCTCCGACCCGTTCGAGCCCACGATCCGCGAGGGGCAGCTCTTCGGGCGCGGTGCGGCGGACATGAAGACCTCGATCGCGGCATTCGTGGTCGCCGCCGAGCGCTTCGTGCGCCGCCATCCGGACCACCCGGGCTCGGTCGCCCTCCTCATCACGTCCGACGAAGAGGGTCCCTCGGTCGACGGCACGGTGCGGGTGGTTGAGGAGCTCAAGCGGCGCGGCGAGACGATCGACTATTGCATCGTCGGCGAGCCCTCCTCGGTGCTCAAGTTCGGCGACACGATCAAGAACGGCCGGCGCGGGTCGCTCACCGGCCGCCTGGTGGTGCGGGGCGTGCAGGGCCACGTGGCCTATCCGCAGCGCGCGAAGAATCCCGTGCACCTGGCCGCGCCCGCGCTCGCCGAAATGGCGGCCACCGAATGGGACCAGGGCAACGAGTATTTCCCGCCCACGACCTGGCAGGTCTCCAATATCCACGCCGGCACCGGCGCGCAGAACATCATTCCGGGCGCGCTCACGGTGGACTTCAATTTCCGCTTCTCGACCGCGAGCACGCCCGAAGGCCTCAAGGCGCGGGTGAAGGTGATCCTCGACCGCCACGGCCTCGACCACGCAATCGACTGGGTGCAGGGCGGCAAGCCCTTCCTTACCCCGCGCGGCAAGCTCGTGGAGACGCTCACCCGCGTGGTGAAGCAGGTGAGCGGGATCACGCCCGAGGTGAACTGCACCGGCGGCACGTCCGACGGGCGCTTCATCATCGACATCTGCCCCGAGGTTGCGGAGTTCGGACCGGTGAACCGCTCGATCCACAAGGTGGATGAGGCGGTGGCGCTCGAGGAGATCGAGCCGCTGGCCGACGTCTATCGGCTCGCGCTCGAGTCGCTGCTCGGGGCTGCCCCCTCGCAAAGCGCCAGGAGTTGAATCGGGTCATCGGCCGCGCGGTTCACGACGCCGCGCGCCGCCTCGACGAGGCCGGCGTGTCCTACGGGCACGGCACCCTCGATGCGACCCAGGAAGCGATGTGGCTCGCCACCCATGTGCTCGGCATGCCGTGGAAGGCGCTCGCGGATGCGGCGGACGAGCCGATCTCGGCTGCGAACGAAGCGGCGCTCATCGCGCTGGTGGACCGCCGCATCGCGAGCCGCAAGCCCGCAGCCTACCTGCTGAACGAAGCCTGGCTCGGCCCGCATCGCTTCTACGTGGACGAGCGCGTGATCGTCCCGCGGTCGTTCATCGCCGAGCTGCTCCGTTCTCCCTCTCCCTCGGGCGCCCAGGGAGTGGAACGTGGCGTGGGTGAGGGTCGGGGAGAGGGTGGGGCGACGGTTTCTCTCCCCGTTACCTTGGGAGAGGGCCGGGGAGAGGGTCTGATCCTCGACCTGTGCACCGGCTCGGGTTGCCTCGCGATCCTCGCGGCACTCGCCTGGCCGGGTGCGAAGGTCGACGCCGTCGACCTGTCGGCCGGCGCCCTCGAGGTGGCACGGCGAAACGTCGACGACTATCGCCTCCAGGAACGCGTGCGCCTCCTGCAGTCGGACATGTTCGACGCCGTCGCCGGGCGCAGTTATGACCTCATCATCGCGAATCCGCCGTACGTGAAGGCGGCCGCGATGAAGAAGCTGCCCGAGGAATACCGTCGCGAACCCGCGATCGCTCTCGCAAGCGGTACCGACGGGCTCGACCACACGCGCACGATCCTCGCCCAGGCGCGCCACCACTTGAACCCGGGGGGCCTCCTCGCGGTGGAGATCGGCCACAATCGCAAGGCGCTCGAGCGGGCATTCCCGGCGCTGCCGTTCGGGTGGCCGAAGACCAGCGGCGGGCGCAATTTCGTGTTCACGCTGCCCGCCGAAGCGCTGGCCTAGAATGGGCGCTTTCATTCGAGGAGAAGTGACCATGGGAGTTCCGATCCGGGCGATCGCCGCGGCGACGCTCGCCGTGTGCGGATGGGCAGGCGCGGCCGACGTGAACGTGCAGATCATCGTCCCGAACGACATCCGCCCGGGCCACTACGGGCGCATCGAGCTGGGCTCGGCCCCGCCCCCGCCGCTCTACCGTGCCGAGCCGGTGATCGTCCGCCGGGTTGCCGCCCCGCCCGCGCCGGTCTACCTGCACGTGCCGCCGGGACACGCGAAGAACTGGCGCAGGCACTGCCATCGTTACGACGCGTGCGGCCGGCCGGTGTACTTCGTGAAATCCGCCGAATACGAACCGGGGTACGCAAGGCCGAAGAAGGCGAAAAGGGACAGGAAGGAAAACCGCGACTAGGTGCTATCATTTTGACCACCTTCCGCGGTCCCAAGTGATGCCCAATTCCCTCGAAAACATCCCGTTGAACGGACACGACGTCAACCCCGAGCTGGTGCGCGAAATCGCGGGCCTCATCGTCTCGGCCCTGAACCTCGAGGTCGCCGGCGATGACATCGATCCGGACGCCCCGCTCTTCAAGGAAGGCCTCGGACTCGACTCGATCGACGTGCTCGAGGTCGCCCTGGTAGTTTCCAGGCGCTATGGCTTCAAGCTGAAGGAAGACGACCAGGACAACGTCAAGATCTTCCGCTCGCTCAACTGCCTCGCAGCCCACGTCGCGGAGCGCAGGACCAAGTGACCCCGGAGGCGCGCAAGCGCTCTTGGGTGGGGCTCGTGGTCCTGGTCTCGATCGGCTACGCCGTCCTCGCCCACGCCTCGCTGGTCAGAGGCATCTCGCCGACCGTGGGCACGCTGCTCGCGCTCACGCCGGTCTCGCTCTTCGCCCTTTGGGCGGTGCGCCGCAGCAAGCACCGGGCGCTCGGCGCGGCCGCGCTCGGCCTTGCGGCGGTGGCGGCGTGGCTCAACTGGGGTGAGCTCGAGCGCCACTTTCCCGACATTTTCTTCATGGAGCACGCCACCACCAACCTGCTCCTCGCCTGCGTCTTCGGCCGCACGCTCGCGCCGGGCCGCGAGCCGCTGGTCGCCCTCTTCGCGCGCCTGGTCCACGGCACGATCCCGCCCGAGGTCGAGCGGTATGCGCGCCAGGTGACGCTCGCCTGGACGGTGTTCTTCGCGTCGCTTTTCACCCTGTCGTGCGCGCTCTACGTCGGCGGTTTCCTCGCGGCGTGGTCGCTGCTGGCCAATATCCTCAGCCCGATCCTGATCACCGCCATGTTCGTGCTCGAGTACGCCGTGCGCCTGCGGGCGCTGCCGAACTGGGAGCAGGTCGGGATCATGGGCGGCATCCGTGCTTTCTCGCGCCATTTCGGCTCGGCCCGTTTCGACGTGCCGCGCTGAGAGGCCTCCGGAATGCCCTCGTCCGCGCCGCGGCGCACGCCTGACTCGCAGCGACATCCGCTGATCGGCCACGCCGGGGCCGACTCGATCGCCGCCCGGTGCCGCGGCGAGCCGGTGACCGCCGCGCAGTTTCTCGGCGACGTGCTGCGCGCCGCCGACGCGCTTCCCGACGCGCGCCATGTCCTCAACGTTTGCGCCGACCGGTATCGGTTTGCGGTGGCCCTCCTCGCGGCGGTCGTTCGCGGGCAGACGACGCTGCTGCCTCCGGCGACCACGCCCAACGTGATTCGCGGCATGCGCGAATTCGCCCCCGACGTGTACTTCGTGGCCGACGAGCCGCACGCCGGCATCGACCTGCCACGCGTCGAGCTGCCTGCCCTGGGTGCCGCGCCTGCGCCTTTCGACGTGCCCGCGATCGACGCGAACCAGGTCGCGGCATGCGTGTTCACGTCGGGGTCCACTGGCGAGCCCCAGCCCTATTCCAAGCGCTGGGGGAGCCTGGTACTCGACGTCGCCGCCGAGGCGCGGCGGCTGGGGATCGACGGGCGGCATTCGATCCTCGGCACGGTTCCGCCGCAGCACATGTACGGCTTCGAATCCACCGTGCTGCTGCCGCTCGTCGCCGGCGCCGCGCTCACTTCCGAGCGGCCGTTCTACCCCGCGGATGTCGATGGCGCGATCGCGCGCGTGCCCTCCCCGCGGGTGCTCTTCACCACGCCCTTCCACCTGCGCGCGTGGATGGAGAGCGGCGATCCCGCCCGCCTCGAGGTGATCGTCTCGGCAACGGCGCCGCTCTCCGTGGGCCTCGCGCGCCAGGTCCAGGCGCGCACCGGCGCGCGGCTCCATGAGGTCTACGGCTGCACCGAGACCGGCCAGATCGCCACGCGCCGCCCCACGCAGTCGGCCGAGTGGGTCGCGTTCGAGGGCATTCGCGTCTGGCTCGAGGGCGACCAGGCGATGGCCGCGGGAGCGCACGTCGATCAGCCCACGCCCCTGCAGGACGTGATCGAGGTGCTGGGGGATGGCACGCGCTTCCTGTTGCACGGGCGCTCGGCGGACATGGTGAACATCGCCGGCAAGCGCAACTCGCTCGGGTACCTGAACCACCAGCTCACGTCGATCGAGGGGGTGGCCGACGGTGCGTTCTTCCTGCCCGACGAGGGCGATCCCGATGGCGTCACCCGGCTGATGGCGTTCGTGGTCGCGCCGAAGCTCACGGTCGCGCAGATCGTGGCGCAGCTGCGCGCGCGAATCGATCCCGCATTCCTGCCGCGGCCGGTGGTGCTCGTCGAACGCCTGCCGCGCGCGCTCACGGGAAAGCTGCCGCGGGAGGCGTTGCGCACGCTCGCCCGCGAGGCGGCTCGACGGTCGCGCGGAGGGGCGTGATGGCGTCGGGCCGGGTCGAGACGACGCTCGCCGTGGCCCGCGACCATCCCGCCTATGAGGGCCACTTCCCGGGCCACCCGATCCTGCCCGGCGTGGTGATCCTGGCCGAGGTGATGGCGGCGATCGAGGCGCTGACTGCGAGCGCACCTGCGCAGTGGGAAATCTCGAATGCGAAGTTCCTCGACCCGGTGAAGCCTGGAACGGCGCTCACGTTGATCCACGAGGTCCTCGACTCCGGCAGCGTGCGCTTCGAGGTGCGTTCGCCGGACGGGATCGTCGCGAACGGCACGCTCGCGCGGCGGGAGCCATGAGCGCTCCCTCCACATCCCCCGCTGCCGAATGGGCGCGCCGCCGCGAGCGCGGCAGCCTGCCGCTCCTGCGCTTCATGGTGTGGCTGTCGCTCACCGTCGGGCGCGCGCCCACCCGCGCGTTGCTGCGCCTCATCGCCGCCTACTTCCTGGCGTTCGGCGGCTCGGCCCGCCGGGCAACGCGCGCCTACCTCGAGCGCGCGCTGGGGCGCGCGCCCACTCTGGCCGAGCAGTACCGCCTGTTCTTCAATTTCGCCGCCGTCGTCCACGACCGCGTCTACTTCCTGAAGGATCGCTTCGACCTCTTTTCGATCGAGGTGCATGGCGACAAGCTGTTCGACGCCGGGGGCGCGGTGCTGCTCGGCGCGCACATGGGCAGCTTCGAAGTGATGCGCGCGTGCGGACGCACCCTGAGCCACCGCAAGGTGGCCATCGCGATGTACGAGGACAACGCGCGCAAGATCAACGCGGTGCTCACCGCCATCGCGCCCGAGGCGGCCCAGGACATCGTGGCGCTCGGGCGCCTGGACTCGATGCTCGAGCTCGGCGAGCGCCTGGACACCGGGGTGCTGGTCGGAGTGCTCGCGGATCGCACCTTCGGCGACGAGGCGGTGCTGCAGGTGCCGTTCCTCGGCGCCCCGGCGCCGCTCCCCCCCGGCCCCATGCGCATGGCCGCCGCGCTGCGCCAGCGCGTGTATTTCATGGCGGGCCTCTACCTCGGGGGAAATCGCTACGAGGTCCACTTCGAGCCGCTCGCGGACTTCCGGGGCCTCGATGGCGTCGATCGCGCCGACCGCGACCGGCGGGTGGAAGAGGCCGTGCGCGCGTATGCGGCGCGCCTCGAACACTACGTCCGCCTGGCCCCGATGCTCTGGTTCAACTTCCACGATTTCTGGGGAGAGCGGCCGTGAGGCTCGCGGCCCTCGCGGCGATCGGCTGGCTCGCGGCCGCAACGCCAGTCCCCGCCTCCGCCGCCGACTGGAACGTGGCGAACCTCTTCGACGCGCTCTCGCGCCAGCAGCCGGGACGTGCGGCCTTCATCGAGAAGAAATACCTCTCGATCCTCGATCGCCCGGTGGAGTCCTCGGGCGAGCTCGTATTCATGCCGCCGGATCGCATCGAGAAGAAGACGCTCCTGCCCAAGCCCGAGAGCGTCGTGGTCGATCGCGACAGCGTCACGCTGGATCGGGCGGGAAAGCGGCACACGCTGCGGCTGCGCGAGAATCCCGCAATCGCGGTACTCGTCGAGAGCATCCGCGGCACGCTCGCCGGTGATCTCGCCGCGCTCACGCGCACCTACTCCGTGGCCCTCGACGGCAGCGCCCACCGATGGCGGCTCACGCTGCGCCCGCTCGATCCCGCCCTCGGAACGCTGGTCGAGCGCGTCGAGATCGGCGGGGCCCAGGCGCGCGTCGCCACGGTGGAGATCTTCCAGGCCGACGGTGACCGCTCGGTCATGACGCTCACGCCGCTCGCGCGCTGATGGCGGGCCGGCGAACCGCGATCGGCATCTGGGTCGCGGGCCTCGCCGTCTGCCTGCTGGTGATCTCGCAGGCGCGCTTCGTGTCCGACCTCTCGTCGTTCCTCCCGGCTGCGCCCACGGAGCAACAGCGCCTCCTGGTGGACCAACTTCGCGACGGGGCGATCTCGCGCGTGATGCTCGCCGGCATCGAGGGGGCCGACGCGGCCACTCGTGCGCAGCTTTCCCGCGAGCTCGCGCAGCGCCTGCGCGCCGATACGCGCTTCGCCTCGGTCGCCAACGGGGAGGCGACCGGCTTCGAGCGCGAGCGCGAGCTGCTGCTCACCTATCGCTACGTGCTCAGCCCCAACGTGGCCCCGGAGCGCTTCGGCGTGGACGGACTGCGTGCCGCGATCGGCGAGACGCTCGACCTGCTCGCCTCGCCCGCCGGCCTCGTGATGAAGCCGCTGGTGGTGCGGGATCCGACCGGGGAAACCCTCACCCTGATCGAGCGCCTGCGTCCCGCCGAGGGACCGCGGACCGCCGACGGCGTCTGGGTATCGCCCGATGGCAAGCGCGCGCTCCTCATCGCGCGCACGCGCGCGAGCGGCTCCGACACCGAAGCGCAGGCCGCCGCGCTCGCGGCCATCGAGTCGGCGTTCCAGTCGCTGGCGGCCGGCACGCCGCCGGCGCAGGGCCGGCCCGCGCTCCTGGTGACCGGGCCGGGCGTGTTCTCGGCGCGCGCCCGCGCCATGATCGAACGCGACATCGAGCGCCTGGCCATCGTGAGCATGGCGATCGTCGCGGGTGTGCTGCTGCTGGTCTACCGCTCGCCGCTGGCCCTCGTCCTCGGGCTCGTACCGGTGCTCTCGGGCGCGGCTGCCGGCATCGCGGCGGTATCGCTCGGCTTTGGCGTGGTGCACGGCATCACGCTCGGGTTCGGCACCACGCTCATCGGCGAGGCGGTCGACTACTCGATCTATCTTTTCGTGCAATCGGAAGGGCGCACCGGGGACGCGGGATGGATCGCCGGATTCTGGCCGACGGTGCGGCTCGGCGTGCTGACCTCGATCGCGGGGTTCTCGGCGCTGCTGCTGTCGGGACTGCCGGGGCTCGCCCAGCTGGGCCTGTACTCGATCACCGGGCTCATCGCGGCCGCCGCGGTCACGCGCTTCGTGTTGCCGAGGCTGCTGCCCACGGGCTTTCGCATCCGCGACGTGACACCGCTCGGCGAGCGGCTGGTGCGCTGGGTGGCGTGGCTCGCGCGGGGGCGCTGGGCGGTCG
>JANMYH010000326.1:0-7350 GCA_031381925.1 Burkholderiales bacterium | reverse complement strand
GGGCAGAAGCCCGATCGCGCGGCGCTTGCCGCATGGTGGGAGCAGATCAAGGGCTGGCGCGCGAAGGATTCGCTCAAGTACGACCGTGCCTCGCCCCTTATCAAGCCGCAGTACGTGATCGAGAAGCTCTACGAGGTCACGCGGGGCGACGCGTATATCACTTCCGACGTGGGCCAGCACCAGATGTGGGCGGCGCAATTCTACCGCTTCGACAAGCCGCGCCGCTGGATCAATTCCGGGGGACTCGGGACGATGGGCGTGGGCCTGCCTTACGCGATGGGCGTGAAGATGGCCTTTCCCGAAGCCGAGGTGGCGTGCGTCACCGGCGAAGCCTCGATCCAGATGTGCATCCAGGAGCTGTCCACCTGCAAGCAGTACCATTTGCCGGTGAAGATCGTGAACCTCAACAACCGCTACATGGGCATGGTCCGCCAGTGGCAGGAATTCGTCCACGGCAACCGTTATGCCGAGTCGTACATGGATGCGCTTCCGGATTTCGTGAAGCTCGCCGAGGCGTACGGTCACGTGGGGATGCAGATCACCAAGCCCGCCGACGTGGAGGGGGCGCTGCGCGAGGCGTTCGCCATGAAGGACCGGCTCGTGTTCCTCGACTTCATCACCGACCAGACCGAGAACGTCTTCCCGATGGTGCCCGGCGGCAAGGGCATCTCGGAGATGATCCTTTCCGAAGAGCTCTGATTCACCCCCGGCAAGCGGGGCTTCCCATGCGACACATCCTTTCCATTCTGGTTGAGAACGAGGCCGGCGCCCTGTCACGGGTCGCGGGGCTGTTTTCCGCGCGCGGCTACAACATCGAGACGCTTACGGTCGCGCCCACCGAGGACGTGACCATGTCCCGGATGACCATCGTCACCACCGGCTCCGACGAGATCGTCGAGCAGATCACCAAGCAGCTGAACAAGCTGGTGGACGTGGTCAAGGTGGTCGACCTCTCGGAAGGCAAGCACATCGAGCGCGAGCTGATGCTGGTGAAGGTGCGTGCCGCCGGCAAGGATCGCGAGGAAATCAAGCGCATCGCGGACATCTTCCGCGGGCGCATCATCGACGTCACCGACAAGTCCTACACCATCGAGCTCACCGGCACCACGGAGAAACTCGACGCCTTCCTGGAGGCGCTCGACCGCAGCGCCATCCTGGAAACCGTCCGCACCGGCGTATCCGGCATCGGGCGCGGCGAGTGGGTCCTGAAGGTCTGAAGCGACACGCCAAATCGAGGAAAACCAAATGAAGGTCTATTACGACAAGGACGCTGATCTGTCGCTCGTGAAGGGCAAGAAGGTCACGATCATCGGCTACGGCTCCCAGGGCCACGCGCACGCGCAGAACCTCACCGACTCGGGCGTGAAGGTGACCGTGGGGCTGCGGCCCGGCGGCGCCTCCTGGGACAAGGTGAAGAAGGCGAAGATCGCGGTGAAGGAGGTGGGCGCGGCGGTGAAGGGCGCCGACCTGGTGATGATCCTGCTGCCCGACGAGAACCACCCCGAGGTCTACAAGGAATCGATCGAGCCGAACATCAGGAAGGGCGGGGCGCTCGCATTCGCGCACGGCTTCAACATCCATTTCAAGCAGATCGTGCCGCGCGCCGACCTCGACGTCTTCATGATCGCCCCCAAGGGCCCCGGCCACCTGGTGCGCTCGACCTACACCCAGGGCGGCGGCGTGCCGGCGTTGATCGCGGTGCACCAGGACCCGTCCGGCAAGGCCAAGGCGCTGGCGCTTTCCTACGCGGCGGCGATCGGCGGAACCCGCGGCGGCGTGATCGAGACCAATTTCCGCGAGGAGACCGAGACCGACCTTTTCGGCGAGCAGACCGTGCTTTGCGGCGGCATCGTGGAGCTGATCAAGGCGGGCTACGAGACCCTCGTGGACGCGGGCTACGCCCCGGAGATGGCCTACTTCGAGTGCCTGCACGAGACCAAGCTGATCGTCGACCTCATCTACGAGGGCGGCATCGCGAACATGAACTACTCGATCTCCAACAACGCGGAATTCGGCGAGTACGAGACCGGGCCCAAGGTGATCGGGCCGGAATCGAGGAAGGCGATGAAGGAGTGCCTGGCGCGCATCCAGTCGGGCGAGTACGCGCGCGACTTCATCCTCGAGAATCGCGCGGGCGCGCCCACGCTGAACGCGAAGCGCCGCCTGCTGGCCGAGCACGACATCGAAAAGGTGGGCGAGAAGCTGCGCGCCATGATGCCGTGGATCAAGAAGAACAAGCTCGTCGACACCTCGAGGAACTGACTTGAAGAGCTACCCGCACCCCATCATCGCGCGCGAGGGCTGGCCGTTCCTCACGGTGTCGCTCATCGTCGCCGTCGCCGTCACGTGGTGGGGAGGGTGGTGGTCGATTCCGTTCTGGATCATTTATTTCTTCATCCTGCAGTTCTTCCGCGACCCGCCGCGCGAGATCCCGGAGGGCGCGGGGCTGGTGCTGTGCCCGGCCGACGGGCGCGTGATCGTGGTGGGCGAGGTCGCCGACCCGTACCGCGGCGGCGCGAAGTCCCTCAAGATCAGCGTCTTCATGAACGTCTTCAACGTCCATTCCAACCGCTCGCCGGTGGACGCGGTGGTGAAGAGCGTGGCCTACAGCAAGGGCCTGTTCGTGAACGCCTCGTTCGACAAGGCTTCCTCGGACAACGAGCGCAACGCCCTCGTGCTGCGCATGGACGACGGCACCGAGATTTCCTGCGTGCAGGTCGCGGGGCTCATCGCGCGGCGCATCCTCTGCTACGTGAAGGAAGGCGATCGCCTCACGCGCGGTAGCCGCTACGGGTTCATCCGCTTCGGCTCGCGCGTCGACGTCTACCTGCCGCAGGGCTCGAAGGCGCGAGTCGCGATCGGCGACATGGTGAAGGCGAGTTCGACGGTGCTCGCCGAGCTGCCGCGCTAGCTCCACCGCCCGTGGCGACACCCCTCGAGCGCCCTGCCAAGTCCGCCCTGGAGCCCGCGCGCAAGCGCGGCATCTACCTCCTCCCCAACCTCTTCACCACGCTCAACCTGTTCGCCGGCTTCTACGCGATCGTGCAGGGGATGAACCACGAGTACGAGAAGGCGGCCGTGGCGATCTTCATCGCCATGGTGCTCGACAGCGTCGACGGGCGCGTCGCGCGCCTCACCCGCACGCAGTCGGCGTTCGGGGCGGAGTACGACAGCCTTTCCGACATGGTGTCCTTCGGCGCGGCCCCCGCCCTGGTGATGTACGAATGGGCGCTGCGCGGCATGGGCCGCATCGGCTGGATCGCGGCGTTCGTGTACTGCGCGGGCGCGGCGCTGCGGCTCGCGCGCTTCAATACGCAGCTTTCGGTGGCCGACAAGCGCTGGTTCACCGGCCTGCCGAGCCCGGCGGCCGCGGCCCTCGTCGCCGGGATGATCTGGGTCTTCAACGAGTACCAGGTCTCGGGCCTGGACGTGCAGTGGTTCGCGGCGGCCGTCACCATCTACGCGGGCGTGACGATGGTGTCGAACGTGAAGTTCTACAGCGGCAAGAGCATCAACCTGCGGCGCGCGGTGCCGTTCTCGGGCGCGGTGGCGCTGGTGATCGTGCTGCTCGCGATCTCGATCGAGCCGCCGATCGTGCTCTGGGGCGTGATGGTCGCCTATGGGGTCTCGGGCTACGTCTGGTGGGTGGTGCAGCGCTGGCGCACCGAGGCGAAGGAAAAGCAGTACGAGCACATCCGCGAGGCGATCGAGGAGGGCAACCTGAGCGCTCTTGCGCGCATGCTGGCCATCACGCCGCCCGAGACCGCCATCACGCCGGACGGTCGCTCGCTCCTGATGGTGGCCGTCGAGGAGAGCAACCTGCCCGCGGTAGAGCTGCTGATCGCGCGCAAGGCGCCGCTCGAGCAGCGCGACGAGCAGGGCGTGACCGCACTGGCACTCGCCGCCCAGATGGGATTCCACGAGGCGGTGGAGGGTTTGCTGCTTGCCGGTGCCGACCCCAACGCCCACGACCTCTCGGGCATGACCCCGCTCGACGTGGCCGACGAGCATGGGGCGCTCGACATCGCATCCCTGCTGCTGCGCTACGGCGGCAAGTCGAGCAGGGACCTCGCCCCCCAGCAGCCCTGATTTGCCAATCCCCGCCCGAAGCGGCTATAGTCGACCCATGGCTTACGCATTGCACACCTCGATTTCCCGCATGACCCCGGCCGGCGCGCTCGCGCTTGGCCTGCTGCTGCGCCCCGCGCGCTAAAAACCCCACACGACAATTCGGCAGCACCGGGCCGCCCAGGCAAAGCGGGGCGGGCAAATCCATCGGCATTCGGAGAGCGACGATGCAAGACCAATTGATCATCTTTGACACCACCATGCGCGACGGCGAGCAGAGCCCCGGCGCCGCCATGAGCCGCGACGAGAAGGTCCGCATCGGCAAGCAGCTGGAGAGGCTGCGGGTCGACGTGATCGAGGCGGGCTTCGCCGCCGCCAGCCCGGGCGATTTCGACGCCATCCGCGCGGTGGCCGCGGCGGTCAAGGACTCGACCGTGTGCTCGCTCGCCCGCGCCAACGACAATGACGTGAAGCGCGCCGGTGAGGCCATCAAGGCGGCCAACTCCGGCCGCGTGCATACCTTCATCGCCACCAGCCCGATCCACATGCAGCACAAGCTGCGCATGCAGCCCGACCAGGTGGTCGAGGCGGCAGTGCGCGCGGTCAAGCTGGCACGCCAGTACACCGACGACGTCGAGTTCTCGCCGGAGGATGCGGTGCGCTCCGACGTCGACTTCCTGTGCCGCGTGCTGGAGGCAACGATCAAGGCGGGGGCGCGCACCATCAACGTGCCCGACACGGTGGGCTACGCCGTGCCCCACCTCTGGGGGGAGCTATTCACCCAGTTGCGAAACCGCATCCCGAATTCCGACAAGGCGATCTGGTCGACCCACTGCCACAACGACCTGGGAATGGCGGTCGCCAATTCGCTGGCAGCGGTGATGGCGGGTGCGAGGCAGGTCGAATGCACCATCAACGGCCTCGGCGAGCGCGCGGGCAACGCCTCCCTCGAGGAGATCGTGATGGCGCTCAAGACGCGCGCCGACGTCTTCAAGCTCGGCACGCGCATCGACGCCACCCAGATCGTGCCCGCGAGCAAGCTGGTGTCCCAGATCACCGGCTACCCGGTGCAGCCCAACAAGGCGGTGGTCGGCGCGAACGCCTTCGCCCACGAGTCGGGCATCCACCAGGACGGGGTCCTCAAGCACCGCGAGACCTACGAGATCATGCGCGCGGCCGACGTCGGCTGGGGTGCCAACCGGCTGACCCTCGGCAAGCTTTCAGGACGCAGCGCCTTCAAGGCGCGCCTCCAGGAGCTGGGCATCACGCTGGCTTCCGAGGAGCAGCTCAATGCGGCGTTCGCGAGGTTCAAGGAGCTGGCCGACAAGAAGCGCGAGATCTACGACGAGGACATCCAGGCGCTCCTCTCGGACGAGGCGGTCACGCCCGAAGTCGAGCACTACAAGCTGGTGGCGCTCACCGCCCACTCCGAGACCGGCGAGCAGCCGTTCTCGCGGGTGGTGATCGCCGACGAGGGCAGGGAGCTGCGCGCGGAGGCGCGCGGTGGCGGGCCGGTGGACGCCACCTTCAAGGCGATCGAAAGCATCGCCGGGAGTGGCGCCGACCTGCTGCTCTACTCGGTGAACAACGTGACCGAAGGCACCGACTCCCAGGGCGAGGTGACCGTGCGTCTCGCGAAGGAAGGCCGCATCGTGAACGGCATGGGCTCCGACACCGACATCGTGGTGGCCTCCGCCAAGGCATACCTCAACGCGCTCAACAAGCTCGCCGCCCGTTCGCGGGTCAATCCGCAGTACGGGGTCGAAGCCACGGTGGTGTGATGCGACTGCCACGCCTGGGGTCGGGGACGTGGCACATGGGCGAGGGCGCGGGGCGTCGCGCCGCGGAGGTGGCGGCGCTTCGCCTCGGCATGGATCTCGGCGCGACGCTGATCGACACCGCGGAGATGTATGCCGAGGGCGGCGCCGAGAAAATCGTGGGCGAGGCGATTCGCGGGCGCCGCTCCGAGGCCTTCGTGGTGAGCAAGTTCTATCCGCACCATGCCGGGCGCAAGGGCCTCGTCGCCGCGTGCGATGCAACGCTCGTGCGCCTCGGTATCGAGCAGCTTGACTGCTATCTCTACCATTGGCGCGGCTCGGTGCCGCTCGCCGAAACGGTGGCGGCGCTGGGCGAGCTCGTCGCCGCGGGCAAGATTGCCTCCTGGGGCGTGTCCAATTTCGACGTGGGTGACCTGGAAGAGCTCGTGGCGATCCCGGGGGGCGAGCAGGTCGCCGCCAACCAGGTGCTCTACAACCTTGCGCGGCGCGGGGCGGAGTTCGACCTGCTGCCGTGGTGCGAGGAGCGCGGCATCGCCGTGATGGCCTACTCGCCGCTCGACGAAGGCCGCCTGTCGGGGCACTCTGCGCTCGCCTCGGTCGCCTTGCGGCTTGGCGCGAGCCCCGCCCAGGTGGCCCTTGCGTGGGTGTTGCGGGCGGGGAATGTCGCCGCGATCCCGAAGGCCGCCCGGCTCGAGCACGTGCGCGCCAACCGCGAAGCCGCCGACCTCGTTCTCGATTCGGCCGCGCAAGCAGAACTCGATCGTGCCTTTCCCCCGCCCCAGCGCAAAAGGGCGCTCGAAATGATTTGAGTCGGGCGGCGGCGACACGAGTTCACCCTGCGATTCAACTGCTTACCAGTCCGGGTTATGATGTTGTAGCTGGGGGGCGACGTTTGCGTGGGCCATCGCTTACAGGGAAAGGGCGTCGCGCATCCCGTTTCACAGGAAGAATGCGGTTCCGACGCGAGGTGGCACGAATCGTGAGTGTGGCTCTCCTGAATGTCCACACCAGGGAGAACACAATGAAATACGGAGAGAATCTTTTCGGACGGCGTCCTGCCGACCCGGTCAACCCGCGCGCGCCGATGCCCAGCGCCGTGGCGGCCAACCACCCGTCCGCGAGCCCCGCGATCGTGCCGGCGACCCCGCGGCACGGCGCACCCCCCGCGGCGGCCGAGCCCGCGGCACGGGTCGAGGACACCGCAGGCAGCAAGCTGATCGTGGGACCCAACATCAAGCTGAAGGGGGTCGAGATCGACGATTGCGACACGCTGGTGGTCGAAGGGCGGGTCGAGGCGACCATGGTGAGCCGCGCCATCCAGATCGCCGAGCACGGTGCCTTCAACGGCAAGGTGGACGTCGACGTGGCCGAGATCCGCGGCACTTTCCAGGGCGAGATGACGGCGCGCAAGAAGCTCGTGATCCATGCGAGCGGGCGCGTGTCGGGCAAGATCCGCTACGGCAAGCTGCTGGTCCAGGAAGGCGGCGAGATGAGCGGCGACGTG
>JANMYH010000402.1:0-9117 GCA_031381925.1 Burkholderiales bacterium | reverse complement strand
CGCTTCTTCGAGGTGAACCGCTTCTACGTGACGGTCGCGGCCCTGAAGGCGCTCGCCGAGGATGGCGAGGTTGCCGCGGCGAAGGTCGCCGAGGCGATCAAGAAGTATGGCATCGACGCGGAGAAGCCGGCCCCCTGGACGGTCTGACCCCACCCCCAATAAATCAATAACGAGGAGAGGCCGTTGGCCGCGATCGAAGTCAAGGTTCCCGACATCGGGGACTTCAAGGACGTGCCCGTCATCGAGGTGCTGGTGAAGCCCGGCGACGTGGTGAACAAGGACGACTCCCTGGTCACCCTCGAAAGTGACAAGGCGACGATGGAGGTGCCCTCGCCCCAGGCGGGCACGGTGAAGGAGGTGCGTGTGAAGGTCGGCGATCGCATCGGCGAAGGCTCGACGATCCTCACGCTCGAAGCGGCCGCAAGCGCCGCCGCGCCAGCGGCGGACACGCAAGCGGCCGCCCCCGTGCCGACGGGGGCCCAATCCCCCAAGCCCGCTCCCGCCGCGCCGGCGCCGGTCCAGCGCCCCGCCCCCGCCCCCGCAGCGGCATCACCCGCCGCACCCCCGCTTCCTCCCGCCGCTCCGGGGGAGCGCGAAATTCCGGCCCATGCGAGCCCGGGCGTGCGCCGCTTCGCCCGCGAGCTGGGCGTGGATCTCGCCCGCGTCATGGGCTCGGGCCCAAAGGCGCGCATCCTCAAGGAAGACATCCAGAATTTCGTGAAGCAGGCGCTCGCCGGCGGCGCGGGCGCCTCGGCGGGGGCGCGCAGCGGCGGCGGTTTGGCCGAGCTGGGGCTGCCCGCATGGCCGAAGGTGGACTTCGCCAAGTTCGGCCCGGTGGAGGCGCGCGCGCTCACGCGCATCCAGAAGATCTCGGGACCGGCGCTCGCCCGCAACTGGGTGATGATCCCGCACGTCACGCAGTTCGACGAGGCCGACATCACCGAGCTCGAGGCCTTCCGCGCGCGCGTCAACGAGGAGAACGCCAAGGCCGGCATCAAGGTCACCCCGCTCGCCTTCCTGGTGAAGGCGGTGGTCGCGGCGCTGAAGAAGTATCCGACCCTCAACAGCTCGCTCGACGGCGACAACCTCGTCATCAAGCATTACTGGAACATCGGCTTCGCGGCCGACACTCCCAACGGGCTGATGGTCCCGGTGATCAAGGACGCCGACAAGAAGGGCGTGATCGAGATCGCGAGGGAGAGCTCGGAGCTCGCCGCGAAGGCGCGCGAGGGCAAGCTCGGGCCCGCCGACATGCAGGGCGGGACATTCTCGATCTCGTCGCTCGGAGGCATCGGCGGCACGGCGTTCACGCCGATCGTCAACGCCCCGGAGGTCGCGATCCTCGGCGTGTCGAAGGCGGCGATGAAGCCGGTCTGGAACGGAAGCGAGTTCGCGCCGCGGCTGATGATGCCGTTGTCGCTCTCGTACGACCATCGCGTGGTCGACGGCGCCCTCGGCGCGCGCTTCACCTCCCACCTCGCCCAGGTCATCGCCGACCTGCGGCGGGGCATGCTGTAGGCGCCGCCATGGCTGCCATCGAGATCAAGGTCCCCGACATCGGCGACTTCAAGGACATTCCCGTCATCGAGATCCTGGTGAAACCGGGCGATGCCGTGACGAAGGAAGACTCGCTGCTAACCCTCGAGAGCGACAAGGCGACGATGGAGGTGCCCTCGACACACTCGGGGGTGGTGAAGGAAATCCGCGTCAAGGTGGGCGACAAGGTGTCGCAGGGATCGACGATCCTGATGCTCGAAACGGCCGCGACCGCCGGCGCTTCGGCGCAGGTCAAGGAAGCGGTCGCCCCCGTGGAGCCTGCACCGGCGGTCGGCAAGCCCGGGGGGGCCCAGTCCCAGGCATCCGGCACGGCGCCGGGCCAGACCGTGCGCCAGGCCCTCACCTCGACCCTCGCGAGCCTCGATGCGGACTTCCACGCCGATGTCCTGGTGCTGGGCGCGGGGCCTGGCGGCTACACGGCTGCGTTCCGCGCCGCCGACCTGGGAAAGAAGGTCGTCCTGGTCGAGCGCTACGCAACGCTCGGCGGCGTCTGCCTCAACGTCGGCTGCATTCCCTCGAAGGCGCTGCTGCATGCGGCGCGCGTCATCGCCGACGCCGACGAGATGGGTCACTTCGGCGTCACGTTCGACGCGCCCAGGACCGACCTCGGCAAGCTGCGCGGCTGGAAGGACGGCATCGTCTCCAAGCTCACCAAGGGACTCGCCGGGCTCGCCAAGGCGCGCAAGGTGACGGTGGTCGAGGGCAAGGCGCAATTCGCCTCGCCCCAGACCCTGGAAGTCGAGACCAGGGAAGGCCGCAAGGTCGTCTCCTTCGACAACTGCATCATCGCCGCGGGCTCGCAGTCGGCGCGCATCCCGGGATTTCCCTACGACGACCCGCGCCTCATCGACTCGACCGGCGCCCTCCTGCTCGAGGACATCCCCAAGCGCCTGCTGATCATCGGCGGCGGCATCATCGGCCTGGAGATGGCCACCGTCTACGACGCGCTCGGCGCGAAGGTCACCGTGGTCGAGTTCATGGATCGCCTCATCCCCGGCGCGGACCCCGACCTGGTGAAGCCGCTCGCGCGGCGCATCGAGAAGCGCTACGAGAAGATCCTGCTCAAGACAAAGGTGGCGCGGATCGAGTCGACGTCGGTGGGCCTCAAGGCCCACTTCGAGAGCGCCGACGGCGGGGCCAACCCGGCGCCCGAGGTCTACGATCGCGTGCTGCTCGCGGTGGGCCGGCGGCCGAACGGCAAGAACATCGGCGCCGAGAAGGCCGGCGTCACGGTGAACGAGCGCGGCTGGATTCCCGTCGACCGCCAGATGCGCACCAACGTGCCGCACATCTTCGCCATCGGCGACATCGTGGGCGAGCCGATGCTCGCGCACAAGGCGACCCACGAAGGCAAGCTCGCCGCGGAGGTGATCGCGGGCATGAGCCACCACGCATGGGAGGCGCGCACCATTCCGAGCGTGGCCTACACCGATCCCGAGGTCGCGTGGATGGGGCTGTCGGAGCCCGAGGCGAAAGCCCAGGGGATCGAGTACGAGAAAGCGGTATTCCCGTGGGCCGCGAGCGGCCGCGCGCTCGGCATGGGCCGCGAGGAAGGCCTCACCAAGGTGATCTACGCGAAAGGCTCGAAGCGCATCCTCGGTGCGGGGATCGTTGGCGTCAACGCGGGCGAGTTGATCGCCGAGACCGTGCTCGCCCTCGAGCTGGGAGCGGACGCCGAAGACATCGGCCTCACGATCCATCCGCACCCGACGCTCTCGGAAACGGTGTTCTTTTCCGCGGAGATCGCCGAGGGGTCGATCACCGACATGATGCCGCCGAAGAAAACCGGCTAGCGCTAGGGCAGTGTCGCCGCCGCCACGATCGCCAGGGCCGCGATCACCGCGAGCCGGTCGGCGCCGAAGAATCCCCGCGCCTTGGCCTCCGCGTCGACGATGCCGGCGATCTCGCGCGTCTCCCCGATGATCGGGACGCACGCCTCGGATTGCACGCCGTCGTCGCAGACGTAGAAGCCGCCGCCCGCCTCGACGTGCTTGGCAACGTCGTCGATGACCGTGGCGCGGCCGGTGAGCCCCACCGTGCTGTTGGTGCTGCGCTCGGCGAACTGCGGGGTCAGCGGGAATTCCGCGCGGCTCGGCCGCCCGACATAAGCGACCTTCACGAGCCGGGGCACGCCGGCGGCATCGCCGCGCCGCTGGTAGACGCCCACCCAGTCCGCGCCGGTGGTTTCCTGGGTGCGTTCGACGAGGCGCTCGAGCAGCGCCAGGCGCCGCGTGGTCTGGTCGCTGCGTCCCCCGAGTATCGGCGCGAGGTCGTAGGGCACCGGCGCCATCTCGTCGACCACCGAGCAGGTGCCATCATCGGTGAGCATCGGCACGCGGTAGGTGTAGAGCGAGGTGGGATCCCGGATCGCGACCTTCTCGCCCATCGCCTCGACCAGGTCGCGCACCGCGCGCTCCACGTCGGCCTCGCGCCCTACGAGCGACTCGAGCCCCGCGAGCCGCAGGAACGTGGAGATGCGCCCGTGCGTCGTGGAGGCGCTCATGTGCGATCGTGCTCGGCACGCAGGGCCGGGCGCTCGTCCCACTCGAAAGGCAGCCCGCGCGAGGTCATCCAGTCGGCCACCGCGAGTCCGGTGGCGCGCTTCCAGGGCTTGAGATCGGCAGGCTTGCAGCGTTTGTACTCGGCAAGCTCGGTGCCGAGCGTGACCGTGCCGCGGGCCACGACGTGATAGCAGAGCATCACCTCGTTCTTGCGCTCGAAGATGTAGTTGCCGACGAGATGGGTCTCGACCACGTCGAGGTCAAGCTCCTCCTTCACCTCGCGCGCCACTGCAAGCACCGGGTCCTCGCACGCCTCGAGGTAGCCGGTCACGAGCGCGAAGAATCCCGCCGGCCAACCGGCATTGCGGGCGAGGATGATCTCACCCTCGTGCTCGACGATCGCGCCGACCGCCGGCGTGGGATTGCGCCATTGGACGAAGGTGCACGAATCCGAAGGGCAGGCGAGGCGCTCGACGGGACCGCCGTCGCCCTCGATCGAGCGGCGAGCCAGGGGCGTGGCACAGCAAGGGCAGAAGCTGAATTCCATGAAGCTCGCGGCTAGAGGCGCTCCGCGACCCAGCCCTTCACCGACGCGAGCGCCTCCGGCAGGCCCTTGGGATCGGTGCCGCCGGCCTGGGCCATGTCGGCGCGCCCGCCGCCCTTGCCGCCCACCTGGGAGGCGACGAAATTCACCAGCTCGCCCGCCTTCACCCGAGCGATGAGGTCCTGGGTCACCCCAGCAATGAGGCTCACCTTCTCGCCTTCGGAGGCGGCGAGCACGATGGCGCTCGACTTGAGCTTGCCCTTGAGCTGGTCGAGCGTGTCGCGCAGCGTCTTCACGTCCGCGCCTTCGAGCTTGGCGGCGAGGACCATGACGCCCTTCACGTCGACCGCGGACCCCGCGAGGTCCTGGCCCTGGGCCGTGGCCATCTTCACCTTCAGGCGCGCGACCTCCTTCTCGAGCGCACGCGCGTTGTCGAGCGCCTGCGCGAGCTTGGCCTCGACCTCCTGGGGTTGCGCCTTGAGCGCTTCAGCGACTCGCGCCAGGCGTTCCGACTCCTGGCGCGCGTGCTGGAGCGCAACCGTTCCCGCGATCGCCTCGACGCGGCGGATGCCCGCGGCGACGCCGCCCTCGGAAGTGATGCGGAAAAGGCCGATGTCGCCGGTTCGCGCGACGTGCGTGCCGCCGCAGAGCTCGCGGGAGGACCCGATGTCGAGCACGCGCACCTCGTCGCCGTACTTCTCGCCGAACAGCATCATCGCGCCCAGCTTCTGCGCGTCGTCGATCGGCATCACGCGCGCCTTGACCGCCTCGTTCTTCAGCACCTCGGCGTTGACCAGCGCCTCGACCCGGCGAGTCTCGTCGGCCGACATCGGCGCATTGTGGCTGAAATCGAAGCGCGTCTTGTCTTCGTCGACCAGCGAACCCTTTTGCTGCACGTGGGGGCCGAGCACTTCGCGCAGCGCCTTGTGCATGAGGTGGGTCGCCGAGTGGTGGCGCACGGTTCGCGTTCGCTTGTCGAGATCGACCTGGGAGGCGACGGTATCGCCGACCGCGAGCTCGCCGGTCTTCACCACCCCGTGATGGCCGAACGCCTCCGGAGTGATCTTCTGCGTGTCCTGGACATCGAAGAGCGTGAGGCACGTCCCGCCCTTGGTGAGCTCGCCGCGATCGCCGACCTGGCCGCCCGACTCGGCGTAGAACGGCGTCTTGTCGAGGACCACGATGCCCTCCTCGCCCGCTGCCAGGCGCTCGACCGGCGCACCCTCGCGATAGAGCGCGACGACGCGCCCTTCCTCGCTCAGCGTCTCGTAGCCGCGGAAGCCGGTCTTTGCGCCCTTGTACTCGAGCTGCGCCCCCGCCTTGAAGCGCGATGCCGAGCGCGAGCGGTCCTGCTGCGCGGTCATGGCCGCCCCGAAGGCGTCCATGTCGACCTCGAAGCCCCGCTCGCGGCCGATGTCGGCGGTCATGTCGACGGGGAAGCCGAACGTGTCGTAGAGCTTGAAGGCGGTGTCGCCGTCGAGGCGCTTCGCGTTCTTGCCGAGGGCCGCCTCCAGGATCCCCATGCCGGTTTCGAGCGTTTCGGCGAAGCGCTCTTCCTCCTGCTTCAGGGTCGCGGTGATGCGCGCCTGCTCGCGAGCGAGCTCCGGGTAGGCATCCCCCATTTCGCGCACCAGGTCCGGGACCAGCTTGAAGAAGAACGGCTTCCTCTGGCCCAGCTTGTAGCCGTGGCGCATCGCGCGCCGGGCAATGCGGCGCAACACGTAGCCGCGACCTTCGTTGCTGGGGATCACGCCGTCGCAGACCAGGAACGCGCACGCGCGGATGTGGTCGGCCACGACACGCAGGCTCGGCGATGCGAGGTCCTTCGTGTGCGTCTCGCGGGCCGCCGCCTTCACCAGGGCGTCGAATAGGTCGATTTCGTAGTTGGAGGTGACGTGCTGCAGCACCGCCGTCAGGCGCTCGAGGCCCATGCCGGTGTCCACCGAGGGTTTCGGCAGCGGATGCATCGTGCCCGCCTCGTCGCGGTTGAACTGCATGAACACGAGGTTCCAGATCTCGATGTAGCGATCCCCCTCCGCATCGGGCGATCCGGGCGGGCCGCCGCTAACCCCGGGGCCGTGGTCGTAGAAGATCTCCGAGCAAGGCCCGCAGGGGCCGGTATCGGCCATCTGCCAGAAGTTGTCGCTCTCGTACTTGCGCCCTCCCGGCTTGTCGCCGATGCGCACGCAGCGATCGGCAGGCACGCCGACGTCCTTCGTCCAGATCTCGAAGGCCTCGTCATCGGTGGCGTACACCGTGGTCCAGAGCTTTTCCTTGGGCAGGCCGTATTCGACCGTGAGAAGCTCCCACGCGAAGCGGATCGCGTCGCGCTTGAAGTAGTCGCCGAAGCTGAAATTTCCGAGCATCTCGAAAAACGTGTGGTGGCGCGCGGTATAGCCGACGTTCTCGAGGTCGTTATGCTTGCCGCCGGCGCGGACGCAGCGTTGCGCCGTCACCGCCCGGTGATAGGGGCGCTTCTCGAGGCCGAGGAACACGTCCTTGAACTGGACCATGCCCGCGTTGGTGAACAGCAGCGTCGGATCGTTCGCCGGCACGAGCGCGCTCGAGGGTACGTGCGTGTGCCCCTTCGAGGCGAAGTAGTCGATGAACTTCTGGCGTATCTCGTTGGTTTTCATGGCCCAAGGCGCAACGGCTTGCATCCGGCGGCTTCGCCGGGCAAACCGTAAGGATAACAAAGACCCGCCCTGCGACCGCGCCTTCCGGGCCGAAGATCAGCGGCGCATGAAGCCGGCGATCTTCGCCGAAGGCAGCGCGCGATCGACGTAGCCGAAGGTGCCCTGCTCCCGGATCTCGCGCGCGGCCTCGAAGAGGCCGGCCATCGCGGCGCGGTAAAGCGACGTGGCGAGGCTCACGCGCCGCACGCCCGCGGCCTGGAGCTCGGCCAGGGTGAAGGACCTGCCAGGGATGCCGACCATGAAATTGACCGGGCGGGAGAGCGCTGCGCAGACGGCGCGGACCGCGGCCAGGTCCGGAAGGCCCGGCGCGAACAGCACGTCCGCCCCCGCGGCCTCGAATGCCTGGAGGCGGCGAATGGTGTCCTCGAGGTCGGCGCGGCCGTGCAGGAAATTTTCCGCGCGTGCGGTGAGGACGAATGGAAACGGGAGAGCGCGCGCCACCTCGGCGGCGGCCGCGATGCGCTCGGCAGCGTGAGCCATCCCGTAGATCGGCTTAGCCCTGTCGCCGCTGGAATCCTCGATCGAGCCTCCGGCGAGGCCGGCTGCCCCCGCGCGCCGGATCGTCTCGGCCACGTCGGCGGGCGTGTCACCGAAGCCCCGCTCGAGGTCCGCGGAGACCGGGACGTCGGTTGCCTGCGCGATCGCCTGGGCGTGCGCCAGCGCTTCGTCGCGAGTCACGTGGCCATCGAGGCGCCCCAGGGTGTTGGCCATGGCCCCGCTGGAAGTCGCGAGCGCCTCGAAGCCGAGGCCCGCGAGCACGCGCGCGGAGCCGGCGTCCCAGGCGTTGGCGATCACGAACGCACCGGGGCCGTGGTGCATCGCGCGAAAGCGCGTTGCCTTCTGCGCGGCGCCCTCGTTCATGCAAGCGACCGACGCACGGCCCTAGCCCCCCAACGTTGCGTTGAGCAGCACTACCGCGGCGATGGCGAGGAAAGCGAGGCTGTTCTGGACTCGATGACTCATGGCGACTCCTCAAGTGATCTCAGGAAACGCACAGCCTCGCCCATGGCGAAGCCGCGCTGCTGCAAAAAGCGCACCTGGCGCGCGCGCTCGCGCTCGCCCTCCGGGGGCGCTCCATACTTGCCGCGCCAGACGGTCTCGATGCTCGGGGTTCCGTCGATCCCGGCGGCCGCAAGGCCCGCGGCGATCGTGTCTCCATCGAGTCCGCGTCCCTTCAGGTAATGCGCGAGCTTGAGCGGCCCGAAACGCCGTGCCTTCGCCCGCGCGACCTGCTCGGCGAAGCGGGCGTCGGAGAGCCACCCGCGGCTCGTGAGGTCGTCGAGCAGCTGGTCGAGATCGTCGCCTTCGGCCAATTTGGGAGCGAGCTTGCGACGCAGCTCCGCACGCGAGTGCTCGCGGCGCGCCAGAAAACGCATGGCCCGGGCGCGCAGTGAGGGCTCGTGCTTCGCCGCCATGAATGCCCAGGCCATGCCAATGGCTACGTCGAAGAAATCAGTCTGCTTCCGCGGCCTCGACCGACTGCGGCATGCCGCCCGCGATGCCGACCACCTCGCGGATCTTGGCCTCGATCTCGTGCGCGATGTCGGGATTTTCCTTGAGGAACTCGCGCGAGTTGTCCTTGCCCTGGCCGATCTTCTCGCCCTTGTAGGCGTACCAGGCGCCGGACTTCTCCACGATGCGATGCAGGACCCCCAGCTCGATGATCTCGCCTTCGCGGGAGATGCCCTCGTTGTAGAGGATGTCGAAGTCGGCGACCTTGAACGGGGGCGCGACCTTGTTCTTGACCACTTTCACGCGCGTCTCGTTGCCGATCACTTCCTCGCCCTTCTTGATCGAGCCGATGCGGCGGATGTCGAGG
>JANMYH010000383.1:0-10852 GCA_031381925.1 Burkholderiales bacterium | reverse complement strand
CCGAAGGAGCCCGGGCTCGACGAGCTCATCGGGCGCGCGCAGCCCTTCCAGTGAATCCCCAACCGAGTGAGGCAACCGTGGCCACCGTCATCCCGCCAGCGAGCGTGAACCCGATCTCCACCTGGCACACCGAGCACATGTACTTCAAGCGCCTGCTCGACATCCTGCACGGGCAGGTCGACGTGTTCGAGACCGGCGCGCGGCCGAACTACGAGCTGATGCTCGACATCATTTCGTACCTGCGCGAGTACTCGGACCGCTACCACCATCCGCGCGAGGATGTCGCCTTCGAGCGCCTCGCCGCACGCTGCCCGCAGCTCTCCCTCACCCTCTCGCGCCTTCGCCAGGAGCATCGCGTCATTGCGAACGCGGGCGAGGCGCTCTCGAAGCTCCTCACCGCCATCCTCGAGGACGCGATGCTGCCGCGCTCCGCCGTGGAATCGGCCGCGGCCACCTACCTGGTGTACTACGGCAACCACATCGCCCGGGAAGAGTCCGACGTGCTCACCCACGCCGCCCGTGCGCTCACGGCCGAGGACTGGGAAGCGGTGCGTAACGCGGTGCCCACCATGACCGATCCGCTCTTCGGAACCGACGCCGGCGCCCGCTACCGCGAGCTGCGCCGCCAGATCGCGCTGGAGGCCTAGGCGCGCAGGACGACGGTCAGGCTGCGAATGCCCTGGGCGCCGTGGATCAGCACGCCCTCGATGTCCGCCGTGGCCGAGGGCCCTGTCATGAACACGCCATAGGACGCGTCGAACTGCGCACGTTCGCGATAGGCGACGTGCATGTTGGCCACGATCCGCGCCGGATCCAGCAGCACCACCAGGTGTTGCGAAAGAAAGCCCAGGGCCGGCACCTTGAACTGCGCATCGGTGAGCCAGAGCGATCCGGTCTCGGCGACACCAAACAACGCTCGTACCACCCCGACATCGACATCCTCGAGCTCGGCGGGAGGCCGCCGCGGGTCGACGGGCCGAGTGCCCCGGACCTCGTCCGTGGCTGAGCAGATCACCTTGGCACTGGGAAACAACGTCTCGATGAGCGCCTTCACGTCCTCGCCGGCGGGCGCGTCCGCCACCCTCCCGCCCATCCGGGCCACCCCCTCCCTGAAGCGCTCGAGCAGGGGACCGCCCGCGGTCTCGAAGGCCGGCACGTCGGGCAGCGCTGTTGGCGCCGGCTGGTTCTTCCGGATCCGCGCCAGGATCTCGTCGCGGCTGCTCACTTCTTCGCTCCCCGGGATTTGAGATACCACTGCCGGAACGTGAGCTTTGGTGCGCCAGGCACTTCGCGCTGCCGGCCCCAGGCATTCATCGGGTTGTACATCACCGCCCGCGGCAGGAGCTTGATGCTGGCACCCGCCGCTTCCGTCGCGGCGCGGTAGAGCTTCGGGCTGCCAAGGACAGTGCCCGCGACCCGCATCGTCTCCTGCTTCACGAACGGCAGCTGGCCGCGCTCGGCAATGACCTGGCGCCACTTGTAGATCTGCTCGTGGATGTTGATGCGCACCGGGCAGACACTGGTGCAGCTTCCGTTCAGCGTCGAGGCGAACGGCAGCAAGCTGTACTTGCGCAGGTTGTACGAGGGATCGATGATCACCCCGATCGGCCCCGAATACGTCGCCCCATAGCTCAGGCCTCCGCTGCGTCGGTAGACCGGGCACGTGTTCATGCATGCGCCGCAGCGGATGCACTTCAGCGACGTCCAGAAATCGGCCATCCCCAGGCGCTCCACGCGGCCGTTGTCGACGAGGATCACGTGCATCTCGGCGCCCGCGCGGGGCGCGCGGAAATGCGAGGTGAGCTGCGTGATGGGCGTGCCCAGGGCGCTCCTAGAGAGCATGCGCACGAAGACTCCGAGGTGCTCGATGCGCGGGATGACCTTCTCGATGCCGACCGATGCGATATGAAGCTTCGGCAGGCTCACGCTCAGGTCCGCGTTGCCCTCATTGGTGCACACGACCACGGTGCCGGTCTCGGCGACGGCGAAGTTGGCCCCCGTCATGCCGGCTTCCGCCCTGAGGAAGTAGGGCCGCGTGTGCATGCGCTGGCTCTCCGCCAGGTAGTGCACGTCGCTGTTCTCCGGGTCGGTGCCGATCTTCTCCGAGAACACCCGCGCCACGTCGCCGCGCAGCTTGTGGACGGCGGGCACGACGATGTGGCTGGGCGGCTCGTCGTCCAATTGCTGGATTCGCTCGCCCAGGTCGGTCTCCATCACCTCGATGCCGCGCGGCTCCAGGAACGGGCGCATCTCGCACTCGTCGGTGAGCATCGACTTGGCTTTCACCAGCGTGCGTGCGCCGCGCTTCGACAGGATGTCGAAGACGATCTGGTTGTGCTCGGCGCCGTCGCGCGCCCAGTGCACCGTCACGCCGTTGGCGATCGCATTGCGCTCGAACTCCTCGAGGTAGTCGGCGAGGTGCGTGAGCGTGTGCTCCTTGATCGCGGAGGCAAGCGTCCTCAGCTCCTCCCATTCGGGCAGCGCCTCGCTCTCGCGGTCGCGCTTCTTGCGCAGGTCCCAAAGCCGCTTGTCGTGGAACTCGAGGTGGTCCTTCGCTTCGATGAACTTCGACGCGGCTTCGGAATGGTCGATCCGCTTCATGCCGCCGCCCCGTTCAGGATCTGCGCGATATGGATGAACTTGATCGGCAGCCCGAGGCGCTCGGCGCAACCCTTCTGGTGCATGAGGCAGGACATGTCGGCCGAGACGATGTATTCGGCGCCGGCATCCGCGTGGTCGTTGACCTTGTCGTATCCCATCCGCGCCGACACCGGCTCCTCGAACACCGAGAACGTGCCCCCGAACCCGCAGCACTCGTCGGGTCGCTCGGGCATCACGAAACGGATGCCCTTCACCTGCGAAAGCAGGGCCATGGGCTTCGAGAAGGCAGGCTCGTTGATCTCGGACATCTTGGCGGTTCGTAGCGCCCGCAGCGACGCGCAACCGTTGTGCAACCCGACCGCGTGGGGAAACTCGGCCCACGGGAACTCGCGCACCCCCAGGACGTCGTGCACGAACTCCACCAGCTCGTAGGCCGAGCGGCGCACCTTGAGCACCTCGGGCGTCTGCGGGATCGCCGTCAGGTTCTCCCGGACATGGTGCGTGCAGCTACCCGAAGGGGCCACGATGTAGTCGAAGCCCGCGAAGTTGCGCGCGAACAGGGCCTCCGTGGCCGCGGCGTCCTTCTCGCAGCCGCTGTTGCCCATGGGTTGGCCGCAGCAGGTCTGGTCGAGCGGGTACTCCACCTCCACGCCCAGGCGCTCGAGCAATTCGAGGGTCGCGATGCCCACCTCGGGGAACAGGGCATCTACGTAGCACGGGATGAAAAGCGCGGCTTTCATGGCGTGACTCCCGAAGCGGCACCGCGCACCGTGGCGCAGGCGTCGACGAGATGGACGATGGAGCGGTAGGGAAAGCCCGACTGCTCCGACAGCCCGATCTCGCAGGTACGGCTGGTCGAGTAGCCCCGCTCGCAACCCGGCGGCAGCGCGGCCTTCAAGTGGCGCAGCGCGTGCTCGTTCAGCTCCGGCTGGTTGAACCCCTTGTCGCCCGCGAAGCCGCAGCACAGGACCTCGGAGACCGAAACGACGCGCGAGCTGCAATGTCCCGCAATCGCCGTGAGCTTGTCCACGGTTCCCATCTTGCGCACGCTGCACACCGGATGGATCGCCACCCCTTGATCGCCACGCGCGATCGTCACTCGCGGCAACACGGTGTCGTGGATGAATTCGATGCTGTCGCGCACCGCCAGGCGCTTTCCGCAGAAGCGCTGCATGCGGTAGGCACAGGGGCTGGTATCGAAGACGATGGGAAGGTGCCCACCCCCGCTCGCTTCCCGCAGGGCCGCTTCCAGCTCCGCCGATTTGCGGTCCGCCGCTTCGAAGAGCCCCTTGCTCTCGAACGGCTGGCCGCAGCACAGCTCTGCAATTCCCTCGGGATACACGACATCGAAGCCCGCCTTGCGGAAGAGGCGCTCCGCCGCCACCGGCAGCGGTTCAGTATCGTCGCCGCGCTGGGGACCCATGGTGCGCGCGGCACAGCTCGGAAAATAGACGATCCGCTCGGTGCCGCCGGGCACCGGGTTCGCGCGCGGCCGGAACCTCACCGGCCGGGGCAGGCTCGGCGACCACTTCGGCAAGCGAGCGCCGGAAAGATCGCGAAGGGTGCGAAGCGAAACCTCCATGGCGCGCGTGCCCACGAGGCCGTGGAGCAGGTCCGCCGCGCCGAGCCCGGCGCGCACCGCGGTCGTGGTTCCGGCGAAGTGGCCCGCGAGCGCACCGGCCACGCCTTTCGCGAACGCTCCGGCCCGGAGCCCCCGCAGGGACTTGATCAATATGCCGGTCTCGATGCCCACCGGACACGCGGTGGCGCACAGCCCGCACGCCGCGCACGTATCGATGCCGTGATAGTCGTAGAGCTCCTTGAGCGCCGCGGCTGCCGCTTCCTGTCCGGGCAGGCGCTCCAGGCGCGCGATCTCGCGCCAGCCGACGATGCGCTGGCGCGGCGAGAGCGTGAGGCCGTGCGAGGGGCACTTGGGCTCGCAGAACCCGCACTCGATGCACTTGTCCACGATCGCATCGCAGGCCGGAAGGGGCTTCAGGTTCTTCAGGTGCGCCTGGGGATCCCCGTTCAGGATCACTCCCGGGTTGAGCAGGCCCCGGGGGTCGAGCAACACCTTCACCTTGCGCATCAAGCCGTACGCCTGGGCGCCCCACTCCAGCTCGACGAACGGCGCGATGTTGCGGCCCGTGCCGTGCTCGGCCTTGAGCGAGCCGTCGTACTTCCCCACCACCATCGTGCAGAACGCCTCCATGAAGCCGCGGTAGCGCTCGACCTCGGAGGGCACGTTGAAATCCTGCGTGAATACGAAGTGCAGGTTGCCCTCGAGGGCGTGGCCGAAGATGATCGCGTCGGGATAGCCGTGTTCCGCGAGCAGGCGCTGCAGGTCGAGAGTCGCTTCGGCGAGCCGCGCAACCGGAAAGGCCACGTCCTCGATGATTACCGTGGTGCCCACCCTGCGCATCGCGCCGACCGACGGAAACATGCCCTTGCGCACGTTCCAGTAGCGCGCGCATTCCTGCGGATCGGTCGAGAAGCGCACCGGCTCATGCGTATGGATGCCGGCGAGGGCGGACTCGATCGAGTGGACCTGTGCCGCGAGCGCGGCCGGATCCGCCGCACGCGTCTCCACCAGGAGCGCGGCACCCCCCGGCCCCACGGCCTTCAACGACGCGGGCATGCCCGCCTGGCTCTCGACCGAGCGCAATGCGGCGCGGTCGGCGAGCTCCACGGCGGCCACCGGCGAGCTCTTGAGGACGGTCACGGCGCGGCACGCGGTTTCCAGGTCGTCGAAGAGAATGAGGGCGCTTGCCTTGTCGGCGTACTCGGGGACGGTGCGGTAGGTGATCTCACTGATGAACCCGAGCGTGCCCTCGGAGCCGATCATGAGGTGCGCGAGGATGTCGATCGGATCCTCGAAATCCACGAGGGCGTTGATGCTGTAGCCGGTGGTGTTCTTCATCGCGAACTTGCGGCGGATGCGCCCGGCCAGGGCGACGTCCCCGCGCGTCGACTGGCCGAGCGCCTCGAGGTCGCGCAGCAGCTCGGCCTTGCGATTGCGAAATTCCGCACGGCTCGCGTCTTCGAGCGTATCGAGCACGGAGCCATCGACGAGCACCACGCGAATGCCCGCGAGCGTGCGGTAGCTATTCTGCGCGGTGCCGCAGCACATGCCGCTTGCGTTGTTCGCCGCGATGCCGCCGATCATCGCCGCGTCGATCGATGCCGGGTCCGGCCCGATCTTGCGACCGAAGCGTGCGAGGGCACGGTTGGCCGCCGCGCCGATCACCCCGGGCTGCAACGCGATCGTCGCGCCGTCCCCGGACGGGGTGCTTCGCCGCCAGTTGTCGCCCAGCAGCACCAGCACCGAATCGCTGATCGCCTGCCCCGACAGGCTCGTACCCGCGGCGCGGAAGGTGAGCGGCGTGCCCAGCTCCGCGCAGAGTTCGAGGAGGCGCGCGACCTCCGCCTCGCTCTCGACCACCACGGCGATCTTCGGAACCAGGCGGTAGAAACTCGCGTCCGTCCCCCACGTGAGAAGCCGCAACGGATCGATGACGAGGCGCTCGGCGGGAATGAACTCCGCGGCGCGTGCATGCAGGACAGCATAGGGCGTCGGCAGGCCGCGTGCGAAGGCGTCGTTGTTCGGCAGTGACATCCTTACCGCTTCTTCCGGGAGGCTGTAAGCCACCCTACCCGCGCGGCGTCGATGGCCTTTGATCTAGGTCACCCCGCCTTCGCGGCGGGCCGGGACAATGGTCCCAGCCGTTTCATCCCCGGGGCCCTCATGCCGCGCCGCCATTCGATCCTCATTGCCATCGCCGTCATCGCGTCGCTTGCGAGCCCGTTCGCCACGCGCAGCGCCCAGGGCGCCGACGTCGATCGGGGCCGCGCCCTCTACGAGCTGCGCTGCGGGGGTTGCCACAACGATAGCGTCCACGGGCGCGCCAGGCGCGTGGCATCCGACTTCGAGGACGTGCGCCGGTGGGTAAGCCGCTGGAACGAGACTCTCGCGCTGCGGTGGAAGGACGACGAGATCGACGACGTCGCCGTCCACCTCAACATGACCTATTACCGTTATCCCTGTCCGCCCCGGGTTTGCAAGGTCGTTTCGCTGTCGCGTTGAGGAGCCAGCGGCGGAGCTGCCGGTAGACCTTCTTCGAGCTGATCAGGCCCAGGTGGTTGACGCCGTAGACGATCGACTGGTGCGAACGGGGAAACAGGGCGCTCCCCGCGACGCCCGCGTGATGGCCGAGCGCGCTGGCCAGCGGCACGAGCCCATCGCCCAGCAGGCGCTCCTTGAGCTCTCCCGAACGCTCCGCAAGCGAAGCGGCGACGGCGTAACACGCGACACCTTCGGGCAAAGGGACCGCCGTGCGCGCGTCGGCGGAGCTCGCATGCCCGAAGCGGTCCTTGAGGACCCAGTCGTCATCGAGGATGCTCCCGTGGCGAAGGTCGGTAATCCCGCTGCTGCGGATTTTCCCGAGCCGCGCAAACGCGGTCGTGTACGGGCTCGAATCGAGGACCCGGTTGACCCAGTTTCCGCCGCGCTCCAGGGGCGCGCCCTCGTGGGGCGTGCCGAGGAATACGAGGTGGCGCAGCCGGCCGAGCCATGGGTGCCCCGCGATCCCTGCGTAGGCGCAGGCGCTGCGCGCCACCAGCCCGCCCATGCTGTGGCCGAGGATCGAGAGCTGCTCGATCGGCACCGGCCAGGCTTTCGACAGCGCCTCGAGCATCTCGGCGAGCTCGCGCCCGTTGGTCGAGACATGGCGACCGCTGTTGTAGTGGAGGTAGAGCTCCGTCATCGGGCACGTCGCGGCGGCATCCCGCACCAGCGCCGCGCCATGGTCCTGCCCCTCGCGTTGCCATTGCAGGTCGTTGAAACACAAGCCGTGCACCAGCACGAGCACTCGTGGGGATGGATCTGCGATGGCCCTGGATAGCCCGTCGCGCGTGAGTTCGAGGGGAATGCCGCCCCGTCTCAACCGCATTTGAATTGCGAGCGGGTTCCCGGTAAGCGCGAGATGGTCGCCTAGCACGCCATTCAGGGCGGCGAGTAGCGCCTCGCGTCCCGCCTGCGAAGGCTCGTGCTTCAGGAGGGGCGCAATTTCCCCCAGCAGCAGGTCGATCCCGCCACCCACAGCGCGCGTCGTACCGCGAATCGCCCGATAGACGAAGCCTGGAATCCCCTCCATGGGCGCCCCCGCCGGCGCGCCCAGCGGCGCCGAAATCCGGGCGATGTTGTGGTGAAGGGTCTCGACCAGGCTCGTGAGCCCCGCGGTCGCATCGACCGCGAGCCTGCCGAGCCCCCGGATGTCGGAGACCTTGTTGCGCGGGATCGCTTTCTTCACCCGCCCAAGATAACGCTCAATGCACCAGCAACGTGAACGGCCACACGTACGCCTGCGCCATCACCAGCAGGCCCATGAGCGCGGCGAGCGCGAGGCTGTGGAAGAACACGTAGCGCAGGATCTCGCCCTCGTGGCCGTACCACTGGGTCGCGGTGGAGGCCACGACAATGCTCTGGGCGTCGATCATCTTGCCCATCACGCCCCCCGAGCTGTTGGCCGCGGCCATCAGCACCGGAGACAGGCCGAGCTGCTCCGCCGTGATCTTCTGGAGGTTGCCGAAGAGCACGTTGGACGAGGTATCGGACCCGGTGAGCGCCACGCCCAGCCAGCCGAGCATCGCCCCGAAGAACGGATAGAGGTAGCCGGTGTGGGCGAACGCGAGGCCGAGCGTCGCATCGAGACCCGCGCCCTTGGTGATGAAGCCCAGGGCCAGCATCGCGGCAATGGTGAGCAGCGAGTAGCGCACCAGCTTCAGCGTGCGCCCGTAGGTGCTGGCTATCTTCCCGGCCGACAGGCCCATCACCAGGCCCGCGATGATCGCGGCAATGAGGATGCCGGTGCCCGTCGCGGAAAGCCAGTTGAGCACGTACACCGCCGCCTCTGGCGTGGGCTTCGGCACCACCGGGGGCATCTTGATCACCAGGTCGTTCAGGCCCGCGATCGGGAACCTGAAGATCGACAGGCTGTTGAGCCAGGTCTTGATCTGGGGGAGACCCCACAGGAACACCAGCACGCTCAGGATCACCCAGGGTGTCCAGGCCCTGAACACCTGCGCGGTCGTGTAGCCGGTGGCGACGCGCTGCTTGGCGGCCACTTCCGCGCTTACCGTCTCGCCCTCGCGGCTGGTGGAAAGCCAGACCTGTTTCGGGTGCCAGACCTTGAGGAACAGGGTGAGCGCGCCCATGGAAACGATCGCCGCGACGACATCCACGAGCCACGGCCCGTGAAAATTCGACACCAGGTACTGCGGGACCGCGAACGAGACTCCGGCGACGAGGATCGCGGGCCAGATCTCCAGCATGCGGCGCCATCCCACGAATGCCCAGATCAGCCAGAAGGGGACGAGCAGGGAGAAGAACGGCAGCTGCCGGCCAACCATGCCGCTCAGGGCGTTCACGTCCAGGCCGGTGACCGCGGCGAGCACGATGATCGGCGTGCCGAGCGCACCGAAGGCCACGGGGGCCGTATTGGCGATGAGCGACAGGCCCGCGGCGGCGAGCGGCTTGAAGCCGAGTCCCATCATGATGGCGGCCGTCACCGCCACCGGCGTGCCGAATCCGGCCGCGCCCTCGAAAAACGCGCCGAAGCAGAACGCCACCAGCAGCAATTGCAACCGCCGGTCGTTGGTGATCCCGGTGATGCTCTTCTGGAGCACCTCGAAAAGCCCGGTATCGGTGGTGAGCTGGTACAGGAAGATCACGTTGAGCACGATCCAGCCGATCGGCAGCAGGCCGAAGAGCGCGCCGAGGAGCGCGGTCTTGCCGGCCATCTCGAAGGGCATTCCGTAGACGAACACCGCCACGCACAGGGCCATGACCAACCCCGCGATCGCCGCCCAGTGGGCCTTGATGTGGAAAAATGCGAGGCTTCCCAGCAGCACGAGGATCGGCAGCGCAGCGACCAGCGTGGACAGGACCGCGTTGTTCAGCGGGTCATAGACTTGGGACCAGGTCATCGTGGACTCCCGAGAAGGCCCGCTCGTTCGCGCGGCGCCGGTTGTCAGGGAAACGTACACGGCGAAGCGGGGCGCGTGTTGACCTAGGTCAGCCTCCGCCCACATTCGGTGCACCGCCGACCGTTGATGCAAATCAAAGGCCCCGGGCACCGGGCGCCTACCTTGGTCGGAATGAACCCGTATGCCGTCTTTCTCCTGTATCTCGGGGCGATCCTGAGCTTCGTGGCGGTCACGCTGCTGCTCAACCGCGTGCTCGGGCCCCAGCCCGTGGCAACCCGCGCGAAGCTCGAGGCGTTCGAATGCGGCGCAACCCCCGTCGATGTGCGCAACGTGCGGCCGATCGCGGTCAAGTACTACGGCATCGCCATCGCCTTCATCCTGTTCGACCTGGAGACCGTGTTCCTGATCCTCTGGGCGCTTGCCGCGAAGCCGCTGTCGGACTTCATGCTGGTCACGTTCCTGATCTTCACGTTCCTGCTCGTGCTGATCCTGCTGTATGTGTACAAGGCGCGGTTGCTGGAAGCGGTGACCGAGTAGCCATGGCCACACAGCCCACCACGATCCCGATCTACCCCGCGAAAGCGGGCCACTCCGGCTTCGAGTACTTCTCGACCAAGAAGGACGAGCTGGTGGGCTGGGCGCGCAAGTTCTCGCTCTTTCCCTACCCGTTCGTCACCGCCTGCTGCGCCATGGAGTTCATGGCGGTGAGCTCCACGCCCTACGACACCGACCGCTTCGGCGCGGCGCTGCCGCGCTTCTCGCCGCGCCAATCGGACCTCCTCATGGTCGTGGGCACGGTGACCCACAAGCAGGCGCCCATCCTCCTCAAGGTCTACGAGCAGATGTGCGAGCCCAAGTGGGTCATGGCCTTCGGGGCCTGCGCCACCAGCGGCGGCTTCTACCAGAACTACGCGGCGGTGGCCGGGATCGACAAGATCATTCCCGTGGACATCTACGTTCCCGGTTGCCCCCCGCGGCCCGAGACCGTGATCGACGCGATCATGAAGCTGCAGGAGCGGATCGCCGGCGACCACCATCCCATCCTCACCGGGAAATTCTGAAGCGTGGACATGCCGCTCCCCACCCCACTGCCGGCCGTGCTCGAGATCCCGCCCGCGGCGCTCATCTCCACGGTGCAGCGCCTGAAGCTCGACGCGGGCTTCGACCTGCTGCTCGACGTGACCGCGGTGGACTGGCCTCGCCAGGCGCCGCGCTTCGAGGTCGTCTACCACTTCTATTCCACCACCCGGTTCACGCGCCTGCGGCT
>JANMYH010000364.1:0-1683 GCA_031381925.1 Burkholderiales bacterium | reverse complement strand
CTTCGTCTCCGAGGCGGTAGAAGTCGAAGTGGTAGAGCGGGAGCCGTCCGCCGGGGTATTCGTGGATGAGGGTGAAGGTGGGGCTGGTCACGCTCGCGGATGCGCCGAGGCCGGCGGCGAGGCCCTTGACGAAATGCGTCTTGCCCGCGCCGAGGTCGCCGCAGAGCCCGAGCACGTCGCCGGCGCGGAGTGTCTCCGCGATGGTCTGGCCGAAGGCGAAGGTCTCGGCGGGGCTATGCGAAGTGATCGAAGCCACGGGGAGAAGTTGAGTGTTGAGAGTTGTGTGTTGAGTGGCGCAACAGTGTGCCGACGCGCGTGAGCGGCAGGCGCGGGAATGCGCGCGACCATTCGCGATCGAGGCGATCGCAATCGCGAGGAGCGAGGGCGAAGAGGAGTTCGTAGTCTTCGCCGTCGGTGAGGGCTTGCTCGATCGAGCAGCGGGTGGCGCGCGGCACAGAGTCGTGCTGAAGCTCGAAGCCACACTTGCTGGCGGCGGCGAGGCGTGGGAGGTCGGCGGCGAGGCCGTCGCTCAGGTCCATCATCGCGCGCACTTTGAACTGCGTGACGAGCCAGCGCGCTTCGGCGAGGCGCGGGGTGAAGTCGAGATGCTTCCCGGCGAGCGAGCCGCCGAGGCGACCGGTGACGTAAAGCGCATCGCCGGCCTGGCCACCGGAGCGCAGCACGCAGCGCGTTCGCTCCACTTCACCAGTGAGCGCGATGTTGATGAACATCGGCCCCGGCGAGCGCGAGGTCTCCCCGCCGACGATGCTCACGCCAAACTTGCGCGCCGCCTTGCGCAGCCCGGCGTAGAGCGCTCGCACGTCGTCCACTTTCCTCGAAGGCGCGACCGCCAGCGTCACGAGTGCATGAAGCGGCTCGCCGCCCATCGCGGCGATGTCGCTGAGCGCGCGACACAGCGCTTTCCATCCGACGCGGCGCATATCCTCGGTCGGGAGAAAATGTACGCCTTCGACGACGACATCCGTTTTCAACAAGAGCCAGCGCGCAGCGCGCGGACGACCGATGACCGCGCAATCGTCGCCCACTCCGACGCGCACATCTTTCCCCGTCGCGAGCCGCCGCGTGAGTTCCGCCACGAGCCGATCCTCGCCGTAGCCGGCGAGCGTTGCACTCCGCGTGCGTTTCACGGCTCAAGGCCCGGCAGCCGCCCTTGCGCCTGAAGGTAGAGGATGGTGAGCGACGTGCAGTTGTAGAGCGCGTGCATGCCGATGGGCACGAGCAGCGAGCCGGTGCGCTCGTAGGCCGCGGTGAGGCACAGCGCGAGGACGAAGAGGCCGGGCAGCGACGCGAGGTTCAGATGAAATGCGGCGAAGAGCAGTGAGGTCGCCAGCGCGCTGCCGAGCGCGCCGAGGTAGCGCTTCCCGACGCCATAGAAGTAGCCGCGGAAAAGAAATTCCTCGCACGCCGGCGCGAGGATGGCGGTGGCGACGAAAGCCTTGCCCATCGCCGCGAAATCCTGGTCGCGCGCCAAATCGCGGAAGAGGCTGACGAGTTCCTGTTCGTCGGCCAGCTCGCGCAGCATGAGTTGCGAGAGGTAGTTCGTGATCGCGACCACGGGCATGGCGGCGAGGAGAAAGATGACCGCCAGCGCGAGCACGCCGCCGAAGGAAACCGCGCCGAGCCCGAAGATGCGTCCCGGACTGAGATGCCGGTAGATGAGGA
>JANMYH010000360.1:0-14404 GCA_031381925.1 Burkholderiales bacterium | reverse complement strand
GGCTTGATTCTGCATCCAATTGAATTCACAAAGGTTTTATACTGGCCTCGCAATGTCGAGAACCCCCGCCTGGGTGCTGGCCTGCCTGGCCCTGGCCCTTCCCCTCCTGATCCCGGTGATCGTCGTCGCGGCGAGCGTTCTTGCGCCGTCCGGCGATGCCTGGACCCACCTCGCCTCGACGGTGCTGCCGCGCTATATCTCCACCACCCTGGTCCTGATGGCGGCCGTGCTCGCCGGGGTGTGCGTCGTCGGGGTCGGGACTGCCTGGTGCGTGACCGCGCTCGATTTTCCGGGAAGGCGCGTCCTCGAATGGGCGCTGTTGCTGCCGCTCGCCGTCCCCGCCTACGTGGTGGCCTACGCGTATACCGACTGGCTGCAGTTCAGCGGCCCGGTGCAGACCTGGATTCGCGCGGCCGCGGGCTGGCAGCGCGGCGACTACTGGTTTCCCGAGATCCGCTCGGTCGGCGGCGCCGCGGCGATGTTCGTCTTCGTCCTCTATCCCTACGTGTACCTGCTCGCCCGGGTGGCATTCATCGAGCAGTCGCCGAGCCTCGCGGAGGCGGGGCGCACGCTCGGGCTGTCGGGCCGCGCAGCCTTCTTCCGGCTGAGCCTGCCGATGGCGCGGCCCGCGATCGCCGCCGGCGCGGCCCTCGCGCTGATGGAGACGCTCTCCGACTTCGGCACCGTGTCGTACTTCGGCGTGCAGACGTTCACCACCGGCATCTTCCGCGCGTGGCTGTCGATGGGAGAGCCCGACTCGGCCGCGAAGCTGTCGATGATCCTGCTCGCCTTCGTGGGCGCGGTGATCGCGCTGGAGCGCGTCGCTCGACGCCGCGCACGCTTCGACGACCCCCATCGCAAAGCGCGCCGCAATGCTCGCGTGCTCCGCGGCCCGGCCGCTGCCGCGGCTTTCGGCGTGTGCGCGGCCCCGCTCACGGCGGGATTCGTGGTGCCGGTGATCCTGCTCGCGCGCATGGCCCTCGCCTCGGGCGATGCGCAGTTCGGGCCGCGCTTCGCGCGCATGGCCTCCAACAGCGCCTCGCTCGCCGCGATCACCGCTGTGCTGGCCGTGGTCCTCGCGCTCCTGCTCGCCTATGCGGCGCGGATTTCGCGAAGCCCGCTCGCCGCCGGCGTAAACCGGATGGCTGCCCTGGGCTACGCGGTGCCGGGCGCGGTCATCGCCATCGGGGTCCTGATTGCGGTGACGCGCATCGACCACGCGCTCGCCGACGCCGGCATCGCCACCCGCGTGGTGCTGACCGGCAGCATCGGCGTGCTGGTCTATGCGTACCTGATACGCTTCCTCGGCGTGGCGCTGCAGACCGTCGAGGCGGGCCTCGCGCGCGTGACTCCCCACATGGAAGATGCCGCGCGCTCGCTCGGCATGGGCGCGGGGGCGACGCTCGCGCGCGTTCACGCGCCGATGCTGCGCTCGAGCCTGGTGACGGCGGCGCTGCTGGTGTTCGTCGACGTGATGAAGGAGCTGCCCGCGACCTTCGTGATGCGACCGTTCAATTTCGACACGCTCGCGGTGCAGGCGTACAACCTGGCCGCCGACGAGCGGCTCGCGGAAGCGTCCACCGCCTCGCTCGCGATCGTTGCCGTGGGGCTGCTTCCGGTGATCCTCGCCTCGCGTCGCCTGGTGCGGCCCGAAGCAACCCAGCGCGCCGGCGCGGGCGTCGCAGAGCTATCTCGCGCCTAGCGGGGCGACCCGCAGATCAATTCCCCCGCTTGATGGTGCTCGCCGAAGCGGCGCTGCGCTGGCGTTCGAAATCCTCCGGCGAGACCACGATCACGCCCTCGCGGCTGCGCGTCGGAATGTTGCTGCCGGTGCGGTATTCCTTGTCGCCGGTCGCGTCGGCCGATTGCGCCGGGCCGGTCGCGCAGGCAGCCAGCATCGCGCATGCACTCGCACACAGAAGAAGCTTGATCACTTTTGCGGCCTTTCCTTGGGGGAGTAGCGCGAATGATACTTTCATTTCCACCCGGCGCGGTCATAGATCTGCTGCGCGGCGGCCTGGTTTCGGCCCAGGAGCGACACGTTTAGGCTGTCCTTCCTGAAATCCCCGAGAGCGGCGAGCTCGCGATTCTCGACGACCTTCCCCGCGACCGAGTACTCGTTGTTGCCGTTGGCGAAATAGGCCTGCGCCTCGCGGCCCGCCAGGTACTCGAGGAATGTCACCGCCGCGTCACGATGTGGCGCATGCCGTGCAACACCGGCACCCGAGATGTTCACGTGCGCGCCGCGGTTGGCCTGGTTGGGAAAGACCACGCCGATCTTTCCGGCGGCGGCACGCTCCTCGGCCTTCGCGGACTTGGCGAGGCGCACGTAGTAATAGGTGTTCGCGAGCGCGACGTCGCACTCGCCCGCGGCGAGCGCGGTGAGCTGGTCGGTATCGCCGCCCTTTGGATCGCGCGCCAGGTTGGCCACGACCCCCCGCGCCCACTGCTCCGCGCGCTCGGGACCCGAGGCGGCGATCATCGAGCTCATGAGGGACAGGTTGTACACATTGGAGCTCGAGCGCACGCACACCTTTCCCTTGAGCCTTGGATCGGCGAGATCCTCGTAGTCGCGAAGCATCGCCGGGTCGATGCGGCCCTTGGCGTAGAAGATGGGGCGCGCGCGCAGCGAGAATCCATACCAGAGCCCGTCGGGATGGCGCAGCTCGCGCGGCACCTGCTCGTCGAGGAGCCTGGATTTCACCGGCTGCAGGAGGCCTGCCTGCTCGGCGCGCCACAGCCGGCCCGCATCCACGGTCATCAGCACATCGGCCGGGCTGCGTGCGCCCTCCTGCTTCATGCGCTCGACAATCGCATCGTCCCCCGCCTCGATGCGGTTGACCTTGTAGCCCGTGAGCCGCGTGAAGTTTTCATACAGGGCCTCGTCGGTCTGGTAGTGGCGCGAGGTGTAGAGGTTGAGGACCCTCTCCTGCGCAAGGCATGCCGTCGCAGAGACGGCGAGGCCGAGCGTCACAAATCCGAAGTATTTGAATTTCATTGCATTAATCCCCGTTGTACTGAGCGTAAGGCGAGGTCGCAAGGATAATAAGAATAATTCGCATTTGTCAATGGACTATACTCGTCGTCATGGCAGCTGCCCTCCAGGTCGACGCGATCGACTCCGCCTACCCGGGCCACGGGCCCGTGGCCCGGGGCCTGAGCCTCACGCTGCAGGACGGCGAAATCGGCTGCCTGCTCGGTCCGAGCGGATGCGGCAAGACCACGGTGTTGCGGTGCATCGCGGGTCTCGAGGCGGTGCGAGGCGGAGAGATCCGACTGCATGGGCAGGTCGTGAGCCGCCGTGGAATGACCGCTCCGCCGGAGGAGCGGCGCGTGGGTTTTGTCTTCCAGGACTACGCTCTTTTCCCGCACCTCGACGTCGCGGCCAATGTGGGCTTCGGCCTGAAAGGGCTCGCGGCCTCCGCGAAGCACGCTCGGGTGGCGGAGCTTCTCGACGGGGTCGGCATGCCGGCGTCGGGCGGCAAGTATCCGCACGAGCTATCGGGCGGGCAGATGCAGCGCGTGGCGCTCGCGCGCGCGCTCGCCCCGCGCCCGCAGCTCCTCCTGCTCGACGAGCCGTTCTCCAACCTCGACGTGGAATTGCGCGAGCGCCTGTCGATCGAGGTGCGCGCGATCCTCAAGTCCCTCGGTACGACCGCCCTCCTCGTCACCCACGACCAGCGCGAGGCCTTCGTGATGGCCGACTACGTCGGTGTGATGAACGAGGGCGTCATCGCGCAGTGGGACACGCCCTACTCGCTCTACCACCGACCCGCGACGCGTTTCGTCGCCGACTTCGTGGGCGAGGGCGTGCTGATCGACGCGCTTGCCGCCGGCGGCGACGGACTGCAGACGGTGCTCGGGCCCCTCGGCCACTGCCCGGGATGCGGCATCGAGCCGGGACAGCATGTCTCGTTGCTGCTGCGCCCCGACGACGTGCTTCACGACGACGACAGCCCGCTCAAGGCCGAGGTCGTGAAGAAGGCGTTTCGCGGCGCCGAGTTCCTCTACACGCTGCGCCTGGCCGACGGCCACGAGGTCCTGTCGTTGGTGCCGTCGCACCACAACCACGCGATCGGCGAGCGGATCGGCATCAAGCTCGATGTCGACCACGTGGTCGCGTTTCCGCGCTGACGCTAGGAGTACTTCCTCAGGTCCTCGATCACCTTCCCGTCGTTCGCGAGCGAGCCGGCGGCGACCGTGCGCACCTCGCCGCGCACCTTCATGACGTCCTTCATCGTGGCCTCGATTGCGGCCACGTCGCCGGGGGCACCTTCCACGTGAAGGGTCATGCGGTCGTCCCCGGCCGTGTTCTCGACCACCAGGCGCGCGCGGACGAGGCCATGGCGGCGAAGCACTTCGGCCACCTGGTGGGGATGCACGAATAGCCCGCGAACCTTGGTCGTCTGGTCGGCGCGCCCCATCCAACCCTTGATGCGCGCGTTGGTGCGCCCGCAGGGGCTGCGTCCCGCAAGCGTGGCCGACAGGTCGCCGGTCGCGAACCGCACCAGCGGATAGTCCTCGTTGAACGGGGTCACGACGACCTCGCCCACCTCGCCTTCCGCGACCGGGTCGCCGGTACCCGGCCGGACGATCTCGAGGATCAGGTTCTCGCTCGCCACGAGGCCCTCGCGCGCGGAGGTCTCGTAGGCGATCAGGCCCAGGTCCGCGGTGCCATAGGCCTGGAAGCACTCGATGTCGCGCCCGCGCAGGAACTCCCGCACCGGCGGCAGGAACGCCTCCCCCGACACCAGCGCGCGCCGGATCGAGCGCGACGCGGCGCCGACCTCGTCGCACTTCTCGAGGATGATCTTCAGGAACGAAGGCGTCCCCACGTAGCCCGAGGGCTGCAGGTCGGCGATGGCGCGCGCCTGCATCTCGGTCTGCCCGACGCCCCCGGGGATCACCGCGCATTCGAGATGGTGCAGGCCGGTCTCGAACATGCTGCCCGCGGGCGTGAGGTGATAGGAAAAGCAGTTGAGCACCAGGTCGCCGGGGCGAAACCCGGCGGCGAAGAGCGTGCGCGCCGAATGCCAGAAGTCGGGCCTGCGCCCTTCGGGGTCGTAGATCGGCCCGGGCGACATGAAGATGCGCGCGAGGCCCGCGGCAGGCGTGGCGTTCAGGCCGCCGAAGGGAGGCAGACGCTTCTGCAGCTCGTTCAGGTCGGATTTGCGCGTGACCGGCAAGCCCGCCAGCGCCGCGCGCGTGGTCACCTCCGCGCAATCGATATCCTTCAGGATCTCGCGGTAATGAGGGCTGCGGTCGCGTGCGAGCGCGAGTTGCTTGGGCAGGCGCTCGAGCAGGGTGCGCTCGCGCTCCGCGGGATCGCGGGTCTCGAGCGCGTCGTAATGGCTGGACACCTATCCGCTCCCAGGCAAGCGGGAGAAGCTCATGCGAGCCACCGCTTGCGGCGGCGGTAGTTCTTGGTCTCGCGGAAGCTGTGGCGCCCGGCGGTGGAGATGCCGAGATAGAACTCCTTCACATCCTCGTTCTCGGAGAGATGCCCGGCCGAGCCCTCCATCACCACGCGCCCGTTCTCGAGGATGTAGCCGAAGTCCGCGAAACGCAGCGCCACCATCGTGTTCTGCTCGGCCAGCAGGAAGCTCACCTTCTCGCCGGTATTCAGGTTCTTCACGATCTCGAAGATCTCCTCGACGATCTGCGGGGCGAGGCCCATCGAGGGCTCGTCGAGCAGGATCATCGTGGGACGCGCCATGAGCGCGCGCCCGATCGCGGTCATCTGCTGCTCGCCGCCCGAGGTGTATCCCGCCAACGACCCGCGCCGCTGCTTGAGGCGCGGGAAAAATCCGTAAACCCGCTCGAGGTCGGAGCGCACCTCGGCGCGCGATGCTTTCCGCGTGTAGGCGCCGGTGAGGAGGTTCTCCTCCACCGTGAGGTGCGCGAAGCAGTGCCGCCCTTCCATCACCTGGATCACGCCGCGCTTGACCAGGTCGGCGGGATTGAGCTTGTCGACCCGCTCGCCCTTGAAGGTGATGGCGCCCTTGGTCACCTCGCCGCGCTCGGCGCGCAGCAGGTTCGAAACCGCCTTCAGCGTCGTCGTCTTGCCGGCGCCGTTGGCCCCGAGGAGGGCGACAATGCCCCCCTCGGGAACCGCGAGCGAGACGCCTTTCAGCACCAGGATCACGTGGTTGTAGATCACCTCGATCCCATTGACGTCCAGCAAAGCGGCGCTCGACGTTCGCGATACCTCGTCCCTCGTTCGCTCCCTCCCCCCTGAGGGAGGGTTGGGGATGGGGTTCACGATTGTCGCCATGACGCCCTACTTCTCCTTCGAACAGTCCCGCTGCATGATCTTCTTCTCGGTCGCGTACGCCTTGGCGGAAGTCTTGATCATCGGGCCCAGGATTTTCATGTCCGCCTCGAGCCAGTCGGAGGTGTAGCTCCAGTCCTTGCCGTCCCAGGTATGGATGCGCCCGCGGCGGACCCCCTCGTGGTCGCTGCAGGAAGTCTTCAGGGGCTGCACCATGTCCCCGAAACCCAGCGTCTTGATCTTGGCGGCATCGAGGTTCAGGTTTTCGGCGCCCCAGCGCACTTCCTCGCCCGTCACCACGCGCTTGCCGAACTTCGACTGCGCCTGCTTGATGGCCTCGATCGTGAGCATCGCGGAGATCATGCCGCGGTTGTAGAGCACGCTGCCGACCTCTTTCTTGTCCTTGGACGTGCCCTGCCCCTTCTCGTACAGGGTCTTGATCATGTCCTTGTGGACGGGGAAGTCGCGCTCGTCGGAGTGTCCCAGGGCGATGCCGTTGTACCCCTTGGAGGCCATTTCGGCGGGCTCGACGTCGGGCTCGGCCGAGGACCACCACACGCCGAACATCTGCAGGCGCGGGTATGACACGGCGATCGCCTCCTTGATCGAGGTCGAGTTCATGACCCCCCACCCCCAGAGGAAGACGTAGTCGGGACGCTGCTGGCGCACCTGCAGCCACGTGGCCTTCTGCTCGACGCCCGGATGCGTCACCGGCAGCAGCAGGAGCTGGAAGCCCATCATCTTGGCGCGCTCCTCGAGCAGCTTGATCGGCTCCTTGCCGTAGGGCGAGTCGTGGTACACGAGGGCGATCTTCTTGCCCTTGAGCGAGCCCTTCTTCGCCACGTGCTGCACCAGCATGTCGGCCGCGCTCCAGTAGGTGCCGAGGAGCGGGAAGTTCCAGGCGAACACGCTGCCATCGACCGAGTCGGCACGGCCGTAGCCCGTGGTGAAGAGCACGATCTTGTCGCCGGCCACCTTGTCGGTGAGCGCGTAGGTGATGCCGGTGGAAAGCGGGTTCACCGCCACCGGCTTCTTGCTCTTGAGCCGCTCGTAGCACTCGACTCCGCGGTCGGTGGCGTAGCCCGTCTCGCACTCTTCGTAGGCGATCTTGATGCCGTTCACGCCGCCCTGGGCGTTCACGAGCTTCAGGTAGTCCACGTAGCCGTCGGCCCACGGGATGCCGTTGGGCGCATAGGCGCCGGTGCGGTACACGAGCACCGGGATGAAGATCTCGTTGGATTGCGCTGCGGCCTCGGGCGCGGCGCCGAAGGCGCCCGCCACGGCGAGTGCGACCGCCGCGGTTTTGATTCTCAGGGTGCTTTTCATCTCTATCTCCTCCTCGTTGTGGTGCTGCGGTGATTCAGTGCGGGAACGGCCAGAGCCTCAGCTTCTCCTTGCCGATCGCCCAGAGGCGCGCAAGCCCGCGCGGCTCGACGATCAGGAAGAACACGATGAGCGCCCCGAATACCATGAACTCGATGTGCGAGATCATCGCGGTGGACAGCGGAATGCCGAGCCAGCCGGGCAGCTGGTTCAGCATGAGCGGCAGGATCACGATGAAGGCGGCGCCGAGGAACGACCCGAGGATCGAGCCCAGGCCGCCGATGATGACCATGAAGAGCAGCTGGAACGAGCGGTTCACGTCGAAGGCGAGCGGCTCCCACGAGCCCAGGTAGACGAACGCCCACAGCGCCCCCGCCACGCCCACGATGAAAGAGCTCGCCGCGAAGGCCGAAAGCTTGGCCATCATCGGGCGGATGCCGATCACCTCGGCGGCCACGTCCATGTCGCGCGTGGCCATCCAGGAGCGCCCGATCGCGCCGCGCACCAGGTTGCGCGCCACCAGGGCGAAGACGCAGACGAAGGACAGCACAAAGATATAGCGCTCCACGGGCGTATCGATGCCGTAGCCGAAAATTTCGAGCGGAGGCGCCGACACGTTGCCCGAGGACGAATCGTTGGTGAACCACTTCACGCGCGCGAACAGCCAGTCGACGAAGAACTGGGCGGCGAGTGTCGCCACCGCGAGGTAAAACCCCTTGATGCGCAGGCTCGGGATGCCGAAGAGCGCGCCGACGATGGTCGCGAACACCCCGGCCATGAGGAAGATCACGATGAGGTTCAGGTCCGGAATGCGCACCGCGAGGTTGTAGGCCGAGTACGCGCCGATCGCCATGAAGGCCCCGGTGCCGAGTGAGACCTGCCCGCAGTAGCCCACCAGGATGTTCAGCCCGATCGCGGCGAGCGACAGGATGAGAAACGGCACCAGGATCGCGCGGAACAGGTACTCGGTGCCGATGAGCGGCATGATGCCGAAGGCGAACACCAGGAAGCCGATCACGAAGATCCGGTCCTGCAGGATCGGGAAGAGCTGCTGGTCCGAAGCGTAGGTGGTCTTGAATTGACCCGTTTCGCGATAGATCACGGTCTAGACCCTGTCAATGTGACGTTCCCCGAACAAGCCTTCGGGGCGGAACAGCAGGAACACCAGTGCGAGAACATATGCGAACCAGTTCTCTATTCCACCGCCCAGGAACGGCCCGAGATAAACCTCGGAGATCTTCTCGCCGAGGCCGATGATGAGCCCGCCGATGATGGCGCCGGGAATCGAGGTGAATCCGCCCAGGATCACCACGGGCAGCGCCTTCAGCGCCACCAGCTGCAGCGAAAACTGGACGCCCAGCTTCGAGCCCCAGATCACACCGGCCACCAGCGCCACCAGCCCCGCCACGCTCCACACGATGACCCAGATGCGGTTCAGCGGGATGCCGATCGATTGCGCCGCCTGGTGGTCGTCGGCCACGGCGCGCAGCGCCCTGCCCGTCCCGGTCTTCTGGAAGAAGAGCGCGAGTACCGCGACCAGGGTGGCCGCCATGACCGCCGCGTACACATCCTCCATCGACACGAGGATCCCGCCCTCGAAGGTGCCCTCGAGAAGGATCTTCGGCTCCTTCGGCATGCCGACGTGGAGCGTGTAGATGTCGCTGCCCCAGAGGGTCTGGCCGAGCCCGTCGAGGAAGTACGCGATCCCGAGAGTGGCCATGAAGAGCACGATGCCTTCCTGGTTCACGAGGTTGCGCAGCACCAGGCGCTCGATCAGCCAGGCGAGCGCCACCATGATCGCGATGGTGAGCGCGAGCGCGACCACGAGCGGCATCCTCTCCATCAGCCGCACCAGCGAGAGCGCGGCGAAGAGCACCATCGCGCCCTGGGCGAAGTTGAAGACGCCCGAGGCCTTGAAGATGAGCACCAAGCCGAGGGCCACCAGCGAATAGAGCACGCCCGACATGAGGCCGCCCAGCACCACCTCGAGCCACTGCGGGAATTTCGTCGACCCCATCGCCATCGGCGAGACGGCACCCGCCGCGAGCAGCACGAAGAACGCGATGGTGAGATTGCGGGTCGTGGCGGCGTTCATCAGTGCTTCACCCCGAGGTACGCGTCGATCACCGCCTGGTTTGCGCGCACCTCGTCCGGCGTGCCGTCGGCGATCTTCCTGCCGTAGTCCAGCACCACCACGCGGTCGGACAGGTCCATCACCACGCCCATGTCGTGCTCGATCAGGACGATGGTGGTGCCGAACTCATCGTTCACGTCGAGGATGAAGCGGCTCATGTCCTGCTTCTCCTCGACGTTCATGCCGGCCATGGGCTCGTCGAGCAGCAGTACGCGCGGCTCGGCGGCGAGCGCGCGGCCGAGGTCCACGCGCTTCTGCAGGCCGTACGGCAGCCGCCCCACCGGCGTCTTCCTCGCATGCTGGATCTCGAGGAAGTCGATGATCTCCTCCACGCGCTTCCTGTGCACGATCTCCTCGCGCAGCGCGGGGCCCACGCGCAGCGCCTGCAGGAGGATATTGGTCTTCATCATCAGGTTGCGGCCGGCGAGGATGTTCTCCAGCACCGTCATGCCCTTGAAGAGCGCGAGACTCTGGAAGGTGCGCGCGATGCCGCGCAGCGCGGCGTCGTGCGGGTCCATGTGCGCCTGGGTCTTGCCGAGGTAAGTGATGCGCCCGGCGTGCGGGCGGTAGACGCCGTTGATCACATTCAGCATCGAGCTCTTGCCCGCGCCGTTCGGGCCGATGATGGCGCGGATCTCGTGCTCGCGCACGTCGAAGCTGACTTCGGAGAGCGCCTTTACCCCGCCGAAGGCGAGCGAGACCCCTTCGACCGCGAGGATCACTTCGCCAACCTTGCGGCCGGCCGAATCGGCGAGACGGGCTTCGTCCAGGTTCACGCCGCCTTCCGCCCGGCTTCGGGAGCGAATGTTTTCGCGTCCTGCACGTGCAGCTCCGCGCGCACCGTGCCGGTGCGCCCGTCCTCGAAGCGCACCTGCGCCTCGACCACGCAGCGATCGGTGCCCGAATAAAGCGCGTCGACGATGGTCGCGTATTTCTCACCGATGAACGCGCGGCGCACCTTGCGGGTACGCGTGAGCTCGCCATCGTCGGCGTCGAGCTCCTTGTGCAGGATCACGAAGCGATGGATCTGGCTTGCCGCAAGCTTCGGGTCGGCTGCCAGGTCGGCGTTCACTTTCTCCACGCATTGGCCGATGAGTTCGCGCACCTCCGGCTTGGCGGCGAGGTCGCCATACCCCGAGTACGGGATGCCGCGCCGCTCGGCCCAGTCGCCGACCGCCTGCACGTCGATGTTGACCATCGCCGTGGCCTCGGACCGTGCGTGGCCGAACGCGACCGCCTCCTTGATGTGCGGGAAGAACTTGAGCTTGTTCTCGAGGTACTTCGGCGCGAACAACGTGCCCCCGGACAGCTTGCCCACGTCCTTGGCCCGGTCGATGATCTTCAGGTGCCCGCCGTCGTCGAAGAAGCCGGCGTCGCCGGTGTGGAACCAGCCCTCGGCGTCCTTCGCCTCGCGCGTTGCGACGTCGTTCTTGTAGTACGCGCGAAACAGTCCCGGGCAGCGCAGCACGATCTCGCCGGAATCGAGCACCCGGACCTCCACGCCCTTCATCGGCGGGCCCACCGTGTCCGGCTTCACCTGCCCGTCGGGCTGCACGCACACCATGACCGACGTCTCGGTGGATCCGTAGAGCTGCTTCAGGTTGATGCCGAGCGAGCGGTAGAACACGAAGAGGTCCGGACCGATGGCCTCGCCCGCGGTGTAGGCGACCCGCACGCGCGACATCCCGAGTGCGTTGCGAAGCGGACCGAAAACCAGGAGGCCCCCGAACGCGTAGTGAAGGCGGTCAAGCACGCCGACCGGGCGCCCATCGAGAATGGCCGCACCCACGCGGCGCGCGAGACCCATGAAGTGCGCGAACATGCGGCGCTTGATCCAGCTCGCGTCCTCCATCCGGATGGTGACCTGGGTGAGCAGCGCCTCGAGCACCCGGGGCGGGGCGAAGTAGTAGGTCGGCCCGATCTCGCGCATGTCGGTGAGCGTGGTCTCGGCCGACTCCGGGCAGTTGATGCGAAATCCCACCGCCATCCACTGCGCATACGAAAACAGGTTCTGCCCGATCCACGCCATCGGCAGGTAGGCAAGGACCTCCTCGTGGTCCCCGAGCTGTTCCATCTCCGCATACGCGCGGCTCGCGATGATCAGGTTGTCGTGCGAGAGCACGACGCCCTTGGCATGTCCGGTCGTGCCGGAGGTGTAGAGCATGATCGCGGTGTCGCCGCCGTGCGCCCGGGCGATCTCGGCCTCGAAGAAGCCGGCATGCTCGCCGCACCATGCGCGCCCGGCATCGCAGAGGCTCTCGTAGGAGGTGAGCTCGGGCCGTCCGTAGTGGCGCAAGCCGCGCGGATTGTCGTACCAGATGTGCTTCAGGCTCGGGCACTGCGGCAGGATCTCGAGCAGCTTGTCGGCCTGCTCCTGGTCTTCGACGATCGCGAAGGCGATTTCGGCGTTCTGGAAGACGTAGACCATTTCCTGGGAGGGCGCGTCCTCATAGAACGGCACCGGGATCGCACCGAGGGCCTGCGCTGCGGTGAGCGACCAGTACAGCCGCGGACGATTGGCGCCGATGACGGCGATGTGGGCGCCGCGGGCGAGGCCCGCCTGCGCAAGCCCCGCGGCAAGCGCCTCGACCTCGCCGCGCATGTCGGACCAGGTCCACGTTTGCCAGATGCCGAGGTCCTTCTCGCGAATCGCGGGCCGGTCGCCGCGCTCGCGGGCGTGGTGCAGCAGCAGCTTCGGGAACGTGTCGACCGTCCCGGTATGCACCGTCATTTTCGCCTGCTCCTCCTGTTATTCGCCTAGTGTAGCCGCAGGCAAAGGCACCCGGGTGGCTTTGATCCCGGGGGCTGCCCGGGCAACTCGGCAAGGACGCCCTGGGTACGGCTGGCGACCGCCGGCGCAGTAATGCGGACGCTGGGGGCTTTCAAGCGGCCATCGTGGGCCGCACGACGCCTGCATCGATGCGCACCGCACCCGCCCTGACGAGGTCGGGCAACAGCCACTGCGCGAGCGCGCTGGCACCGAGCCCCAGGAACCGCTCCGACAGCTGCCGATAACAGGGAATGCGTGCCAGGTATTCCGGCACCTCGGCGAGCGTCATCGCCTGGCGGTCGAGGAGCGCGAAGACAAACATCACCTTCACCACGTGGCGCGCGTTTTTCACCGGGTCCTGCGCAAACGCCGCGAGGCGCGAGCGCACGTTGGCGACCGACCCCTTCGCGTCGGAAAACGGTTCGCCGTGACCCGGGACCACCACCCTGGGGTCGAGGCCCTCGATGCGGGACAAGGCGTCATGAGCGGCGTCGATGTACGGGTTCGCGCCCTCCTCGGGCCAGACGAACCCCATGCCGTTCTCCCACAACGCGTCACCCGAAATGAGGATCCGGTTCGACGGCTCGAAGAACATGAGCGCGTCCATGTCGTGGCCGGGGGCAGCGTGTACCTCCCAGTCGAAGCCGCCGCCCTCGAAGCGATCCCCGGCGCGCAGGGTGTCGTCGTGATGGAAAGGATCGGCCTTCTGGTCGAACTGCGCCATCCACACGCTCTGCGGCGTCCACGGCACCACGTGCTTCACCTCGCCCGCCGGAATCGTCACGCGGCAGCCGTGGGCCGCGGCGATCGCGGCGTTGCCGCCCATATGGTCGGAATGGCAATGGGTGTTGATGAGCCGCTCGAGGGGCTCGCCATCGAGCCCCTCGGGCCCGGCAAGGCGTTCGAGAGTCTGCTCGCGATGGGTGCAATAGCCGGAATCGACCAGCACGTTGTCGCCGCGCGCGCGCAGCACGACCTGGTTGCAGTTGAGCCAGCCGCGCACCACGACGCGAATCGATTCGGGCAGTTCCATCCCCGAATCTTATAATCCAATCCATGGGCGAGCTCGCCGACTATTTCCGATCCAACACCGGGCGGCTGATCTCGAAGTGGGAACACTACTTCGAGATCTACGAGCGCCACTTCGCGCCGTATCGCGGGCGCCCGGTGCGCGTGGCCGAGATCGGCATCTGGCAAGGCGGCTCCCTGCAGATGTGGCGCCAATACTTCGGGCCGCAGGCGCACATCGTCGGCGTGGACGTCAATCCGGAGTGCGCGACCCTCGCCGAGCCCGGCATCGAGATCGAGATCGGCGACCAGGCCGACCCGGCCCTGCACCGCCGGCTTCGCAGCCGCTACGGCAGCTTCGACATCGTGATCGACGACGGCGGCCACATGATGAACCAGCAGACGACGACGTTCCTGGAGCTCTACCCGGCCGTGGCCCCGGGCGGCCTCTACGTGGCCGAGGACCTGCACACGAGCTATTTCGAGGACTGGGGAGGCGGCCTGCGGCGCCCGGGGACCTTCATCGAATACGCGAAGCTGCTCATCGACCAGCTGCACGCCTGGCACGGGCCGCCGGCCGGGCTGAAGATCGATCACGTGACGCAGTCCGCCTTTGGGCTGCACTTCTATGATTCGATGCTGGTCATCGAGAAGCGCCGCATCGCTACGCCGCGACCGCTTTACACCGGCAAGCCCACGCTCCGGATGAGCGCCTCCGAGCTGGAGTTCCTCGCGCACATGGACCTGAAGGCGGGACGCCGCGATGAGGCCATCGAGAACTACCGGCTCGCCGTGGCGGCGGCGCCCGAGGACGCGGCGTTGCGCGAGCGCGCCCGCGCGCTGGAACCGGCGTCGCGTTGAGCTCGAGCCTGCTGTCCGGCCTGCGCGTCGTGACCAC
>JANMYH010000319.1:0-4722 GCA_031381925.1 Burkholderiales bacterium | reverse complement strand
GGCGACCATCACCAGCGTTCGATCGAACGCTTCAGATGGTCGGCTTCTTGCGCATCAGGTCGAAGCGGTCGATCGAGCGGATCTTCACGTCGCGCACCTCGGTGCCCTTGAGCACCTTGAGCGTGACCTCCACGCCCGGCGCCCCGGACGACCAGAGCCGCTGGTAGAAGTCGGGCAGCCTCTCGACCTTCTCGCCCGCGAGGCCCAGGATGATGTCGCCCGGGACGATTCCCGCGCGCTCGGCCGGGCTGTCCGAGGACACCCGCATCACCTTGAGCCGGCCATCCTCCTCGAGTGAATTGATGCCGATCCAGGGCCGCGCGCCGCCTTTCTGCCGGCCCGTGGCGATCATCTCGTCGAGCACCGGCTTCAGCAGGTCGATGGGCACGAACATGTTGCCCGGCAGGCGCTCCCCCGGGGTCATCGCGTCCATCACGAAGAGCGACCCGATGCCGACCAATTCGCCCTCGCGGTTGATGAGGGCGGCGCCGCCGAAATCGGCGCGTGGGGGCGAAGTGAAGATCGCGCCGTCGATGAGGTATTCCCAGTAACCGGCGAACTGCCGGCGCGACACGACGGTGGCGACCGACAGGCTCTCGTCGCCACCGCCCGCGGCGACCAGCAGCCGGTCGAGCTGGTCCACCTTCGACGACGTGCCAAGGGCGATGGGCTTCACATCCAGCGCAACGATGGGCCGCAGCAGGCCGAACCCCGTGGCGTGGTCGTAGGCCGTCACCGTGGCCGGCACGACGCGGCCCTGGCTGGTGGTGATCTCGACCTGGTCGGCCTCGAGGATCAGGTATCCGATCGTGAGCACCAGCCCGTTCTTGCCGAAGAGCACGCCGCTGCCGGAGCGCTCGGCGCCGAGGGTCTGGTTGCTGCGCGCGTTGGGAAGGGCCTTCACCTTGATGCCGACCACCGCGCGCGAGGCGTCGACCAGGTGCTGGTAGGTGGCGGGGTCTTCGGCGGCGGGCGGGCTGGGCGCCGCGGCGGGCGCAGCGCCGAGGGCGGGCAGCGCGACGATCAGCAGGCAAGCGATCCACGAGCGGTCCATGGGAACCTCCAGCGCGGCGATGCAAGAGGCCATGCTAGCATTCCTGCCCTCGGAGGTCTGCGTGAAAAAATCCGGAATTCTTGCAACCGTTTTGATTGCAATCGGCACGCTCGCGGCACACGCGCAGGCGCCGTGGCCGTCCAAGCCCGTCAAGCTGATCGCGGTGTTTCCGCCGGGCGGATCGGTCGACCAGGTGGCGCGCATCTTCGCCGCGCAGCTCACCACGCAGACCGGCCAGCAGTTCATCGTCGACAACCGGGGCGGCGCATCGGGCTCGATCGGCACGCAGGTGGTCGCGACTTCGCCGCCCGACGGCTACACCTTCGGCGTGGTATTCGACACCCACGCGGTGAACCCGTCGCTGATCCCGAACATTCCGTTCGATACCGTGAAGGACCTGGCGCCGGTGATGCTCGTCGGCACTTCGCCCATGGCGATCGTGGCGCACGTCTCGCAGCCCTACAAGGATTTCCGCGACGTGCTCGCCGCCGCCGCGAAGACGCCGGGGAGCGTCGCGTACGGCTCGATCGGCACCGGCAGCCTCGGCCACCTCGCGATGGCCCAGATCGGGAACCTGCAGAAGTTGGACTTCACCCACGTGCCCTACCGGGGCGGCGGCCCCTTGATGACGGACGCGATCGGCGGGCAGGTGCCGCTCGCCATCGGGACGGTGTTCCTGGTCAATCCGCACGTGAAGGGCGGCAAGTTGAAGGCGCTCGCCGTGACGTCGGCAAAGGCGTCGCCGCAGATGCCCGGCGTGGCGCCCGTCGCCGACCAGGGCGTGCCCGGGTTCGCGGCACTTGCGTGGTGGGGCGTGATCGCACCGGCCAACACGCCGCCCGCGATCGTGAAGCGCATGCACGAAGAGCTCGCCGCGGCACTCAGGGTGCCGGCGGTCGCGCAGAAGCTCACCGAGCAGGGAATGGAAATCATGGGTGGCGGCCCCGCGGACCTCGACAGGTTCCTGCGCGGGGAGATCGCGCGATGGGCCGACGTCGTCAGGACCAACAAGATCAAGGCAGGCGACTAGACCCTCTCCCAGGACAGGGAGGCTTTATCCGAGGCCCACCAGGCGGGCCACCGCCTCGCGCGCCGACATGCCTTCCTTCAGCTCGAGGCGCCGCGCGACCCCATTCACGCGCGAGATCACCCCGGTATCGTAGGTCGAGCGCCCGTCGCCGATGCGCGCGGTGTTGCACGACACCGTGGCCCCCGCGACACCGCGCTTGTCGAGCACCGGCAGGCGCGCATATCCCGCATCGTCCTTGCCGCCGCCCGCGTCGTTGAAGAACGCGGCGAAGACATCGACGCCGAGGATCCCGTCGGATGCCTTGCCGCCCAGCAGCCCGCCGTGGGAGCCGGTCACGAGGATCGCGCGCCGGTCCTCGTCGCGTGCGAGCGACACGGAGTCGAGCGCCCAGACCTCGCGGTGGCCGGTGTTGCCGATGCGAAGCCGCGTCTGGCCGATCTCGGGGACCGCCTGCTCGTCGGGCTCGAAGTCGGCTTCGAGCAGGCACTTGGCGACCTGCTTGCAGGTGTGCCCGGGCAGGCAGCCGTGGACCGCGGCCGCCTCGTTGACGGTCGTGACGATTCCGGCGTCGAGCATCGCATTGCCGTTGGCGATGGGCGCGGTGCGGTAGTCCACCGCGCAGGCGGCGATACCGAAATTGGCGAGCCACGCGACCCCGGCGATGCCGGCGGAATGGCGCCCGATCCCGGCGTCGTTGAATACCACCGCCCGCACCCTCGCGTGGGCGGCGAGCCACGCGGTGTACAGCGCGCCGTGCGAGCCGCACACCGCCACCGCGCCGCGGGCCGCCGCATCGAGCTGCGTCGCCGAATCCACCACGAGAACGTCTTTCATGGGTGGATTCTAGCGTCCACTTGACAAGGAGCTCCCCGGGATACTAATGTGATATCACATCAATATCAGCCGGACAGCTCCGGCGGGGAGCGATTCCATGACCGCGTATCGCAGGGAAGGCACCCACGAGCGATCCACCTTCACCCTGAACGGCATCGCGATGCTGCTGCTCCTGATCCTGCTCGTCATCGCCGAGGGCTTCGGCATCGTGACGGCGCGCCAGGGCTTTGTGCGCATCGGCATCGTGCTCGGCGTGGCGATCGCCTTCGTGGCGGCGGGCTTCTACATGCTGCAGCCCAACCAGGTCGCGATCCTCACCCTCTTCGGCGACTACCTCGGCACCGACCGCAAGCCGGGGCTGCGCTGGACGTTCCCATGGAACATGCGCCGGCGCCTCAGCGTGCGGGCGCGCAACCACAACGTCGATACCCTCAAGGTGAACGACAAGCGCGGCAACCCGGTGGAGATCGGGGCGGTCGTGGTCTGGCGCGTCGAGGACACCGCCCAGGCGCTCTTCGACGTGGACGACTTCGAGCAATTCGTGAAGGTGCAGTGCGAATCGGCGCTGCGCCATGTCGCCTCGCGCTATAACTACGACACCGCCGAGGACCACGAGGCCAACGACGTCACGTTGCGCGCCGGCGCCGATGTCGTGGCCGATTCCCTGCGCGATGAGCTCCAGCTGCGCGTTCAGCTCGCGGGCGTCCAGGTCGCGGAAGCCAAGCTCACCCACCTCGCCTATGCCCCCGAGATCGCCGGCGCGATGCTGCGCCGCCAGCAGGCCGAGGCCGTCATCTCGGCCCGCGCCAAGATCGTGATCGGCGCGGTGTCGATGGTAGAGATGGCGTTGAAGAGCCTGTCGGAGAAGAACGTGGTCGAGCTCGATGACGAGCGGCGCGCCGCGATGGTCTCGAACCTGATGGTGGTGCTCTGCTCGGAGCGCGACACGCAGCCGATCGTCAACACCGGCACGCTGTACACCTGAGGCTCGTGGCCGAGCGCAAGGCCTACCTGCTGCGCATCGCCCCGGACCTGTGGGGCGAGCTCGAGCGCCTCGCCCAGGCCGAGCTGCGCTCGGTCAACGGCCAGATCGAGTATCTTCTTCGCGAGGCTCTTGCCCGGCGGGGCATCGCGCCGCAGCCCGCCGGGAAGAAACCGCGCAAGAGCTAGCCGGGAGGCCCCATGCGATCCATGCGCTCGATTGTCCTGGCCCTGCTCCTTGGGTGTGGCCCCGCCGCTGCCCAGGAGGAGATCGACGTGAAACCCGCCATGGGTGTGGCCGAGGCATGGCTCGCGTCGCTGGATGCCGGCAACTACGGCGGGAGCTGGGAAGCGGCCGCGCCACTCTTCCAGGACGCGATGGCGAAGGTCAAGTGGGAGACCACCATGGAGAGCGTGCGCGCCCCGCTCGGCACGCCGATCAACCGGAAGCTCCGCCAGGCCTTCTATACCCGCGCGCTTCCGAATGCGCCCGAGGGCGAGTACGTCGTCATCCAGTACGACACGCGCTTCGAGAACCGCCCGCTGTCCACCGAGATCGTGACGCCCATGAAGGCGGGCGACGGCACGTGGAAGGTCTCGGGATACGTCATCCGCTGAGCTCCTCGGGCGGCTTCACGCGCCGGAATTCGCGCCACAGCAACAGGTCGTAGCTGAGCTTCGTGATCCCCGCGAACACCAGCGGCAACCCGAGGCCGCCCGCCTGCATCATCATCCCGGCGAAGATCGGCGCCGCGGCCCAGCCGCCCGAGCGCACCAGCGCGGTGATCCCGGCCGCCGAGAGCCGCTCCTCGGGCCTGACCAC
>JANMYH010000289.1:0-14964 GCA_031381925.1 Burkholderiales bacterium | reverse complement strand
ACGCCGGCACGCTCGAGCGCGCCATCGACGTCGAGCACCGCCGCGTCGGTCCGTCGCATCACCGCGATCGTGGGCAGCGGCTCGCTGGCTGGATGCAGGATGTCGGCCCAATAGGCCATACGGCTTCTCTCGCCGAGGTCGCGCCCGAAGAGGGCGAGATCCCATTCGAGCTTGAGGTCCGCGGGCTTCGATTGCTGGCCGATGCCGTGGATGTAGACGACGACGCCGGGGTCATCGCCGGCCTTCTTCCGAGTCTTGCCGGCGCGCGTCCTGCGGTGCGGGGATTTCGCCGCCATCGTGCCTCCGGGGCGTGGACTCGTGAACGCTATGATCGCGCTGCAGCGGCATCGCCGCGAGGCACATTTTAAACGACACTAATAGTATTGTTTGAATATACTCGAGGTATTCGGTTGGATCGCGATTTACGGCCAGACTGCGGCCAATAACAACAACGACAACAAATACAAATCCTAAAATCCCGAGGAGCCTCGCCCCCCTTATGAAAACCACCCGGAACCTGCCGCGGCCCGCCGCGAAGACGCTTGTCACGCTGTTGCTCTCCACGTTCGCCGCATCCTCCTTCGCGCAGCAGGCGCTGACGAAGGAAGAGGAGGAGCGGCTCAAGACCGAGAAGATGGAGAAGATCATCACCACCGGCCAGCGCACGCCGAAGGCCGTGGACAAGATTCCCGGAGCGGTGACGGTCGTAACCCCTGAGGAGATTGCGCATACACGGGCGATCACCGAAGACGCCACCGCGGTCCTGGCGCGGACCGTGCCCGGATATTCCGAGGCATCGCAGGCCATGAGCAACTCGGGCGAGACGCTGCGCGGGCGCACGGCGCTGCGCCTCTTCGACGGCATTCCCCAGACTTCGCCCCTGCGCGAGGGCAACCGCTCGGGCACCTTCACCGATATGGGTCTCATCGGCCGCATCGAGGTGATCAACGGCCCGTCGGCTTCCGAGGGCATCGGCGCCTCCGGCGGCATCATCAACTACATCTCGAAGGTCGCCACCAAGCCGGGCACCGAAGTTACGCTCACCACGCGCTACACGACCCAGTTCCACGACGACAGCGACGGCTACAAGGTCGGGCTCGATGTCGCCCACAGGGCCGATCATTTCGACGTGCTGGTGGCAACCTCCTTCATCGACCGCGGCATGACGTACGACGGCAACGGCCGGCGCATCGGCCTGAACACCAGCGGCTCGGTGGCGGATTCCGAAGCCAAGAACATCTTCCTCAAGGTGGGCGCGAATTTCGGCGCGGACTATTCGCAGCGCCTGCAAGCTTCGCTCAGCCGCTTCCACATTCTCGGAAAGGGCCGCTACTTCCTGGTCGATGGTGACCGCGACACGGGAACCACCAATACCTCGGAACGCGGCCAGCCGCTCGGCGCGAAGACCGAATTCAACGATTTCAAGCAGGGGGTTCTCGCGTATACGCACGAGAATCTTCTTGGCGGCTCGCTCAAGGTGGACGTGTACAAGGCGAGCCAGGCGATGCGATTCGTGGTCGAGGGCGGCTCCGATCGCCAGGATCCCCTCATCGCCCCGCTCGGAACCCTGCTCGACCAGTCGGAGATCAACTCCCAGAAGCGCGGCGCGCGCGGCTCGTGGGCCCGGCAGGACCTGTTCGTGCGCGGCCTCGAGTTGCGGCTGGGACTGGACGTGGTTGAGGACGAGACCCAGCAGAAACTCGCGCTGACCGATCGGCTTTGGGTGCCACCGATGCTGTACAAGAGCACGGCACCCTGGATGCAGCTTTCCTACGACATCGGGCCGGTCACGGTGAGCGGCGGTTTCCGCCGCGAGGACGGCGAGCTCACGGTGGACACCTATACGACGACCTACTTCCGCAACCGCGTCGAAGTCCAGGGCGGAACGCTGAGCTACAAGGAAAACCTTCCGAACATCGGGGCGATCTTGCGCCTGCCGGCCAACTGGTCGGTCTTCGCGGCCTACGGCAAGGGCTTCAGCCTGCCCAACGTGGGCATCCCGTTGCGCAACGTCAACAAGCCCGGCCAGTCGGTCGAAGGCATTCTCGATCTGCAGGCGGTCGTGGTCGACAACAAGGAAGTCGGCTTCAACTGGCGGGGGGGGCGCACCAACGTGAGCGCCTCGTACTATCAGTCCAAGTCGGACTTCGGCGTTTCTCTCGCGATCGACCCGGTGACCAACGATTTCATCATGCGCCGCCAGCCGATCGACATCAAAGGGTTCGAAGCCACCGCCGACCTGGCGCTTACGCCGAGCCTGAAAATCGGCGCCTTGTACTCGCGCATCAGGGGCAAGTCGGTGTTCGCCGACGGCGGCCCGCTCGACCGCGAGATGGGCGTACTCGACATCAATCCCGACAAGCTCGGGACCTGGTTGTCGTGGAGGTTCTCGGACCGCGGCGAGCTGAGGCTCGGCTCGACGACACTCATGTCGCGCGACGTGAACAACGGCCGGGGCGACTCCTTCGAAGAGCACACCAAGGGCTACACGCTCTTCGACCTCGGCGTGAACTACGACCTGAAGAAGTACGGCACCCTCACGCTCGGCGTGGAGAACCTGATGGACAAGTTCTACATCCTCAGCTGGTCCCAGGTCGTTGGCTTCCGCAACTACTGGGCCGGCCGCGGAAGGGTCGTCTCCCTCACGCACACGTTGAAGTTCTGACCGCCATCTTCCAGCGAGGCCTTCGGCTGCCTTCCCCCCGGGGGGCGGCCGATTTTTTCTGTGCCCTGGCGATGCTCGGGCTTGCGGGGAGCCTCGCCCCGGTGCAGGCGACCACCATTTCGCCGCTGGTAACGCTGCGCGCCTTCCTGCGGGATGTAGTCGCGCCTGGCCAGTACCTCGGAGCCGTGACGTTCGTCTCGCGCGACGGGCGCACCATCGACTGGAGCACCGCGGGCCATCGCGACCTGGCGCGGACTTCCCCGATGCGCCGCGACGCGATCTTCCGGATCTACTCGATGACCAAGACGGTAGCGACGGTCGCGGTGCTTGCCCTGATGGAGGACGGCAAGCTCGCGCTCGACGATCCCGTGGGGCGCCACCTGCCGGAGTTCTCCGGCCGGCCGGAGACGGTGCGCCAGCTCCTCACGCACACGTCGGGGTTCGCGCCGCCGACCGAGGCCATGGAGGAGTCCGCGGACCTGAAGGCGTATAGCGAGGCCGCGGCACGGGTGCCAGGAGCGGCGCCGCCGGGAACCCGGTTCGAATACAACAGCGTCAATTCCGAGGTGGCGAGCCGCCTCGTCGAAGGGGTTTCCGGCATGGTGTTCGGGGATTTCCTGCGCAAGCGAATCTTCGATCCGCTCCGGATGAATGACACGGGCTTCAGCGTGCCTCGGGACAAACGCGCCCGCATCGCCGCGATGACCTCCACCGATGCCGACGGGCGCCTCATCTCCTGGCCCGCGCCCGACTCGGAACGTCCTGGCGACCCGCTGCGTCCGTACCAGAGCGGCGCCGGCGGACTGTATTCCACCGCCGGTGATTTCGCGCGCTTCTGCCACATGCTGCTCAACAATGGGGCTGCTCCCTCTCCGTTGGGAGAGGGTCGGGGAGAGAGTCCCAGGATCCTGCGTGCCGCCACGGTCGACATGATGATGACCCACCAACTGACCTCGCTCGACCGCGCGCGGGGCCCCCGGGGAACAGACCCTCCCGTGTTGAGCCAGTACAACGAAGGCTTCGGCCTCGGGGGATTCGTGAACCTGGACGATCCGAAGCGCGAGCGCCCGGGCTCGGTCGGCGCCTTCGGTTGGTCCGGGGCGGCGGGCACGTATTTCATGATCGACCGCAAGCAGGGCGTGGTGGCGATGCTCTTCACGCAGCACATCCCGCGGGGGCTGCCTCGCGATCCGCCGAAGCCCAGCTTCCGGTTTTACAAGATCGCCCTCCTGGCGGCACGCACCCGATGATCCTCGTCGCTGGCTCGGCCAACCTCGACTTCGTGGTCCAGGCCTCGCACATCCCGGCACCGGGGGAGACGGTCCTCGGTCGCGATTTCCGCACGTTTCCCGGCGGCAAAGGTGCCAACCAGGCGATCGCGAGCGCACGCGCGGGGGGTGCGAAAACCGCCATGCTTCTCGCGCTGGGCGACGACGCGTTCGCCGCACCCATCGAGCAGTCGCTTCGGGAGGCGGGCGTGAACCTGCATATCGTCCGCGTGCCGCGGACCGCGACCGGGACCGCCTTCATCTGCGTGTCCGACGATGCAGAGAATGCGATCACCGTGGCCCCAGGCGCGAACGCGGCCCTCGCGCCCTCGCACCTGCCGGCGCTGGACGGATACACGCACCTGCTGATGCAGCTCGAGACGCCCGTCGCCTCCGTGCTCGCATTCGCGAAGGCCGCGCGCGCCGCCGGAGTGAAGGTGGTCCTGAATGCCGCCCCGGCGCGGGAGCTGCCCCCCGAATTGATGGCGCTCATCGATATCCTCGTGGTGAACAAGGGCGAGCTCGCCCCATTTGCGCCGGGGCAGGGCAAGAACATCGAGGAGCGGATCGGGAAGATCGAGGTGCCCTGCGTAGTGGTGACGCTCGGCGAGGGCGGCTGCGTCGCCCGGGACGGCGCGCAATTCATTTTCCAGGAAGCATTCCGCGTCATTCCGGTCGACACCACCGCGGCCGGCGACACGTTCTGCGGGGCGCTGGTGGCCCTGTTGGGGCGCGGAATCGCGATGCGCGAAGCGCTGCGACACGCAACCGCCGCGGCGGCGCTCGCGTGCACCCGGCTCGGCGCGCAGTCGAGCATTCCCAGCCATGCCGAGGTTGCGGCATTCCTGAAAAGCCAAACGGCGACCGCCCCATGAGCAGACCCAAGCTGGGCCCCCCACAGCGCGCGCCCATCGCCCAGTACGGCGAGTACGCGCTTCCGCACACCGTCGGCCAGCACCTCCCCACGCCGGGGAAGATGCCGGGTTGGCCGATGGTCAATATCGGCCAATGGCGGGTCGACGTGAACGCCGCGGTGCCGACGTGGCTTGCGGAGATGAAGGTATGGCGCGCGGAGCACCTCATCCGGATGGGATACGACGACGCGGAGTACCGCCGCAAGGAGCTCGCGTGGTCGCAGCGCAACTTCGTCCACGTGCAAATGATGGTCGAGGACCGGTACTTCTACGACCCGGTCGCGGTCAAGTACACGGTCGACAGATACCTCGACGACCTCGAGCGGCGCTACGGCGGCATCGACAGCGTGCTCATCTGGTACGTGTACACCAACATCGGCATCGACGACCGCAACCAGACCGAGCTTGCGCGCCACCTGCCCGGGGGCATCAAGGGACTCAAGCAGGCGGTCAAGGATTTCCACCGCCGTGGCGTAAAGGTCTTCCTTCCGACCATGGCGTGGGACAACGGCACCAGGGCCGAAGGCGTGCCCGACTGGGAGGCGGCTGCGACGCTCGCGCGCGACGTCGGCGCGGACGGCGTGAACGGCGATACCTACAACGGCGTGCCGCGCGCGTTCCTCGAAGCCTCGCGCACGCTCGGCCACCCGCTCGTCTTCCAGCCCGAGTCGGTGCCTTACGCCGACGAGCAGCTCATGTGGAACAACCAGACCTGGGGCAAGACGTGGACCGAGGTCGTGCCCGCCGTGGCGAAGCTCAAGTTCCTCGAGCCGCGGCACATGATCAACATCGAGAATCGCTGGGCCCGCAACCGCACCGACGACTTCCACTACATGTGGTTCAACGGCATCGGCTACGTGAGCTGGGAGAACGTGTGGGGCGTGTGGAACCAGCTCACGCCCCGTGACGGCGAGGCCTTGCGGCGGCTGGCGACGATCCAGCGCAGGTTCCCCGAGCACTTCGTGAGCCTCGACTGGGAGCCGTACGCGCTCACGCCCCAGCAGGGCGTCTTCGCGAGCCGCTTTCCGCTGAAGGACACCACGCTCTGGACGATCGTGAACCGCAACGAGTACGACATCGCCGGCGACAACCTGGTGGTCGAGCACCGCGAGGGCGTGCAGTACTACGACCTCTGGAACGGCGAGAAACTGAAGGCGCGCGTGGCTGAAGGCCGCGCAAGCATCCCCGTCCCCCTCGAGGCGCGCGGCTTCGGTGCGATCCTTGCCGTGGAGCGCGGCGCGAGGATCGCGGGCCTCGACGAGTTCCTCGCGAGGATGCGCCGGCTCACGCTGGTGCCGCTGCAGGATCTCTCGGACGAGTGGCAGGCCGCGCCGCAGCAGATGGTCGAGATCGCGTCCACGCGCCCGGCGGCTTCCGCCCCACGCGGCATGGTGGCGATCCCCCGCGGTGAGTTCGACTTCCGGGTGGGAGGCATCGAGATCGAGGGCTATACCTGGAAGGGACTCGACTTCCAGTATCCGTGGGAGAGCTGTGCGCGCCGCGGCCACCTGCAGCGCATGGAGCTGAAAGCCTTCTACATCGACAAGTACCCGGTGAGCAACGCGGAGTTCAAGAAGTTCACCGATGCGTCGGGCTACCGTTCCAGGGACGACCACAATTTCCTGCGCGACTGGGTGAAGGGCTCGCCGCGCAAGGGCTGGGAAAGGAAGCCGGTCACGTGGGTGTCGATCGAGGACGCGCGCGCGTACGCAAGCTGGGCCGGAAAGCGGCTTCCGCACGAATGGGAGTGGCAGTACGCGGCGCAGGGAACCGACGGGCGCCTCTATCCGTGGGGCAACGATTGGAACGAGGCCAACATGCCGCCGGCGAGCAAGGCACGCGTGATGCCTCCGCCGGCGGACGTCGATGCCCATCCCCAGGGCGCGAGCCCCTTCGGCGTGATGGACCTGGTCGGCAACGTGTGGCAGTGGACCGACGAGTTCCACGACGAGCACACGCGCGCGGCGGCGTTGCGCGGCGGCAGCAGCTACTTGCCGCAGACCTCGCACTGGTATTTTCCGCAGGCCTACCAGCTCGACCAGCACGGCAAGTACCTGCTGATGGCACCGTCGAAGGATCGCTCGGCAGGCATCGGTTTTCGCTGTGTCGTCGATGCCGCCTAGCGTCCGCGTCGCGCTGAAGGGCCCGCTGGGCGATGCGCTCGCGGCGAACCACGACGGGCGGCTCAAGCACTTCATCGTCGACGAGTCGAGCCCGGCCATCGCGATCTTCAGCCCCGCACCGGTGGCGCAGAACCGGGAAGGCGACTGGTACGGAGAACACGCGGGGAAGTGGTTGTATGCGGCGTCGAAGGCGGCGGCGCGCACCGGCGACGCCGCGCTCGCGGCCAGCGTTCGCCGCGTCGCGGACTACCTCGTCTCGCGCCAGGACCAGGACGGCTATCTCGGCACCTACGCGCCCGAGCGCCGCTTCATGCGCAAGCAATTGCCGCCGCAGCGCACGTGGGACGGCGCGCCGAGCCAGCGCACCTGGGACGTCTGGACCCACAGCTACCTGATCCTCGGGCTGCTCGAGGCTCACCGGCATTTCCCCGACGCCCGGTACCTCGATGCGGCGCGAAAGATCGGCGACCTCTGCTGGGCCGCGCTCGGCGAGGGCGGCATCGACGTGACCCACCTCGGCAACCACCACGGCATGTCGGCGACGGTGCTGCTCGACCCCGCGGTGGAGCTGTACTTCGCCACCCACGAGCGCCGCTACCTCGACCTCGCCAGGCTCATCGTCGAGCAGGCCGAGCGGCGCCCGGAGCTGAAGCTGCTCACGCGGGCGCTCGACGGTGCCGATGCCGCCGACATCGCCACGGGCAAGGCCTACCAGCTCACCTGGAACCTCGTGGGGCTCGCGAAACTGCATCGCGCCACGGGGGAAGCGCGCTTCCTCGACGCGGTGATCCGCGTGTGGGAGAGCATTCGCAACCATCACCTCACGCTCGGCGGCGGGCCCTGGGGCGGCGTCGGCCACCGGTCGCGCGAGGCGTTCAACCCGCCCGGGGTGTTCAGCCCCTATGGCTACGTGGAGACGTGCTCGACCTTCGCGTGGATCCAGCTCAACCGCGAGCTGCTCCTCATCACCGGGGAGGCGAAGTACGCCGAAGAGATCGAGCGCTCGGCTTACAACGACCTCCTCGGCGCGCAGGCTCCGAACGGCGAGGACTGGAACTACTACTCGTATCCCAACGGCGCGCGCGTGTTCACCACGTACTGGCGCTGTTGCAAGTCGAGCGGCGCCATGGCGCTCGAGGAGTTGCCGGCGATCGCCTATTCGGCGACCGAAGATGGGATCACCGTCGCCCTCTACGGGCCGGGCGACGCGTCGCTCGCGACCGGGCAAGCGGGCGAGGTGCGACTCGAGCAGGTGACGCGCTATCCCTTCGATGGCGAGGTGCGCATCCGGGTGACTCCGCAGGCGCCGGGACGCTTCCGGATACGCGTGCGAATCCCGCAGTGGGCCACCGGGGCGCGCATCGCAATCAACGACGCCGCACTCGCCGAGTCCTTCGAGCTCGGCTCGTTCGCAACCCTCGACCGGCAGTGGCGCGACGGCGACGAGATCGCGTTGAGCTTTCCGATGATCCCGCTCCTGCACCACAAGACCCATCGCAACGTCCAGGAATCGGTGGCCCCGGACGGCAGCGCGGTGCGCCAGGAAGTGCTTCGCCTCGACTACGTGGCGGTCACCCGCGGCCCGCTGGTCTATGCAACCGGACTCATCGACGGATTCAAGATGGAAGAGACGATTCGCCTCGGCGGGGAGCCGCGGCTCGAGATGGTCGATGCGCAGGAAGGCGAGGGGCCCGCGATCCGCGTGAATCTCGAAGGCCGCCCGCCGCTCGTCTTCCATCCCTATTACGAGGCCGGGGGCCGCAAGGACGGCGCCTGGCGCCTGACCTGGCTGCAAACGGCGAGTGACGCATCGCGATGACCTACCCGAAAGCGACACCCGAAGACCTGGCGTTCTTTCGCGAGCACGGCTGGATCGTCGTCGAGGACGCGATCCCCCGGGGCGATCTCGACGAGATCGAGCGTGGTTGCGAGCGCCTCATCACCGAGAAGGAAAAGCTCGCCTACGACTGGGCATGGGACGCGAAGGAGACCAAGGCCGGGCGCTCGTTTCGCATCGTGCAGGGCACGCCCGCGAAAGTCTGGCCGCAGATCGCCGACGCGGCGTTCCGCCGCTGGCTGGTGGAGTTCGGCTCGGCGCTGATGGGCCAGGACCTCGAGTTCTGGTACGACCAGTTCCTCGCCAAGCCGCCGGACAAGAGCGTGCCGACCTACTGGCACCAGGACGAGGGCTATTGGGGGCGCAACCTGCTCGACCGCGGCATGACGTGCTGGATTCCGCTGCACGACGTGGACGCGCGCAACGGCTGCATGCATTTCATCGATCGCGGCCATCTGGACGGCGTGATTGCGCATCGCCCGGTGGAAGGCGTGCAGAGCGACCTCATCACCTGCGACGTCGACGAGTCGCGCATGGTGGTGTGCCCGATTCCCCGCGGCGCCGTGACCTTCCACCATTCGAAGACGCCGCACATGACCACCGCCAACACCTCCGAGAAGTGGCGCAAGGCGCTCTCCAACCACCTCCAGGCGCGAGGCGCGGGGGGCGAGGGCGATCACTACGCGTGGCGGGTGTGCGTGAACCAGCGCACCGGCGAACGCTCGAAGCCGGGCCGATGACCGCGATGGGGCACGGGCTGGCGCGCCTGTTCGCGATCGCCGCGCTCGCGCTCTGTGCCATCGGATTCGCCGTCGCCGAACCCCTCGTCTCGATCAAGTCGGGCGCCGTCCCCCCGATTCCCGAGGCGATCACGCACCTGATGACCGTGGATGCGCGGCCGGTTGCGGTGAGCGCCGACGCGCTGTGGGTCCTGCGACCGGATCTTTCCGCTTGGGAACGCAGTGCGCAGCGTCCCGCGGGCGAAATCCTCGGCGTGGCGAGCGGGCGCCGTGGCTATCTCTTTCTCGGCGCGCGCGGTGGCTCGGTGGAGCGCGTCGAGGCCCTGGACCTGGAAGCGGGAGCGCCCCGCCTGCGCCCGGTGCCGCCGCTTCCCGTCCCGCTCGCGTCACCGCGCGGCGCGCTCCTGGTCGACACCTTGTATGTGGCGGGCAAGGCGGAAGGACAATCCAAGCTCTTCGCCCTCAACACGGCGCTCGCCGAAGCGAGGTGGGTCGAGCATCCCGCGTGGCCCGCGAGCGGCGAGCTCACCTCGCTCGTGGTGCAAACGGCCGCGGTGTTCGCGACCCTGGGCAATGACGGCAAGGGCGATCGCCTGTGGCGCTGGAAGCCCGATGAGGGCTGGAAGGAACGGGCGCCGTTGGCGGGCCGCGTGATCGAGGGCGCGGCGCGGCCGATCGGCCAGGCGCACGTGCTGTACCTGGTGCATGCGACCCCGGGCGCCGCCGTGCAGCTCGTCATGTTCCACACCATCACCGGCTCGTGGGCGACGCTCGGCCAACCCGCGGCGGCCGACGCGAAGCTCGCCACCGCCTTCGGCAACGGCATCGCGTGGGCGCGGCCCGCCGCGAGTGGCACCGGCACCGAGCTCGCGGGATCGCAGGTCGAGTCGAGCAAGCTGCTGCTGAGTTGGCTCGACTGGTTCGTGATCGTCTTCTATCTCGTCTCGATGCTCGGCATGGGCCTCTACTTCTACCTCCGGGAGAAGCGCAATTCCACGTCCGACTTCTTCGTCGGCGGGCGCTCGATCCCGTTCTGGGCCGCGGGCATCAGCCTCTATGCCGCCAACACCAGCTCGATCAGCTATATCGCGATCCCCGCGAAGGCCTTCGAGACCAACTGGCAGTACCTCACCAACAACCTGGTGGGTGTCCTGGGGCTGATGTTCGTGGCGACCTGGATCGTGCCGGTGCTGCGCCGCCTCGACCTGATGTCGGTGTTCAGCTACATCGAGACGCGCTTCCACCCGGTGATCCGCCTGCTCGCGAGCGCGCTCTACATCATCGTGCAGATCGGCAGCCGCATGAGCGTGATCCTCTTCCTGCCGTCGCTCGCGATCGCCACGATGACGGGGCTGCCGGTGCAGTGGAGCATCCTCATCATGGGCGTCTTCACCATGATCTATACCGCGCTCGGGGGAATGAAGGCGGTGGTCTGGACCGATTTCGTCCAGCTCATCGTGAAGATGGGCGGCATCGCGTTCGCGATCGGCTTCGTGATCCTCGCCCTCGACGGCGGCGTGGTGGAGCTCTTCAGGATCGCGGCCGCCGAGGACAAGATGAAGCTCTTCGACTTCAGCTTCGACCTCACCAAGGCCACCGTCTGGGGCTTCATCTTCCTGGTCCTCTTCGACGTGGTCCTCACCTTTCCCAAGGACCAGGTCCTGATGCAGCGGGTGCTCTCCACCAAGGACAGCAAGGACGCGGGGCGCTCGATCTGGACCTTCGCCGCGGTCACCATTCCCGGCGGCTTCATGTTCTATTTCGTCGGCACCGCGCTCTATGCCTTCTACAAGACCCATCCCGAGCGCATGAACCCGCTGCTCACCATCGATGCCACGTTTCCGCTGTTCATCGCCGCCGAGCTGCCGGCGGGAATCCGCGGCCTCATCGTGGCGGGAATCCTGGCGGCGGCCATGGCCACCCTGTCGAGCATCATGAACAGCGTGGCGACGCTCGCCTCGGTGGACTTCTACGAGAAGATCGTGAAGAACCCGAACCCCAAGGTGAGCGTGCGCTTCGCCGAGGCGATGACCGTCGTCACGGGGCTGCTGGGAATGGGTGTCGCGCTGCTGCTCTCGCGCTACGACATCCACTCGCTCTTCGACATCTCGATCGAGCTCTTCGGGGTGCTGGGGGGCGGCTTCGCCGGCGTGTACACGCTGGGCATGTTCACGCGGCGGGCCAATTGGCAGGGAGTCACCATCGGGGTCGCGATGAGCATCCTGCTCACGATGATCGCGTGGTCGATGAGCCTGGTGCACCCGTACTTCTACCTGGCGATCTCGATCATGCTGTGCATCATCATCGGCTATTGCGCGAGCTGGTTCTTTCCCGCGCCGTCGGCGCAGTCGCTCAGGGGACTCACGATCTACGAGCCGAAGCCGGCGTCCTAGGCGCAAGCGCGATCTGGGCCTCCTCGAGGAACGCCTTGACCAGGCGCAGCCGGATCGTGGATCGCGTCCAGATCACCCCGACCCGGCGCGGCTCGAACGGCCGCGGGAGCGGGAGGCGAACCACGCGCAGCCCCTCGGGCCACGGCCGCGCCCAGTCGGGGACCAGCGAGACTCCGAGACCCCGGTCCACCATCACCGCGATCGCGTTCAACGCATTCAGCTCGAACCGCTCGTGCGGCGTGATGCCCACCATGTGCAGGTACTGCTCGACCTGGTGGCCGCCCCACTGGTTGCGGTCGTAGCGGATGAAGGGCTGTGTCGCGAGCAGCTCGTGGGGATCGCGACTGCCAAGCGACTGCGGCGCGAGGACCACGAGGGGCTCTTCCCGCAGCAGCAGCCAGCCGCAGGTCTTGGGGAGCGTGAACGGCGCCTGCAGCACGATGGCGGCGTCCAGCTCGCCGCTTTCCACGCTGCGATAGAGATCCGGCGAGTATCCCGGCTTGATGAACACGTTGATGGCCGGAAACCGCCCCACCATGCGGACCAGGATGTCGGGCAGGATCCCGGTGAGGGCGTTGGTGCCGGCGCCGAGCAGCAGCTCGCCCGCGGTGGCGTTTTCCTTGGCCACGGTACGCAGGTCCGACGCATCGCGCAGCAGCCCGCGCGCGCGCTCGAGGATGCGCGTGCCGGCTTCGGTCACGCTCACCGTGCGCCCCGCCCGCGCGATGAGGGGCGTGCCGAGCTCGCGCTCGAGCGCGCGGATCTGCTTGGCCACCGCCGCGGGGGTGATGTTGAGCAGGCGGGCGGCGGCGGCCATCGAGCCGCGGTCGACGACCATCACGAAAGTCGTGAGGAAATGTGTGTCCATGAAATCCATTCTAGCCGTCGCCGGCTGCTGCACGCGCCACGCGCCTGCTGCGTGTGGCACCGTGGACCTCGAATTCAGGATTGCCGCGCGCCGTGTAGGACTATTCCGATAGACAGCTGTGCCTTCGCACAAGAAAATTCCCGGGATTTTGGCAGGGGAGGCCCTTCGAGTCGCAATCAGGACAACTGGACAGGTGATCAGGACAATGTCGATCGATTACTACGCCCATTTGAGAAGCAAGCCGCCACTCAATATTCGCAGCCCCGGCGAGGTCGAGCAATGGACTGCGGTGTTGAACATCTACGTTGCAGATCTCGTACATGCTGTCGACTCGGTTGGCGATGATCCAAATGCCATCCTCGACTTTCTGTACGAGACAGGAAAGATAACGAGCTGGCCCGGACGGGGTTCAGAGCCCTCCGTCACTGCCTGAAAGGCGGCTCTCTGCAGGTCACCCGAGCGGCTTGCTCATCACCATGTCGACGTATCCGTAGCCGGCTTTCTCGTAGAGCGAGATGGCGCGTGTGTTCCAGCCGAAGACGTGGAGCTCCATGAGCGTGGAGCCGCGCCGGCCCGACTCTTCCTCGGCCAGCTTCAACGCCGCCCGTCCCAGCCCGCGCCTACGGTGGGGTTCGTCGATCGAGATGTCATAGATCCAGGAGCGCGCCGGGCGGGCCTTGTCGTTGATGAAGATCCAGAGGCAGCCGACCACATGGTTGGTAGAGACCTCGACCAGCTCGAACAGGAAGTGGCCCGGCGTGGCCATGCCATCCGACAGGAACTTGTCGTGGCCCTCCTGCGACAGGCGCAACGCTTCGTCCGGGGCCCACGATCCCGCGCGGACCTTTTCCTCGGCGTACTCGGGAATGCTGCGGGCGAGATAGGCCTCGAACGCCGCCTCGCCCATCGGAGCGAGGCGAAGAATGGGGTCAGGCCCCATTCTCCAGCCAGGCGAGGGCGAGCGCGCAGAGCGACTTGACCCCGAGCTTGAGGCAGTCCTCGTCGACGAAGAAGCGCGGGCTGTGGTTGGGGGCTGAAGCGCGGATGTCGCGTCCGGGCGGGGTGCAGCCCACGCGGAAGAAGAAACCCGGCACGACCTTCTGGTAGAACGAGAAGTCCTCCGCGGCGCACACCTTGTCCACGATGCCGACATGGGCGGCGCCCGCCATGGCCTCGAGCACCGGCACCGCGAAGGCGGTGAGGGCGGGATCGTTCACCACGACGTCGTAGCCGCGCTTGATCTGCACGCGCGCCTTCGCGCCCCCGGAGGCGGCGATCATCTCGGTGATGTGCTTCACGTGCTCGTGGATCGCCTCGCGCTGGCCCTCGTCGAAGGTGCGGATGGTGCCCTCCATCTTCACCTCGTCGGGAATGATGTTGTCGCGGTTGCCGCCGTGGAACACCCCGACCGTCACCACCGACGGCTCCTTCGTGAGCTCCATGCGTCGCGAGACGATGGTCTGCAGCCCCATCACGATCTGCGAGCCGATCACGATCGGGTCGACGCCGAGCCAGGGCATCGCGCCGTGGGTCTGGTTGCCGCGCAGGAAGACACGCAGCTCGTCCGAGGAAGCCATCAGCGGCCCCGAGCGATAGCCGAGCTTGCCGGCGTGGTGGGTGGAGGTCATGTGCAGCCCGAAGATCGCGCCGATCTCGGGATCGCGCATGCAGCCTTCCGCGATCATCATCCGCGCGCCGCTTTCCTCGTCGTCGGGCGCGCCCTCTTCGGCGGGTTGGAAGATGAACTTCACCGTCCCGGGAATCCGCTCGCGCAACCCGGCGAGCACCTCGGCGACTCCCATGAGGATCGCGGTGTGCGCATCGTGGCCGCAGGCGTGCATCACGCCGCATTGCATGCCCGCCCATTCGGTGCGCACGGTGCTCTTGAAAGGGACATCGACCTCCTCGGCCACGGGGAGTGCGTCCATGTCGGCGCGCAGCGCCACGACCGGGCCGGGCAGGCCGCCCTTCAGCAACCCGACCACGCCGGTGTGTGCCACCTTCTCGCGGACTTCGTCGAAGCCCAGCGCCTTCAAGTGGGCGGCGATGATCTTCGCCGTGCGGAACTCGCGGTTACCGAGCTCGGGGTGCTGGTGGATGTCCCGCCGCCATGCGATGACCCGGGGCTCGATCCCGTCGGCCAGGGCCGCAAGCTC
>JANMYH010000266.1:0-1879 GCA_031381925.1 Burkholderiales bacterium | reverse complement strand
GTGTAGAAGAAGCAGAAGAAGATGATCGCGGAGGCGTAGAGCGCGATGTACAGGACCTGCCCGGGCGACATCGCCGCAGCCACGTCCTTCAGCCACGTCATGTGCTCGTTGGTGCCGAACCAGCTTGCGAGGGTGGCCGGGAACAGGATGATCGACGAGGCGAAGATCGGCGGGATCACGCCCGACATGTTGAGCTTGAGCGGCAGGAACGAGCTCTGGCCGCCGTAGAGCCGGTTGCCCACCTGGCGCTTGGCGTAGTTCACGAGGATCCGGCGCTGGCCCTTCTCCACGAACACCACGAAAGCGGTCACGCCGATCACCAGCGCGAAGATCAGGAGCGCGATGAAGATCGACATGGCGCCGGTGCGCACCAGCTCGAGGCTTCCGCCGATCGCGTGCGGCAGTCCCGCCACGATGCCGGCGAAGATGATCATCGAGATGCCGTTGCCGATGCCACGCTCGGTGATCTGCTCGCCCAGCCACATGAGGAACATGGTGCCGGTGGTGAGCGTCATCACGGTGGCGAAGCGGAACCCCAGGCCCGGGTCAATCACCAGGCCCGGCTGCGCCTCGAGCGCGATCGAGATGCCGAGCGCCTGGAAGAGCGACAGCACCACGGTGCCGTAGCGCGTGTACTGCGTGATCTTGCGCCGGCCGGCCTCGCCTTCCTTCTTGAGGGTCTCGAGCGTGGGCGAGATCACCGTCATCAGCTGCATGATGATCGAGGCCGAGATGTACGGCATGATGCCGAGCGCGAAGATCGAGAAGCGCGACAGCGCGCCCCCCGAGAACATGTTGAACATGTCCAGGATCCCGCCCTGCGTCTTCTGGAAGAGCCGCGCGAGCTCGCCCGGGTCGATGCCCGGCACCGGGATGTACGTCCCGATGCGGTAGACCACGAGGGCGCCCACCAGGAACCAGAGGCGACGCTTGAGGTCGCCGAGCTTTCCGAGGGTCGCGAGGGGGTTAGCGGACAATTGCGTTCGTCTCCGTTACTTCGCCGGCGCCGGCTGCTTCTGCTTCTTCGGCAGCTTCTTCTGCACTTCGGCCACCACCAGGTCGGCCACGGAGCCGCCGGCCTTCTCGATGGCTTCCTTGGCGCCCTTCGAGGCCGCGATGCCGGATACCCTGAATTTCTTCTCGACCTTTCCCGCGAGGATGATCTTGGCGCGCTTGGCGCCCCCGACCACGAGCCCCGCCTTCTTGAGGCTCGCCATGTCGATCACCTCGGCGCCGACCTTCGACAGGTCGCCCGAGCGAACCTCGACCGCCTTGTCGATGGTCACGGCGAGGAACCCGCGCTTCGGCAGGCGCCGTTGGAGCGGCATCTGGCCGCCCTCGAAACCGACTTTGTGGTATCCGCCCGCGCGCGATTTCTGGCCCTTGTGGCCGCGGCCCGCGGTCTTGCCCAGGCCCGAGCCGATGCCGCGCCCGACGCGACGGCGATTCTTCTTCGAGCCCGCCGCGGGCTTGATGGTGTTCAGTTCCATGGCTCTTTAGTCCTCGACCTTCAGCAGGTAGCTCACCTTGTTGATCATCCCGCGGATGGCCGGTGTGTCCTGGACCTCCACCGTGTGCTGGCGGTGGCGCAGGCCCAGGCCCTTCACCGATTCCCGGTGGGTGTGCAGAGTGCCGCGCAAGCCCTTCACCAGCGTCACCCGGATTCTCTTGCCGGCATCGGCCGGCTTCTTCTGCTTGGCTGTCATGGCATCGATCCTCAGGCGATCTCTTCGACCTTCTTGCCGCGCTTGGCCGCGATTTCCGAGGGCCGGCGCTGCTGGGTAAGGCCGTCCAAGGTCGCGCGCACGACGTTGTACGGGTTGGTCGAGCCGTGGCATTTGGCGGAGATGTTGGTCACTCCCATCACCTCGAAGACGGC
>JANMYH010000264.1:0-2601 GCA_031381925.1 Burkholderiales bacterium | reverse complement strand
GCGAAGGCGGGGTCGCCGGTGAGCTTGCCGTAGGCGAATCGGCGGGCAAAGATATCCCGGGCTGGATAGCGCGCCGCGGCCTCGCGCGCGAGCGCCCGGAAGCGCGCGTCGATCACGGATCGATGGCTTGGGCGAGGGTGACGGGGCGAAGCCCCTGGCGTTGGGCCGCGTCGAGCACGCGCGGCAGCACCTCGAGGACCACCGGCGTGCCATGGGGAGTCCGGGCCGAATGCCCGTCATGCAGCAGCAGGATGTCACCGGGTCTCAAGTCGCGAAGCAGCCGTTCGGTGACGAATTCGACGTCCGTGCGGTGGGTGTCGAAACCGCGCCGCGTCCAGCTCACCAGCCTGACCCCCATCGGGTGGAGCACGGCGTCTAGGAGCGGGCTGCGGAACCCGGCGGGGGAGCGGAAGAAGCGCGGCGTCTTGCCGGCGAGCTCGCCCAGGGTGCGTTGCGCGGCGGCGATCTCCCTGCGGATGCCGCCCAGGCCCATCAGCGCGAATGTGAGCTGGTGGGCGCTCGAATGGTTCTCCACCGAATGGCCGCGGCGCACGATGTCGCGCACGATCTGGGGGTGGCGCTCGGCATTCTCGGCGATGCAGAAGAAGGTGGCGCGGACGCCGCGCGCATCGAGGAGGTCGAGCACCTGCGGCGTCACGTCGGCATCGGGGCCGTCGTCGAAGGTGAGGGCGATCTCGCCGCGCGCCGCCGCCAGGTCCGGCAGGCGCGAGACATTGGGCCCCAACATCGCGCTGCGCGGCAAGAGCACGAAGAGCGTCAGCACCGCATGGTTGCCGGCCACCGCCGCCGCCGCCCACCACACCCAGGCTTCGGGGCCGAGGATCGCGCCGAGGAATGCCGCGCCGTGCAGGCCCATCGAGCCCGCGACCAGCCGCGTCGGGCGCCAACGGGTAGAGGCCGGTACGGGCTGGGCGACGGCGCTCATTGCAGGACCGCGCGCTTCTCGCGCAGGAACTCGTCCCAGAGCGCGCGCCACGCCTTCCAGTCGTGGCCGCCCGGCATCTCGCGCACGCACGCCGGGTCCATCGCCTGGGCCATTTGCCGCTGCCCGCTCGCGAACCGGTCGCCCGAGGTGAAGTAGCAGTGCACGGGCGCCCGCCCTTCGCGGTGGGTGGCGAGCCAGAGCCAGGCCTCGCGCTCAAGGTCGCCTTCCGGGGGAATCACCGGCCTCCAACCGCCGAGCCCACCCGCGGCCTGCATCTCGCGCAGCACGTCGCGGGTCGCGGGGTAGGGGGAGATGAGGACGATTCCGTCGATCTCGCTTTCGTGGCGCGCGGCGTAGCCGAGCGCGGCGAGGCCGCCCAGGGAGATGCCCGCGAGCCAGATGCGCGAGTGGCCGCGCGCGCGCGCCGGCAGCACCACCGAATCCCGCACGCGCCGCACGATCGAGCCGTCGGCGAACCACGCCGCCCGCGTCTCGGCCATCACGATCTCGGCGTCGATGCCCTGCGCGAGGACCGCCGCGGGGAAGCCCTCGCGCACGAAGTCCTCGGGCTCGCTGAAGGTCCCGCAAAGCAATGCCAGCAGGAGCTCCGGCCGATGGCCGCTATTCGCGGCTTCGATGATCGTCCGCATGTTTGTTGTTTCCCCGCGGAAATTGTATCGCAACGCGGGATGTCATCGCGGCAAAGATCAGCGTGATGAAGGCGCCGAGGGCGACGGTCGAGCCGATCGCGTGCAGCACCGGGATGCTGGAAAGCGACAGCGCGCCGAAGCTCGCGACCGCCGTCACGTTGGCGAGCGCGAGGGAGGCGAGGGTGCGGGCCGCCGAGCGCTCGTCGGACCCGGCCAGGCGGTCGAAGAAGAGTGCGTAGTTGGAGCCGATCGCCACCACCAGCAGCAGGCCAACGAGGTGCAGGAGCGACAGGCGCGTGCCGGTTCCCGCGTGCCACGCGGCGACCACCAGGACTCCCGCGAGGAGCGGGACCATGACGCGCGCCACGCGCATCGGCGAGCGCAGCGCGGCGAAGAGCAGCGCCACGATCGCGGCGAGCCCGGCGAGCGACATGAGCAGCGCGCGCTCGAAGTACCCCGAGTAGAGGCGGTCGATCTCGGCCTTCATGTCGATCGGCGTGGCGCTCGCGACGCCGGATGCGGCGAGCGCGCGCGAAACCGCCGCGGGGTCGAGTGCTGCGCCGGGCGGACTGCGCAGTCCGAGGAGCGCCGTCCAGCGACCCGTGGCATCGCGGAAGAGGAGACCCTCGACAGCCTGGCCGAGGGCGGTGTTCGCGACCTGCTCGCGGGTGAGGAGCCCGGTGGACCGCGCGCGCTCGACGTCGGCCACGAATGGCTCGAGCCGCTCGGGGCGGAGCGCCGACTGCGCGAGCGCGGTCTTCAAGCGCGAACGCAGCTCCTCGGCCGAGGGAAGTGCGGCGAGCCGCGCATTCTGCAGCCGCGCGCTCGGCAGGAAGCGCGCGGCGCTCTCGTAGCCGCCCAGCATGCCCTCGGTCACCAGCGTATCGAGGCGCGCGGCCACGCTCTCGGCGGCCTCGAGCGCCGCATCCGCGGTGGGACCGTGCACCGCGATCATGTGCCGCGCATCCGATGCGCCGAGGGATGCGCGCAGCTCGGCGTCGATCG
>JANMYH010000257.1:0-3866 GCA_031381925.1 Burkholderiales bacterium | reverse complement strand
GATCCACGGATGCGGCGAGCGCAAGCCGCCCGCGGCGAACGGCGGTCGCGATCTCGAGAATGCTGATGGTGGAAACCGCCACGGGGCCCGCGCGCAGCGCCACCCGGATGGCCCGTGCCGCCCGCGACGAGATCCGGCCGGTACCCGACACCCACCAGACCAGCACGTGCGTGTCGAGCACGATCATCGATCCATTTCCCAATCCTCGGGCTCGATGACCGGATCGAGCGGCCGATCGAAGCGCACGACGCTCCCACGCAGCCGCTGCCGCGCCGACTGCGCTTCGTCAGCCGAAGCGGAGGGCGGGGATATTTCCACGATGACCTTGCCGCGCGATGTGACGCGAACCCGCTCCCCACGGGCGACTCGGGCCAGGTACTCGGGCAGGTTTTGGCGCAACTCGGTGACTTTGACGTGCTTCATGGCAGGCTCCATCTGTACATTGCAAGTGTACAGATGCGGTGGCGCGGAGCCAATCACCGGCGGGGGCTGTTCCCAGTTTGGGAACTCCGGGACATCCGCACCCTGTTCGCCTCGGCGAGCTTCCTGCCTGACAACCGCGTGGTCTTCAACGTGAAGGGCAACCGGTATCGGCTGGAGGTTCGAGTCGCGTACGAAAGCGGCCTGGTCGTGATCAGGCGCATCGGCACGCACACGGAGTACTCGCAATGGACCTGAAGATCATCAAATCGGACAGGCAGCACCGCCAGTACCTCGCCGAGGCGGAGTCGCTGGCGGCCGCGGACCCCCGGCTCGGCACCGCGGAAGGAGACCGGCTCGAGCTCCTCGGCATGCTGATCGACAAGTACGAGGGCGGGCGCTACCCGTTCGAGGATCCGGATCCGATCTCCGCGCTGCGCTTCCGGATGGAGGAGCAGGGACTGCTGCAGAAGGACCTCGCGCCGCTGCTGGGCGGGAGGAACCGCGTCTCCGAAGTGCTGGCCGGGAAGCGCCCCCTCACCGTGGCGATGATCCGGGCGCTGAGCGAGGGACTGCGGATTCCCGCCGAGCTGCTCATCGGGAAGCTGCCGGCGAAGCCTCTGGAAGCCAGGCAGAAGCGCGCCGGGTATCGGGGGCGGAAGGGGTAGCTTGGGCCCCCGCCTACGCGGGGGCGACGGCACGTCCCTCGATCCCTTGCGGTATGACGCGGCGTTATGGCCCGAGACGCGGAGCAACAGCAGCCGCTAGAATTCCCCGATGAATTCCTCCGTTCTCGTCACCGGTGGCGCGGGCTACATCGGCACTCACATCCTCGCCGCGTTCGCCGCCCTGGGGCGGAAGTGCGTTTGCATCGACAACTACTCGAACAGCTCGCCGCGGTCGATTGCGCGGGTGAACGCGTTGGCCCCGGGCCTCGTCGAGGCCGTGGAGATGGACATTGCCGATGCCGAGGGCGTGGCCAAGCTCCTCCGCACGCATGACATCGACAGCGTGATCCACCTGGCCGGCTTGAAGGCGGTGGGCGAATCGGTGCTCGAGCCCGAGCGGTACCGGACGAACAACGTCGTGGGCACGCAGCGCCTGCTCGAGGCGCTCGCCCCGTCGCGAGTACGCAAGCTCGTCTTCAGCTCGTCGGCGACGGTGTATGGCCCGTCCGACACGATGCCGCTCGACGAATCGGCCGCGCTGGCGCCCCAGAGCCCCTATGGGGAGAACAAGCTCGAGATCGAACGCATGCTCGCGGAAATGGCGCGCCGCGATCCCTCGTGGCGAGTCGCCAACCTGCGCTACTTCAACCCCGTTGGCGCGCATCCCGGCGGCACGATCGGGGAGGATCCGTCCGGCGCACCGAACAACCTCATGCCCTACGTGTGCCAGGTCGCCGCCGGGCGAAGGGAGAAGCTCTCGATCTTTGGCAACGACTACCCCACCGTCGACGGCACCGGGGTTCGCGATTACATCCACGTGATGGATCTCGCGGAAGGTCATTTGGCGGCCCTTCGCGCACTCGAGGAACAGGCTGGCGGATCGGTCCTCACCGTAAATCTTGGGACGGGGCACGGTTGCAGTGTCCTCGAGCTCGTTGACACCTTCGAGCGCGTGAATGGGGTGAAGGTCCCGCGGCAGTTCGCGCCTCGGCGACCCGGAGACATTGCCGAGTGCTATGCAGACGCGTCGCTGGCGAAACGGGTCTTCGGCTGGAAGGCGAAGAGGGGATTGGAGGAGATGTGCCGGGATGCGTGGAACTGGCAGAGGAGGAATCCGGAGGGGTATGGGCAGTGAATCAAGGGGTTACTGTCGCCCCCGCGCCTGCGCCGTGTTCGGAGTGCTGAATATTCCGCTTTGAATTCTCCGCGCCACCCCTCAAACTGAATCCTTTCCGACCCGTCGCAACGGCGGGCGGGCGCACAAGGCGGGAAAGCCCGGGATCAGGGCTACCGTCCATCAGGTTTTGGGAGCGTAAAAAAATGAACGTCCGTTCAGGCTGGTCCCTGCTCGTCCTCGCATTCACCCTGGCCCTGGGCCTCGCACCGGAAGATGCGCGCGCGCATTCGGGCAGCGTGATCGACGGCATCCTCACCGAGCTCGTCGGCGACCCGAACCCGAAGATCGGCGGCAACGCTCGGCGCCTCCACACGCTCACCGCGGACGACGGCCACAAGATCGCCCTCGACCTTTCGGCCGCGGATCTCCCGCCCGAAGGCATGGCGGCCGTGCGCAATCGCCGCGTCCGGGTCACGACCGATGCGGGCGTCGCCGCCGAGGCGCTGAGCCGCAGCCAGCACTTGCGCGTGCGTACGCTCGAGGTGCTCGATCCCACGCCGCTCGCGAAGAGCTTCTCGCCGGCCGCCGGCAACCAGAAGTACGTGAGCGTCCTCTGCAAGTGGCCCGATATCGCAACCGAACCGCGCAACGCCACCTTCTTCGCCAACCAGCTCGGCGGCACCTATCCGGGCTTCGACCACTACTTCCAGGAAGTCTCGTACGGCACGGCGAACATCACCGGCAGCATCGTGTACGGCTGGGTCACCATGCCCAATCTCCAGAGCTTCTACGACGACGGGGTGAAGACCCCCGGCCAGTACCTCCCCGAGATGTTCGACGATTGCACCGCGGCGGCGGATGCGGCCGTCAACTTCCACAACTTCGTCGGCGTGAACCTGATGTTCAACGGCATCGTGGACGGCTGCTGTGCCTGGGGCGGCGGCACGGTCGCAACCCTCGACGGCCTGCCCGCGAAGGTCTGGTCGGCGACCTGGATGCCCTACTGGGGCGAGCCCCCGAACGAGTTCGGCTGGCTCGACCATGGCGTCCTCGCGCACGAGCTTTCACATTCCTTCGGCTCGCCGCACTCCGACGACCCGAGCGGCTTCGAGTACGGCAACTATTGGGATGTCGTCAGCCGGCCGGGCGGATCGTGTGCCGTGATCGACGCGACCTTCGGTTGCGTGGCCCAGCACCAGGTGGCCAACAACAAGATCGCGATGGGCATCGTGCCCGCGGGGCGCATCACGACGCACGCATCGGGCGGCGCGTCGACGGCCTACAACATCGAGCGCATGGCGCAGCCGCCGGGCGTCGGGGGCACGACCCAGATCGTCAAGGTCCTCACGCCCCTGGCCACGAAGTACTACACGGTCGAGTCCCGGTTTCGCATCGGCTACGACCAGAACGTCCCCGGTGACGGCGTCCTCATCCACGAGGTCATCACGAATCGCCCGGCAGGCACCGGCAATCCCGCGCGACTTCTCAGGCCCGACGGCGCGACCGGCGCCGGCCTGGGAGGCCTGACCGCCCGATGGCTGCCCGGCAACGTCTATGTGAACGCCGGCTCCAACGTCAAGATCACCGTCAACGCCTTCGACGCGGGCACCGGCACCGCCAACGTGACGGTCCAGCCCGCCACCGACCCGGGCGCCTACTCC
>JANMYH010000238.1:0-23780 GCA_031381925.1 Burkholderiales bacterium | reverse complement strand
TGGAGACACGACGGCCTTCATGCAGCTCCTGCAGGGCGACCTGTTCGCCGACTTCCCCGAGCTCAAGTTCGTGATCCCGCATGGCGGCGGCGCCGTGCCGTTCCACTGGGGCCGCTACCGCGGCATCGCTCAGGACATGAGGAAGCCCCTTCTCGGCGAGCATTTGCTGAAGAATGTGTTCTTCGACACCTGCGTCTATCATCTCCCGGGCATCGAGCTGATGGCCAAGGTGGTGCCGCTGGACAACATCCTGTTCGCCTCCGAGATGCTGGGCGCGGTGAAGGGCATCGATCCCGAGACCGGGCATCATTACGACGACACGAAGCGCTACGTCGACCAGCTCGCGCACCTGGGCGAGTCCGACCGCTACAAGATCTTCGAGGGGAACGCTCGCCGCGTGTATCCCCGGCTGGATGCGCTGCTGCGCAAGCGCGGGCACGCTGGGAAGAAGGAGGCCATCGCATGAGTCCGACCGCCGTGAACCGACCCGACACCCCCGCCTTCGGCCTGCCCGGACGCATCCAATCGCCCAACTCGCAGCCGCGGTCGATCGCGCTGGTCGGCCTGGGCGACGGCGGCGCCGCCATTGCGCGCGCAGTCGCGGCCCAGGGCCTCGCCCAGGTCGAGGTGCATGTGCTCGCCAAGAGCGCCCTGGGCGGCGACGCGGTGGCCGCGATCAAGGCGGGCGGCGGCGACCTGCAGCGCGACCTGACCGGGGCCGACATGATCTTCATCGTCGCCTGCCCCGGCGACGATGTCGGGCTCGCGCCGGTAGTGAGCTCGATCGCGCACAGCCGCAAGCACCCGGTGACCGCGCTCTACGTGGTGCCGCGCGAGGTGGCAATGGGTGGCGAGGACGACACGCTTCGCACGCTCCGCGCGGCGGTCGAGATGCTGGTAGTGGTTTCCGACGAAAGCTACGTGCCCGCGATGATCACCGCGCTGGGCGCCTGACACGGGAAGCGCGCATGAACGACCTGAGCCGCCCGGGCGATATCGATCCGCCCTACCTGTACCCCGACTACCGCAGCACGCGCCTGCGCGCGCCGCGGGAGGCCCTGGTCGAGCTGCCGAAGGGCGCGCTCGATTTTCCCGCCGCGCGCGTGCCTGCGGGCTTCGTGCACGGCCGCGACAGCGATCTGACCCTCCAGGGCGCGTCGGCTCCGCTCGGAGAGAAGATGGTGCTCTCCGGGCGCCTTCTCGACGAGTCCGCCAGGCCGGTGCGCCGCTCGCTGGTCGAGATCTGGCAGGCCAACGCCGCCGGCCGCTACGACCATCCGGGCGACACCCACGATGCGCCGCTCGATCCCAACTTCACCGGCATCGGCCGCGTGCTCACCGACGACGACGGCGGGTACCGGTTCGTGACGATCAAGCCCGGCGCCTATCCGTGGCAGAACCACGCGTTCGCGTGGCGTCCGCAGCACATCCACTTCTCGATGCTCGGCAACGCACCCATCCAGCGCCTGGTGACACAGATGTATTTCCCCGGCGACCCCCTGCTCGCGATCGACCCGGTGTACAACAGCGTCCCCGACGAGAAGGCACGCGCGCGGATGATCGCGAGCCTCGCGCTGGAGACAGGCATCGAGGGTATCGCGCTCGGTTATCGGTTCGACATCGTGCTGGCGGGTGCCCACGCCACGCCCCGCGAGCGATGACCGTGGAGCGAACGCCGTCGCAGACCGTCGGCCCGTTTTTCCACGAGGCGCTGCGCTGGAAGGATGGCGCGCGCGCGAGCTTCGGTGAAGCCGGCGAGCGCGTGATCCTGGTGGGCCGGCTGATCGACGGCGCCGGCGAGCCGGTCGCCGACGCGCTGGTCGAGACCTGGCAGCTCGCGCCCTCGGGCAGCGCGCCGGAAACCGCGGCGAGCGCTACGAAGCCCGCCGGCTTCGCGCGCGTGGAGACCGCACGCGACGGCACCTTCCGCATCGAGACGCTCATGCCCGGCGGATCGGCCCCCCACCTCGAGGTGGCGATCCAGGCGCGCGGCCTGCTCAAGGCGCTCCGCACCCGCGCCTACCTCGCGCCCGAGCCGGCGGTGCGTGCCGATCCGGGGCTCGCCGCGCTGGCGGGCTCTCCGCGGCTTCTCACCCTCGTGGCGAAGCGCGAGGACGGCGGGCTATTCCGTTGGGACGTCCGCCTGCAGGGCGACGGCGAGACCGTGTTCTTCGCCGCCTGACCATGGCCGGGAGCCTCCCCGCACGCACCCTCGCCCGCCCGTCGTTCGAATCCGCGTTCGCGGCACCCGCCTTCGTGCGCGCCATGCTGTCCTTCGAATCAGCGCTCGCTCGCGCCCAGGCCGAGGAAGGCCTGATCGATGCGCCGGCAGCCGACGCCATCGCCGCGGCGTGCGCCTCGCTCGAGATCGACGCCGACTCGCTGGTCGCGGAAGGCAAGCGCTCGGCAACGCTCGCCGTGCCGTTGGTGAACCGCCTGCGCTCGGCGGTCGATGTGCCCGCCTACGCTGCGGCCGTGCATTTCGGCGCCACCAGCCAGGACGTCCTCGATACCGCCATGGCGCTTTGCCTCAAGCCGTGCCTCGAGGAAGCCGACCGTGCGCTGGAGGCCGCCGTGCGTGCCCTCGCCCAGCGCGCGCGCGCATCGCGCTTCGCCCATGCTGGGGCGCACGCTGATGCAGCCGGCGATCCCGATCACCGCCGGGCTGAAAATCGCCCGCTGGGCGGTGGCGCTGGCCGAGGATCGCGAGCGCCTCGCGGAGGCCCAGGCCGCGGGACTCGCCGTTCAGCTCGGCGGCCCGGTCGGCGCGCTCGAAGCCCTGGGACAGAAGGCACCGGCAGTGCGCCACCGGATGGCGCTCCTCCTCGGGCTCGCCGACGTGCGCGCGTGGCACGTGCATCGCAACGCGTGGCTGGACCTGCTCGGGAGGATGGCCCAGGTGACCGCCACCGCGGGCAAGATCGCGCGCGACGTGGCGCTGATGGCGCAGCCCGAGGTGGGCGAGATGCTCGAGGCGCCGCCGGAGGCGGGCCGGGGGGTATCGAGCGCCATGGCGCACAAGCGCAATCCGGTTGCCTGCGCGCACGCGCTCGCCGCGGCGATCCGCATGCCCGGCCTGCTCGCGACCGTGCATGCCGGCGCGCTGGCGGAGCACGAGCGCGCGCTGGGCGGCTGGCAGGCGGAGCTCGCGGTCGTGCCCGACATCGCGAGCGTGCTCGGTACGAGCCTCGATTTCCTCGAAACCATCGCCGCCTCGCTGGTGGTCAACGGCGACCGGATGAAGGCGAACGTCACCGCGTACGGCGAGGGCGTGTCCGCCACGAGCCTCGAGGGCTCGGTGGACGAGCTCCTCGCCGACCTCGCCCCCTACCTCACCTGACAGGAGCCGGAGCCATGGGCAGTCGCAAGGCGCACGAGCGCGGCATGAAGACCCGGCGCACGACGCTGGGCGACGAGTGGGTGGACCGCGCGCGCGCGACCATGACGCCCTTCAACGAGGAGTTCCAGGAGCTGATCACGCGCTACGCCTGGGACGAGATCTGGAACCGCCCGGGCATCTCGCGCAAGGTGCGCCGGATGATCGTGATCGCGCAGATGGTCGCACTCGGGCACTGGGAAGAGTTCCAGCTCCACGTGGGCGCGGCGCTGAGATCGGGCGACCTCGACGCGGACGACCTGAAGGAAATCCTGCTCCAGTCCACGATCTACTGCGGCGTCCCCGCCGCCAACCACGCGTTCAAGGACGCGCGCGCCGTGATCGTGTCGCTCGGCGAGGCGAAGCCGGCGCCGAAGAAGCCGAAGAAGCGCCGCTGATGCAGCTGCATTGCGAGGACTCGGGCGGGCCGGGCGAGCCGGTCGTCCTCGCCCACGCGATCGGCTGCGACCACCGCATGTGGGAGGATCTCGCGGGTCGGCTCGCTCCGCGCTGGCGCGTGCTGCGCATCGACGCGCGCGGCCACGGGCGCAGCCCCGTCGCGCCGCGCCCCTATCGCCTCGAGGGCCTTGCCGCGGACGCGCTCGCGGTCCTCGATCAGCTCGGTCTCGCGAAGGCCCATTGGGTGGGACTGTCGATGGGCGGGATGATCGGCCAGGCGTTCGCCCTCGTCCATGGCGAGCGACTAGGCCGCCTGGTGCTCGCCAACACCACCAGCTCCTACGGACCCGAGGGCCGCGCGATGTGGCATGCACGCGCCCAAGCCGTCGCCGAGGGCGGGCTCGCCGCGATCCGCGATGCGGTCGAGGCGCGCTACTTCTCCGAGGCTTTCCGAAAGAGCCATCCCGAGGTCGTGGCCACCGTGATGGGCCGGTTCCTCGAGACCCCCGCCGAAGGGTACCTGGGATGCTGCGACGCGATCGCCGAGCTGGACTTCAGCGCGAGCCTCGCGCGCATCCACCACCGGACGCTGGTGATCGCGGGCGGCGCCGATGCGGGCACACCGCCCGCCATGTCGGAGGCGATCGCGGCGCGGATCCCGGGCGCGCGCATGGTCGTGATCCCCGGCGCGGCACACCTCTCCGCCGCCGAGAAGCCCCTCGACTTCGCTGCTCTCGTCAACGATTTCCTCGCTGCGCCCTAGTGCGGGAACGCAGATGAACGCAGATAAGAACGAACGCCGATTGCCGCAGATGTGACTGTCAGACCCTCACTCCTTGCCGTCATCACGAAGATGTAGAGGTTCCGCGTTCATCAGGGCGGGCAGGTCGCCCATCAAAGCACGCCGGGGATCCAGCGCCTCACGCGGCGGCAGTAGTCGCGGTAGGTGTCGCCGAAGCGCTCCTCGAGGTGATGCTCGTCGCTGCGCACACGGCGGTGGAACCACGCGGCGTGGGCCACGAAGACCGTGGCGGCGATCCACGAATGCAGCAGGAGGGCGAGCCCCGCGAAAAAGATGAGATGCCCGAGATACATGGGGTTGCGCACCCAGCGGTACGGGCCCGCGTCGACGATCCGGTCGGGCGGGTTCGAAAGCCCCGGCCCGCCGCCGCCCAGGCGCGTGCGGTAGGTCCCGATCCAGCGGTACTGAAGGTAGCCCCAGGCGAGCAGCGGCAGGCCCCACGGATCCCATCGAGGCATGCCTTGCTGCAGCGCGGCCTCCGCGGCGACCAGCAGCAGCGGCCAGACGATGAAGGTGCGGTTCGAGGTGCTCTTGAGCCAGCGCATGGGGACGGACCCCGATTTCAGGAAAGCTTTAGATCGCGGGAAATCCGGGTCCGTCCCCGGTTTTCGGCATCACCAGGATGAAGAGGTTGGCCACGATGATGGTGCCCGCGAGGAACCAGAAAGTCGCCGCCAGGCCGTGCCGGTCGGCGATCAGGCCGGCGACGAGCGGGGCGATCGAGGCGCCCAGCGACTGCGCCCCGAAGAGTATCCCGATGCTCGTCCCGCCCATGTTCTTCGGCGTGCTCTCGAGGATCCACGCCTGCATCACCGGACGGATCGCGTAGAGGAAGAAGCCCAGGACCGCGATGAAGAACACGAACGCGTGCGAGCGGCCCGCCAGCGCCATGAAAGCGAGCACCACGGCCGTCATCAGCATGCTGGTCATCATGATGCGGCGCCGGCCCATGGTGTCGGACAGGTGGCCGGCGATCGGCGAGGCCGCGAAGCCGGCGGCCTGCAGTACGAACATCCCCGCGCCCACCCAGAAGGGCGAGTAGCCCATCTCGTAGGCGAGGTAAACCGGGAGGAAGGTGAGCAGCGCGTTCTGCGTCATCGACCGGAACGCGGAGCTGGTCGTGAGGAACACGAGGTTGCGGTTGCGGAAGAGCGCGGGGACGCCACGGAAGTAGTCGCCCAGGGACTGCACCTTGCCGTCTTCCCGGGTTCGGGATGCGCTGCCCCCCAGGCGCAGCGTGCCGAGGAGCATGAGCAGGGCGAACGCCATGACGAGTCCCGGCGCCACATTCATGATGACGACCTCGCGCCACGTGAACCAGGTGAGCAATGCGCCGACGGCGAGCGGGGCGAGCGCCTCGCCCACGTTGCCGCCCATCCCGTGGATCGAGAGCACCAGGCCCTTGCGCTCGGGGAAGCGGCGCGCAAGCGTCGGAATCGCGGTGGGGTGCCACAGGCTGTTGCCGAAGCCGACCAGCGCGACGCAGCCGAGCAGCATGAGGTAGCCGTGGCTGAAGCCCATCAGGAGGTACGGGAAGCCGACCCAGAAGAGCGAGACCGCCATCAGCACGCCCTTGCGGCCCACGGTATCGACGAGGATGCCGCCGGGCACGTTGGCGATGGCACCGGCCACGTACTGGCAGGTCATGACCAGGCCGATCTGGCTGTACGACAAGCCGAGCTCGGTGCCGATGATCGGCAGCAGCAGGTAGAAGGTCGCGGGATACCAGTGCGTCAGCGCGTGCCCGGCGGTGATCAGCCACACATCGCGGAAGGACTTGCCTTCGCCGGCGGCGGCGACCGTGCTCATGCGTTACCTGCCCGCCCGCTTGAGCACCGTATCCTCGAACAGCTTCTTCCACTTCTCCTGCTCGTCGAGGGAGCGCACCGGATCGGTCTGGACGATCTTCACGCCCTTCAGGGGCGACTCCACCCTGGTGTTGGTGGGGACGTAGTCCACGCTGACCATGGCATTCTGGCCTTCGGGACCGAGCAGGTACTCGTAGAACAGCAGCGCCGCGTTCGGATGGGGTGCGTTGCGCGTGACGCCGACGGCATTGGCGCGGGCGACGGCGGGCTCGAGGGCAAACCACTCGATCGGCGCGCCCTTCTTCTTCGCCTGCTCGGGCATGTAGCTGTAGACGGTCAGCGCCATCGGCACCTCGCCGGAGACCACCATGTTGTTGAGGAGCGTGTGCCCCTGGCGCGGCGAGATGCCGTTGGTGGCGACCACGTCCTGGAAGAACTTGATGCCCTCCTGCTCGCTGCCCATGAGGTGCACGACGGTCGCGAACCAGTCGTCGTTCTTCGCCTCGATGCCGAGCTTGCCTTTCCATCTGGGGTTGGCGAGATCCTTGTAGGTCCTGGGAAGGTCTTCCTTCCTGATGGCCGTGGTGTTGTAGGCCTGCACCCAGACCGAGAGGATCGTCGCGGCCCACGACTTGTGCCCCGGGACCGAACCCGCCTGCAGGTCCTTGTGTACCGGGGAGGCGACCGGCGCGAGGACCTTCTCGCGGGTGAGGGCCTCCATCTCGGGCGCGCCGAAATGGATCGCGTCCACGTCGTACTTCTTCGCCTGGTACTCGGTGACGGCACGCTGCAGGACCTTGTCCGTGCCCGCGCGCCAGATGCTCACCTTGATGCCGTACTTCTTCTCGAACGGTCCGACGATGGCCGGGAGGTCCTTCTCCGCGATCGTGGTGTACAGCGTGAGCGTTGCTTCCTTCTTCGCGGCGGCCACGATCCGGTCCATCCGGTCGGCGCCTTCGTAGCCATAGAGATTCTGGGCCGCGGCGGGCACCAGCGCAGCCGCGGCGAGGCCGGCCAGGATTCGCATGGCGCGTCTCATGCGCTCACTCCGGGTGGTTGAGGTTGTCTTCGAAGTGCCTCGGGACGAAGCCGCGCCCCTCGGGCGTGGGCTCCGTGGGACGCGGGATCACCGATTTCTGGAACAGCATGTTCATGAACATCAGCATCGGCTTGGGCTTGATCACCAACGCTCGCGCGGGCTTGGCCGGGTCCGCGTTGAAGTGCTGGTGGACGCAATTCATGTGCACGATCGCCACGTCGCCGGCCGACCAGTCGTAGCGGACGCCGTCGTGGATCTCGTAGCCCTTGCCGTCCAGGATGTAGAACGCGGCCTCGTTCACGTGGCCATGTTTCTGCGTCCTGCCGCCCGGAGCGTACTCCTCGAGGTGCACGTGCAGGGTCTGGGTGAGGCCGTCCTCGGGCTCGATGAAATGCTTGCTGAACGACTGGGGGCCGTCGTTGAACAGCAGGTCCTTCCCCTTGATGATCCGCGGGGCCGCGCGCAGGCGTGTGAGCTCGTCCTTCAGGCTGTACTGGCCCTGGATGCCGCGGACGAACACCCGGTCCTTCTTGCTGCTGTAGTGCGATTCTTTTCCCATTGGTCAACCCCTTGACGGTGCTTCGCAACCACGGCCCATGGCTATTTCTGCTTCTTCAAGAAGAGTTCCTCGTACGACTTCTCCCATTTCTGGTAGTCGTCGAGGGCAACGCGCGCGTCCACGAACTTCATCGGGATCCTCTGCAGCGGTGTGTCGACCTTCCTGCTGGTCGGCACGAAGTCGCGGCCGGCGAGGATCTTCTGGCCCTCGGGGCTGATCTCGAAGTCGTAGAAGAGCAGCGCCGCATGCGGGTTGGGCGCGTTCCTCGCGACGCCGACGCCGTTGGGGCGCGCGATCGCCGGGCCGATGTGCATCCAGTCGATGGGCGCGCCCTTCTGCTTGAACTGCTCGGCCTTGTAGTTGTAGACCGTGAGCGCGAACGGGATTTCGCCCGACACCACGAGCTGCGTGAGGAGGGTGTGGCCCTTGCGCACCGAGATGCCATTGTTGGCGACGATGTCGCCGAACACCTTCTTCGCACGTGCCTCGCCCATTTCCGCGAACTGGCCGGCGAGCCAGTCGGCATCTTCCTGCTCGATGCCGAGCTTGCCCTTCCACTTCGGTTGCGCGAGGTCCTCCCAGGTCTTGGGGATGTCTTCCTTCTTCACCAGGTTGGTGTTGTAGGCCTGCACGAAGACGTTCAGGCGCGTGCCGACCCACTCGCCGTGCGGGCGGATGGCCTGCTCGATCAGGTCCTTCAGGTAGGGCGAAGCCACTTTCTGCAGGATCTTCTCGCGGCTCATCGACTCGAGCTCGGGTCCGTTGGTCTCGGCCACGTCCATGCCGGCGCGCCCCGCCTGCGCCTCCTGGATCGCGCGCTGCAGCACCTTCTCGCTCGACGAGCGCCACACGTCGACCTTGAGGCCGTACTTCGCCTCGAAGGCCTTCACCAGCGCGCCCATGTCGTCGGTCTGCGCCGAGGTGTAGATGTTGAGCTTTCCCTCCTTCTTCGCGCCCGCGAGGAGCTTCTGCTCGCGGTCGGCGCCCGGATAGGCGGCGAGGTCCGCGATCAGCGGATTGACCTTCATCTGCGCGCCGGCGGGGGCGATGCCCGCGGCCGCGAGCGCGAACAGCCACACCAGGGATCGTCGTTTCATGTCAGTCGGCTTCCTTTTCGATCTTCTTCCCCTTGAGGAAGAGCTCGGTCCAGATCTTTTCCCACTTGTCGTTTTCATCGAGGGTGATGACGGGATCGATCATCTGGAACGGGAACTTGTTGAGGTGGGTGTCCACCGAGAGGCTCGCGGGTACGCGATTGCGCTCCTTGAGGATGGTCTGGCCTTCCTTGGACAGCATGAAGTCGACGAAGATCATCGCGGCATGGGGGTGCGGCGCGCGCCGGGCGACGCCGATCGCGTTGGGCCGGCCGAACGTGGGGTGGATTGCCTTCCACTTGACCGGGGCTCCCTTGACGATGAGGCGCTCGACGTTGTGGTTGTAGAGCGTTGCGGCGAGCGGGATCTCGCCGGACGCGACCAGCTCCGCCATCAGCGTATGGCCGGTGCGGATCTGCGGCTTCGCCTCGGCGAGCTTGCGGAAAAACGCGAGGCCCTTCTCCTCCCCCATGGATTTGACCACCGCGCCAAACCAGTCGACGTCGCTGCCCTCCAGTCCAACGCGCCCGGCCCACCTGGGGTGGACAAGGTCCTCGTAGCTGGCGGGCACCTCCTCGGGCTTCACCAGGTTGGTGTTGTAGCCGATGGTGAAGAAGTTGAAGCGGTCGGCCACGTAATGGCGGTGCCGCGGGAAGGCCGCCGCCGGCAGGTCCTTGAAATGCGGCGAGTAGAACTCCTCCATCAGCTTCTCGCGGTACATCGCCTCCATCTCGGGGCCGTTGGTTTCGAGGATGTCGCACGAGTGCCGCCCGGCGCGCGCCTCGGTGACGGCGCGCTGCAGCACCTTCTCGCTCGAGGCGCGCCACAGCTGGACCTTGAGCCCGGTCTTCTTCTCGAAAGCCTCGGTCAGAGGCACCGAGTCCTTGAGGTTGAGCGAGGTGTACATCACCACTTCGCGCTGTTTTTTCGCTTCGGCGGTGAGGCGCGCGTCGCGGTCGGCACCCTGGTACGTGTAGAGCGCGCGGTGGGGCGAATCGGCACTCGCCTGGGCGCGCGCCACCAGCGGCAGCGCGAGCGCGGCGAGCGCGGCGCGGTGGAAGGCTCGTCGACCGGCGTTGGGGCGGGGACCGGCGGGCTTGCTCATCGGTCTGTCTCCTCGATTGGGATCCGCGCGGATGGGATCCTCCAAAAAAGACGGGCGCACTGGGCGCCCGCCGAGTCGGCCTTCTACTTCCGGCGCCCTTCTTGCGGGGGCGCCGAATCAAAACGACTAGAACGAGGTGTGCAACCCGATGCCGATCTGGCGGATATCCTCGCCCGGATTCGGCGCCTGCTGGTTGCTGTTGTTGTACACGGACGAATAGCCGTTGCGTACCAGGCTCGCCATCAGGAAAAGATACGTACGGCGCGAGAAGTGATATGCAACGCCAAACGACGTCTGCGTCCCCTCGAGGCCGCCGGTATTGCAATCGAGGGCGACGATCGAGCACTTGCCGGCGGTCGCCTTCACGTGGTGGAACGCGGTGCGCCACTGTTGGCTCCAGCGCGCGTCCCAGACGAACATGTAGGCGTTGTTCTGGTAGGAGCGAACGCGTCCGGCGGTGCTGCTGGGCTCCTCATACTTCTTGCGGTTGGCCTCGATCGAGAACTGATGGGCGCCGGCCTTGTACATGACCGCGACCGCCGTCGCCTGGTCCTTGGACCGCACCGTCGGGTCCGCGGTGTTGCGCAACGCTGACGGAACGTTCGCCGACAATCCGAACAGGTCGTTGTGGATCTCGTGGCCCACCAGCACGGATAACGGCCCCATCTCGTATTTCGCCCCGAACGAGAGCACGCGCGGGTCGCGGGTCGCGGTCTTGGCCTCGTTCGTCGACCACTGCACCTTGAAGTCGAATGGGCCCCAGTCCGGAGACTCGTACTGGACCACGTTATTGCGGCGCTCGTGGAAGCGCGCGGCATTGTTCTGGGTGCCGAAGCCGATGTGGCGGTAGATGCCGCTGATCGAGGTGAAGTTGCCGCTGGACACGCCGAGGAACGAGACGTCGTCGCCATATTCCTTGAACGGGGTATCCATGCGCCCGAGCTTGACCGTCCCCCAGCCGTTGTGGGCCAGGCCCACGAACGAGTCTCGCGCGGCGAATGCCGAGCCGGCGTTATCGAGGAGGAAAATCGTCTCGAACTGGAATATCGCCTTGAGGCCGCCGCCGAGTCGCTCGTGGCCGCGTACGCCGAAGCGGGAGTTCGACGACTCCATTTCGGTCCGCTTGATGATCGCGTCGCCGCCGACCGCGGGCGCGCAGATCGAACACACCGCATGACCGGCTTCGGTAGCACCGCTGCTGCTCGGGAAGACGAGCTCCGGATAGACCTTGCCGTACAACTCGACGACGGAATCGGGCTCGGCCTTCTCGCCCTTGCCCCCGCCTTTTTGCGCCATCGCGGTCGGAATCACCAACGCGGCGCCAAGGGCCAGGACCAGCGCTTTTTTGTTCATTCTTCGTCCCCTCCGGTTATTGTCTTGTTCCTTGATATGGAACGATTATCTGTCAACTGGAACGCACTGCGGCTAGGGTAGTGAGGCCTCCCGGTTTCGTCAAGCGGAAACGAGACAAAGCGTGGCGAAAACGCGACGTCAGGCGGCCTGCGAGACTTTCGGCGGAAGTTCGGCTGCTTCCGCCTGGTACGCCTCGTCCATCCGGGACTTCAAGTTGTGCTTCGAAAGGGCCTCCGCGAACCACTGGCGAACCTCCTGGGACTCGTCGGCGTAGTCGATCTGGTCGCCGCCGAGCCGCTTGCTGATCCAGGCCTTCGGCACGCCCTGGGCGTTGCGGATCGCGACCCCTTCCTGCTTGAAGGCGAGGTAGCGCGCGGGCGTGGTGCCGGTATTGAAGTGCTGGTGGAACCACATGTTGGGCGGGACGATGAGGGTGCCCTCGCGCCACTCGTAGCGCCGCGGCCTTTCGCCCTCGGGCCACATGAGGCTGAAGCCCTCCCCGCTCATCACGATCACGTAGGCACCCGGGCCGTGCGCATGGGCCTTCTTGTAGGTCCCCACCGGAAACTGCGAGATGTGGCTATTCATCGAGCCCTTGGCCATGCTGAAGCGGATGTGCCCGCCGCCCGCGCCGCGCTCCTTGGCCGCGATCAGCGGCAGGTTGATCGCATCGGCCACGAAATTGGTGTCGAGGAGCAGGCCCTTCTGCTCGCCCTTGTTGGCGAAATAGTCGCTCTCGCCGTCGAAGCGGTCCTTGAAGTCGTACTTCGTGCCGAAGACGAAGTCGAGGTCGCCGAAGGCGTTGATGATGGCCGGGGCATTGGTGACCGACACGAAGCGCGCCGGCTCCTTTCCCGAGGCGTTGAAATGCTGGTGCAAGGTATTGAGCGGAATAGCGAAAATCGCCCCCGCCTTCCACTCGAAGGTCACCTTCACGCCGGCGTCGTTCGATACCGTCGTGGAGCCCCGGCCGTCGAGGATGTAGATCATCTCCTCGAAGAGCTGGCGCTGCGGGGCGAGCTGCTTGCCCGGGGGGATCTCACACACGTAGGCGTCGTTGGAGGTTCGCGAGGCGTCGTGGTTGAGGACCACCCCGCTTCCGCCGCGGCGCGCCCAGGGCTTGAGCTCGATCGTGTGCAGGTTCTGCTGGTAGATGGCGCTCGCGATGTCGAGGCCTTCGGATTTCACCCAGCGGGTGTATGGGGTCTCCTTCTCGGTGGCGAATTTCTTCGCCATCTCCTCGGAAACCCTCGCGTCCTTCACCTCGTTCGCTGCCATCTCTCGCCCCTTCCTATGCTTCCAGCTTCACGCGGCCGTGGAGGAAATCCTCGACCATCGCCGGCGTGACGGTCACCCCCGGGCGGTACTCCGGTGCATCCTCGAGCTGCTCCAGGTCGTTCAGCCCCGCGGCCTTGAAGATGCGGTTGACTGCGGAAATGAGGCGCACCGGCCGCTCGGGATCGGAGTTGAAATGCTGGGTGGCGGTGTTGGGCGGCACGTAGATCACGTCGCCTGCCTCCCACTCGTAGCGCTTGACCTCCTGCTGCGGGGACCAGTGATACGTGTCGGTGATCTCCACGTCGTAATCGACGTGCAGGTCGTAGCCGCGGCCCTCGACCACGTACAGGCATTCCTCGGCGAGCTGTCGGTGGCGCCCCGACCGGCTGCCCGGCGGGATGATCAGCATGTAGGCGTCGACCGTCTCCATGCGGGTGTTCATGCCCTCGTTCATGAGGTGCTTCAGCAGCCCGTGGCGCGACAGCTCCCACGGCATGTCCTCCGGATGCAGCACCTTCTTGCGCTTGGCGTTTCGCGCCGGGGCGGCCTCCGCGTGATCCAGCAACGCTTGATAAAGCGCCTGGTTGGCGGTGCCCTTCTTCCAGGTTTTCGATTCACTCCAGGCCATTTGCGGCTCCTTGGCGTTCGTTCATTCGTGGTTGTAGTCGGTCTCGCCCTCGCGCGCGGCGAAGCCTTCGCCGCCGGGGGCGGGCTCGCTCGGGCGCGGTTCCACCTGGTGCTGGAACAGCATGTTCATGAACATGTACATGGGCTTGGTCTTGATCACGAGCGCCCGTGCGGGACGGGTCGAGCTCGCGTTGAAGTGCTGGTGCACGCAGTTGTTGTGGACGATCGCCACGTCGCCCGCCTTCCAGTCGTAGCGCACGCCGTCGTGGACCTCGTAGCCCTCGCCGTCGAGGATGTAGAAGGCGGCTTCGTTCACGTGCCCGTGCTTCTGCGAGCGGGCCCCCGGGCCGTATTCCTCGAGGTGCAGGTGGAAGGTCTGCGTGATCCCGTCCTTGGGCTCGACATAGTGGCGGCTGTAGGTTTGCGGGCCGTCGCGGAACTTGATCTCGGATCCCTTCCGCACCCGCGGCATCGAGCGCAGACGCGCGAGCTCGTCGGTGAGGCTGTACTTGCCCTGGATGCCGCGCACGAAGACGCGGTCCTTCTTGCTGTGGTAGTGCGACTCGTTCGGCGCCGCCTGCTGCGGCGTCGAGACTTCAGTTTCGATCTTGCCCATGGTTCCTCCGGTTGGGGCGCTGGCCTAGACGCCGTAGTCCTCGAGCTTGAAGCGTTTCGGTTTGAGCATGCGGAGAATCTCGCGGTTCAACCCCGCCTGCGGCAGGGACACGCCCTTCTCCGCCGCCATCTGCTGCACGATCTCCATGTCGTCCTCGGCCCACGCCATCGTGTTCTGCTTCCAGTTGCGCAGCACGTAGTTGTCGCCGCTCGAAATGAGGAGCGCCTCGCGCAGGCGCTCCGGGTCCATGCCGTGGCGCTGCGCGAGTGCGAGCGCCTCGTGGTTGGCGATGAGGCACGACCACATGATCATGTTGTTGGCCGCCTTGGCGACCTGTGCCGTGCCGGCCGGGCCGGTGTGCACGATGTCCGATGAGAACGCCGCCACCACCGGCGAGAGCCGCGCGAACTCTTCGCCCGAGCCACCGATGAAGCACAGCAGCGTGCCTTCGTCCGCGCCCTTGCCGCCCCGGCAGACGGTCGCATCGACCACGTGGATGCCGCGCTTGGCGCCCTCCTGCGAAAGCTCCTCGATGGTTCGGGGATGGACCGTCGACAGCACCGCCACCAGCGAGTCCCGGGGGAGCTCACGCAGCCCTCCCTCCGGTGCCAGCAGCTCGCGCAACTCGCGGTCGTAGCCCACGCAGATCAGCACTGCTTCGCTGGTACGGGCGAGCGTCGCGAGATCGGGCTGCCACTTGCCGCCCTTGCCCTCCACCGCGGCCTTCCTCGCCGGGTCGATGTCGTAGGCAGAAATCGCGAAGCCCTTGCGCGCGAGATGGCCGATCATCGGCTGGCCCATGCGGCCCGCGCCGATCATCCCGATGCGTTTGGCGGGGGCGCTCATCGTTTCTGGGTGATCGTGTCGATGAGGGCGGGCTGGCCCGATTTCACCTTGGCGATGGCGCGCTTCAGCGCCGCCGCCACCTTCTTCGGATCGTCGATCGGTCCCTCTCCATACCATCCCATCGACTGGGCGAGCTTCGCGAAGTCCGGGTCGGGATCGCACATGTCCATGCCGATGTGGGCGCGCTCGACCGGTGTGCCGCGCAGCTTGGCCATCCGGATCTGGTGCTCCCAGTCGTTGTAGTAGGCGCGGTTGTTGTACATCACGATCAGCATCGGGATGCGGTGCTTCGCCGCCACCCAGAGCGCCCCCGCGTCGAACATCAGGTCGCCGTCGGGCTGCATGTCGACCACCAGGCGCTTCTCGTCGCGATGGGCCAGTGCCACGCCGAGCGAGATGCCGATCTGCGTGGAGGTGCCGAGCGAGCGCCCGGGATGGCGATGGGGCTTGTCGAAATCCCAGAGCTTGCGGGTCCACTCCTCGAGGGTCCCGGCGGTCAGCACCCAGTCCTCGCCCTTGATCGCGTCCCAGACCTCGCTCGCCAGGCGCCCGAGCATGATCGGTCTCGCGTCCCAATCCTGCCTCGCCTGCTCGGCCCACTTCGCGCGGCGCGCCTTCGTCTTCGCCGCCACTTCGGCGGTGCGCGCCTTCACCCGCGCGCGCAGCTTCGCGTCCTTCGCGAGGCGCGCCTTGAGCAGCTCCGTGAGCATCGGCATGGCGAGCGTGGTATCGGCCATGACGCGCAGGTCCGCGTGGTTCATGCGCTGGTAGTCGAGCGCCCAGCTCGAAAGCTCGAGGTCGCCGAAGCCGACCTCGATCCACTTCGCGCCCTTGGGCACGACGGAGGTCAGCTCGCGCGTGGTGCTCACGAGCTCCGTCGTGGGCTTCTCCCAGTCGCGCGCGTCGAGGCAGACCACCACGTCGGCGTCGCGGAAATGATCCTTCGACATGCTCGCGTTAAGCGGATGCCGGCTGGGAAACGACAGGCGGCTATTGATATCGTAGACCGGGATTCCGCCGGTCTCGGCCAGCTCCACCAGCATCCCGAAGGCTTCGTGGTCGCGACCGGTGTATTCGGTGATGATCACCGGGTGCTCCGCGGCGACGATCATGTCCGCGGCGCGCGCCAACGCGGCCGGGTCGGGGCCGAGGCGCGAGGGCACCTTGACGGCGCCCGGCGGCGGCAGCTTCACCTCGTGCTCGAGCTTCTGCTCCTGCAGCCACGCGTCGTAGATCATGTACACCGGGCCCTGCGGCTGCGTCATCATCACGCCGTAGGCGCGGGCGAACGACTCGGGGACGCCGTCGATGGTGTGCGGCTGGTAGTCCCATTTCGTGTATTGCCTGACGGCCTCTCCCTGGCCCTGGGCGGTATGGATCCAGTCGATGCGCGGGCGCCGCTTGGTCTCGTCCATCGGGCCCGTGGCGCCGACGATGAATACCGGGGCGCGGTCGATGTAGGCGTAGTAGATCGCCATGTTCGCGTGAAGCAGGCCCACCAGGTTGTGCACGATCGCCACCATCGGCTTGCCGGTGGCCTTGGCATAGCCGTGGGCGATCTGGACCGCCGTCTCCTCGTGCTGGCACAGCATCATCGTCGGGCGGTTCTGCCCGTAGTTGACGATCGAGTCGTGCAGGCCGCGGTAGCTCGCCCCGGGGTTGAGCGCGGCGTGTGGCAGGTCGTAGGCGTGCAGCAGGTCGACGATCACGTCGGAGGCCCAGCGATCCTGCGTGGGGCTCACGGCGTACTTCGAGGTGCGGACCGCGGCCTCGATCTTCAACTTCGCGTGCTTCTTCTGCATTGCGCGGGATTCCTCAGGCGGCCCGGAGTGCGACGCACTTTTCGGGATCGAGTTGGATGAAGATGGGGTCGCCGACGCGCGAGCGCAGCGACGGGTGCTGTCGCGACAGGAGCGTGCGCTCTCCGAGCTTGACCTGCAGGTCGACGACTTCGCCCAGGAACACCTTCTGGTCGACCACCCCCTCCCAGACGTTGTCGGAGCGCTGAGGCTTCGAGGCGGAGAGCTCGACGTCCTCGGGACGGACCGAGATCAGCACTTTGTCGGCGGCAGCGAAAGTTTCGGTGGCGAGCACGGTCAGGTCCCCGATCTCGGTGCGCACCCGGTAGCGGTGCTCCGCGCCGCCCGGGCCATCGGGGCCGAGCACTGCGCCATCGAGGAAGTTGGTGCTGCCGACGAAGTCGGCGACGAAGGCGCTCGCGGGCCGGTCGTAGATCACGCGGGGCGAGCCGATCTGCTGGATGCGGCCCTCGTTCATCACCGCGATCTCGTGCGAGAGGGCGAGCGCCTCGCTCTGGTCGTGGGTCACGTAGACCGTCGTGATCCTGAGCTCCCGCTGCAGGCGCTTCAGCTCGAAGCGCAGGTGGTGGCGCAGCTTGGCGTCGAGGTTCGAAAGCGGCTCGTCGAGCAGCAGCAGCGCGGGCTCCATCACCAGCGCGCGCGCCAAAGCGAGGCGCTGCTGCTGGCCGCCCGACAGCTTGGTCGCCTCGCGCTCGGCGAGGTGGTCGAGTTGCACCGCGGAGAGCACGCGCATCACCTTGTCGCGGATCTCCTGGCGTGAGTAACGCTTGTCGCCGACCTCGAGCGGGAAGGCCGCATTCTGGAACACGTTCATGTGCGGCCAGATGGCGTACGACTGGAACACCATCCCGAAGCCGCGGCGATTGGGCGCGATGAAGACACCCTTGGAGGAGGAGTAGACCACCCGGTTGTTGACGGCGATCTCGCCCAGGCGCGGCCGCTCGAGCCCCGCGATCGAGCGCAGCGTCGTGGTCTTGCCGCATCCGCTGGGTCCGAGGAGCGTGAAGAGTTGCCCCTCGGGAACCTCGAACGTCACGTCCTGGGCGGCCTTCACGATCTCGCCCTTCTCGTTCGGGTACTCCGTGAACAGTCCTTCAACCCTCAACACGATGTTTTCCCCAAGCCAGTGAACGCCGATGTACGCCGATGCCACGCCGATTGCCGCAGATAAGGCGCAGGGCGTTCGCGTAGCCCAACCACCTCTCGAACCTCGGGCACGAAATTCCGTTCGCAGTGATCGGCGACAATCGGCGTGGCATCGGCGTGGCATCGGCGTTAATCGGCGTTCCCTTGGTTTTCATCGCATCACTCTTTGACCCCGAATCGCTTGCCGACCAGCTGCGCGATCATCACCAGGATGAAGAGCGCGATGATGAAGAGCACCCCGAGCGCGGAGAGCTCGACGTACTGCCCGTTCTCCCAGAGTTCCCAGATCACGATCGAGACCACCTCGGTGCCGGGGCTGTAAAGCAGGATCGAGCTGGAGAGCTCGCGGATGGAGACGATCATCACGTAGATCCACCCCGCGACCAGGCCGGGCTTCAGCAGCGGCAGGATGATGCGGCGGAAGGTGGTGGCCCACGAGGCGCCGCTCATCGAGGCCGACTCCTCGAGCTCCTTGTGGATCTGCAGCATCGAGGTGGTGTTGTAGCGCAGGCCGTAGGGCATGAACCGCGTCACGTACGCGATGAACATGATCCAGATCGTCCCGTACACCCCGATGTCGAAGTTGAGGTAGAAGATCATGATCGCGAGGCCCAGCACCAGGCCCGGGTACACCATCGGGAGCGACGCGATGTTGTCGAGCACCCATCGGCCTGGCAGCTTGGTCTTCACCACGATCCAGCAGATGACCGAGGTCACCAGCATGATGAGCGTGGCGCTTCCCAGGGCGAGCAGGAGGCTGTTCCACACCGAGCGCGTGAGGTTCGGATAGGTGAGGATGAAGCGGTAGGGATCGAGCGTCAGGTTCTGCAGCGCCTGCCACGACGGCACCGAGTAGAACTTCTGGAACGACGACCACAGCAGGACCGCGAACGGCATCACCACGATCAGCAGGAAGTAGACGATGAAGATCCCGGCCGCCACCCAGCGCCACGGGCCCAGGTCGATCTGGCGGGGGCGGAAGCCCTTGCCGGTCATCGTCGAGTACTTGGATCCGGTGTTGGACAACCGCGACTGGAAGTACACGCCCGCGGTGGTGATGAGCAGCAGCGTCACCGCGTAGGCCGATGCGAGGCCGATCTGGCTCGGGTACTTGTGCACCGCCTGGTAGATCGACGAGGTGAAGACCTGGATTCCCACCGGCAGCCCGAGGAGCGCCGGCACCTCGAAGGACTCGATGGCGCGCACGAAGAGGATCAGGATGGTGGCGAAGATCGCCGGCCAGGTGAGCCGCAGCGTCACCCGCCAGGCCACCTGGAAGATGTTCGCCCCGCTCATCATCGCGCTTTCCTCGAGCGCCGGGTCCATTGAGCGGAACGCCGCCGACATGAGCAGGAACGCCATCGGCGAATAGTGCAGGCCGTCGACCCAGATCATCCCGCCCATCGAATAGATGTCGAACAGCGGCTCGTTCACGCCGAACCAGGTCTTCAGCACCAGGTTCACGATCCCGATCTTGGGGCTCGCGAGCAGGATCCATGCGACCGTGAACAGGATCCCGGGGATGATCAGCGGGATCAGCGCGAGCGCGAAGAAGAGCGACTTGAACGGCGTATTGGTGCGCTCGTTCATCCAAGCGAGGAGAGTGCCGAGGACGAACGCGAAAACCGCGGTGCCGGTCGCGAACTTGACCGAGTTCCAGAAGAGCCTCGCGGTATCGCCGCTGCCGTAAGCCTCCTTGTAGTTGCCGAGCGTGAATACCGCCGCCTTGGTCGCCGTCTGCGGCGTGAAGAAGCTCTGCCACAGCAGGAAGCCCAGCGGCACCAGCGCGAGGTACACGGTGATGGCCACGCAGAGCCCGATCACCACCCAGCCCCACTCGAAGCGCCGCTCCTCGCGGAATGAAACGCCCGTCACGGGCGTTCCTTTATATAGAACGTCGGTCTGCATAGGAATACGTGAAATTTATCATATTGGATCCCCGCCTTCGCGGGGGCTGCTCCTAACGTCGCAGTTTGGCGTGGTGGTAATCCCAGACCTTGCGCAGCAGGTGCGGCCGGCGCAGGTTCGTCCCGATGGTTTCCACCTCGGCCGCGGCGAGCGCATAGGGCGTGCCGATGGCCCGGGCAAGGTATTGCCGCCGCGCCGTTTCCTCGAGGTAGATAGCGAGCACGAACGCCTCGACGATGTCCGCGCCCACCGTGACCGCGCCGTGGGACCGCATCATGATGACCCGATGGGGACCCAAGGCCTCGGCGAGCTCCTCGGCGAGGGGACGCTGGTTGATCGAGGCGGTCTTGCCGAAGGCCTGGACCGGCCCCATCACCGCGGCCTGCATCGTGACCGGCTGGACCGCCTCCCCGGCCGAGCTGAAGAGCGTCGACCAGAGCGGGTGCGTGTGCGCCACCGCGTTCACGTCGGGACGGCGCCGATAGATCGCGCTATGCAAATGGAACTCCATCGGCGGCACCACCTCGTGGCCCACGGGCCTTCCGTCGAGGTCGATCTCGATCACGTCGGCAGCGCTGAGATCGCTGCGCACCGATTTACCGGAGTTGATGAGTAGATGGTCCGTGCCCGGCAGCCGGCAGCTCATGTGCCCATTGAAGTCGATCACCTCGGCGCGCTCCATCATCGAGAGCGCATCGGCGAGCTGCTGTCGAAGCTCGGCGCTCATGGATGGCGATGTCCCGCGTGGTGGTGATGGTGCCCACCCCCATGCTCGTGGTCGTGCCCGTGATCGTGACCGCTGCCGGGTTTGGCCCGCGCCTTCGGCCCGCGCGGGTCCTCGTTGAACACCAGCGACTTGATCGTGACCGGAACGGTGTGCGAGGGCATCCGCACGCGGCCCAGGTCCACGTAGTCGAAGTCCCAGAGCGATACGCCGTCGATCACCAGGACCTCCGAGGAAAGCTGCCATTCTTCCTTGAGGAGCGCGCCGAGCGAATGCGCGATGTCGCCGTCGAGCACCAGGAAGAGGGGCCGAGAATTCATGAGCGTCATCGGCAGCGCCTCGACGATCCCGCGCCCGAGGGCCGAGATGCGCTCGTAGGAAGGGATGCCCTGCCAGCGGAATGCGAGCGCCACCTCGCCTTCGCCCTCCACCAGGTCGAAGGCCTCGAAGTGCCGGCGGATCGCCTGCGTGACTCGCGCCGGGTCGATGCGCTCGCCCAGCGCGACGTCGGGCTGCAGCACCTGCAGGTTCTTGCGCGGCAGGAGCGACCCGGGGCTCGAGATGTAGACGGTGTTGCCCGAGAGCTGGACGCTGTATTCGGAGGCCCCGATGGCGGTGGCGCGAATGCATTCGCCGGCGGGAAGAAGCCGATGGGGAAGCTTGCCGTCGTCGATTCGACGCCGCACCGCGTGCCCGAGGCGCCGCCCGAGGTCGCCGAAATCGCGTTCCTCGCGTCCATAGACGTATTCGGCCACGCCGCCCGAGAACATGACACCCGCGATGCCTTCCACCGGCTCGAGCGGCTCGGTCAGCCACAGCGCCTCGACCTCGCGCGGCGCGGGTCTCTGCGTGAGCGCCGCGACCAGGGCGTCGGCCATCCATTCGGTGATGCGTTCGAGCTCTGCATCGGTCGCGGCGCCGCCGAGCGTCCAATCGACTCCGGCGTTCTTCGCGAGCTGCTTGCCGGCGGGGTCGAGGCGGGTGAGGACACCGTCATTTCCGATCACCGCCAACCGGCCACCGATGTGGAGCGCGGCGGTGTGCACGACGCGCCCGTTCTCCACTAGGGCGAGCTTGGTGGTGCCGCCGCCGATGTCGACATTGAGCACCGGGGCGCGGAGCTCCGTCGACGCCTTGGCGGCCCCCGAGCCGTAGGCCGCGAGCAGCGATTCCATGTGGTGGCCGGCGGTCGCGCAGACGAACTCGCCGCCCATCTCCGCGATCACGTCGGCGATCGCCTTGGCGTTGTCGCGCCGCAACGCCTCCCCCGTGAGGATCACGGCACCGGTATCGATGTTGTCGGGGTGGATGCCGGCGGCGGCGTAGGCCGCGTCGATGATCTCCCCCACCCGCTTCTCGTCGATGCGCTCCTCGCTCTGGTACGGCGTGAGCGCCACCGGGGACTGGTGGAGCGTCTCGCGCTTCACCACGAAGTAGCGGCTGGAGAGATCCTCCGACATGCGCTGCATGTGCACGCGCGAGAAGATCACCTGCGTGCCCGACGACCCGATGTCGATGCCCACGGACACCAGCTCGATGTGGTCCTGCAGCCAGAGCGAGTCGTTCTCGGGCGACCACTCGCCCAGGTCGTCGTGATCGTGGTCGTGGTCGAACTCGCCCTCGGCGTGCGCGTGCACGCCGCCCTCGCCCATCAAATGGTCCTGGAGGGTGTGGCCGGGCTCCTTGCCGGTGTCCATCAGATGACGAAGCTTTCGAGCGTCTCGGGCGCGAACAGCTCCTCGGGCTCGAGCCGGCGCTTCGACAGGCCTTGCTCGTGGTGGTAGCGCAGGAACGTGGCGAGCGTCTCGCGGTTCTTCGCAAGACCGTAGGGCCAGAAGTCGTCGCCCATCAAGGCCCGTGCGTCCTCGACGTGCTTGGTGAGCCACGGCAGCGAGGTCTTGAGCGCCGCGGTGACGTACAGGTCCTCGTAGCACTCGCGCTGCGCCTGGACGAAAGCCTTGTAGAGGTTCATCGCCACCCACGGGTACTCCTCGTAGATCTCGCGGCGGATGGCGACGGTGTGCATGATCGGGAAGATCTTCGTCTTCCGGTAATACGCCTGCTCGACTTCCATGTAGTTCTCGAAGAGGCGCCGCACCGGCTCCACCCGGCCGGCCTTGTAGGTCGAAGGCATGCGCGCGGTGTAAAGCGCGTCGATCGAGCCCTCGCGCAGCATCGCCGCGAGCGTGTCGCGCTCGCCGATCTGCGCCACCTTGATATTCGGCGGCAGCTCGATCCTGAGCTTCTCGGGGCGGTTCGGCTCCTCCTCGCCGCCCTGGTAGTAGGTCTGGCCATCGACCGGCACGCCGTACTCGTCCTGGAGGATGCCGCGGATCCACACCGGCGCGGTCATCTGGTATTCGGGATTGCCGATGCGCTTGCCGATGAGGTCCTTCGGCTCCCGGATCCCGGATTTCGCGTTCACGTAGATGCACGAATGCCGGAAGAAGCGCGACGGGAACACCGGAATCGCGATGAAGTTCTTCTGCTCCCTGAAGAGCGACACCGTGTACGACGACAGCGACATCTCCGCCACGTCGAACTCCTGGTGGCGCAGCATGCGGAAGAAGGTCTCCTCCACCGGCATGTTGAGGTAGGTGAGGTCGATGCCATCGGGCTGGATGCGCCCTTCCAGAAGCCCACGCGTGCGGTCGTAGTTCCAGCAGCCCAATGAGAGTCGAAGTCTGGACATCCCGGTGCCTCAGTAGAAACTGTCGAAGTGGACCTGCGGGAACGGCACCCGTTTCTCGATGAGCATCTGCTGGACCGCCGTGGCCATCAGCGGCGGCCCGGCGAAGTAGTACTCGAACTCGGGCCAGCGCTCGCCCACGAAGCGCCGCACCTCCTCGTGCACGAATCCGGTGGGGCCCCTCCAAGGCTTCACCGCATCGGCTTGCGGATCGGAGAGCACCGCCTGGAAGGTAAGACGCGTGCCGTAACCCGGGAGGCTCGCCAGCTCGCCCTCCCCGCAGAGGTCGCGTGCGGTGCGTGCGCCGTAGAAAACGTGGATCTTGCGTCCGTCGAGCCGCGGCTCGGCCACCGCGCCGCGCGCAATCGACAGGACCGGTGCGAGCCCCGAGCCGCCGGCGATCAACAGCAGGTCACGCGGGCTGTCCGGGCGAAGGTAGGCGAGGCCGTAGGGGCCGTCGAGGATGATCTCGCTTCCGATGGGCACCTTGTCGAACAGGGTTACCGTCCCCACGCCGCCCGCCACGCGCCTTACGATGAAATGCCACTGGCCATCACCCGTGTCGATGTTCGACATCGAATACGTGCGCGG
>JANMYH010000235.1:0-4893 GCA_031381925.1 Burkholderiales bacterium | reverse complement strand
AACATCAACGAGGGCGTGGGCGCCACGGCGCCGCAGGCGCTCGCGCGCGCCGTGGTCGAGCACGGCGCGGACTTCGGCGTGGCCTTCGACGGCGACGGCGACCGGCTCGCCATGGCCGACCGCGACGGCACGCTCTTCGACGGTGACCAGCTCCTCTACGCGATGGTCAAGCACCGGCACGCGAGCGGCAGCCTGCGAGGCGGAGTGGTCGGGACGCTGATGACCAACTTCGCCCTCGAGCGCCGCCTGGGCGAAATGGGCATCGAGTTCCTGCGCGCCAAGGTGGGCGACCGCTACGTGCTGGAGACGCTACGCGAGCGCGGCTGGGAATGCGGCGGCGAAAACTCCGGCCACCTGCTGTGCCTCGATTGCCATTCGACGGGCGACGCGATGATCTCGGCGTTGCAGGTGCTCGCCGCAGTGGTCGGCTCGGGGCAGGGCCTCGAGGAATACACCCGGGAGCTCACGCTCCTGCCGCAGGTGCTGGTCAACGTGCGGCTGAAGGGCAAGACCGATCTGCAGTCGCCCCCGATCCGGGAAGCGATGGCGAAGGCCGAGAGCGAGCTTGCGGGCAAGGGCAGGGTGCTCCTGCGGCCCTCGGGGACCGAGCCTGTGGTGCGCGTCATGGTCGAGGGGGAGGACCGCGCCCATGTCCAGGCGCTCGCCGACGCGATCGCGGCGGTGGTGAAAGCTACTGCGCAGCCGGCGGTGGCGTAGGTCGCGTCCGCAGGCGCTCGGCCTGGGCGGCGATCAGCCGCAGCAGCCCCTCGACGTCGACCGGCTTCGTCAAGTGGTGATCGAAGCCCGCCGCCAGCGCCCGGGCGCGATCCTCCGGCTGCCCATATCCGGTCAGCGCGATCATGGCCGGCATGGGGTCGGTCGACGTTTCGCGCAGCCGCGTGATGATCTGGTAGCCGTCCATTCCGGGCAGCCCGATATCGCACACCACGATCTGTGGGCGGGTATCGCGGATCAGCTCGAATCCGGCCTTCCCGTCGAACGCGGTGGACACGTCGTGGCCCATGATCCTCAGCACCGCGTTGAGGCTGTCGTTCGCGTCGACGTTGTCGTCGATGAGCACGATGCGAAGGGACTGTCCCGGCGCTTCCAATGGCTCACCACTCGTCGCGGGGATTTCGAGGGGCGGGTTGGCCATCAACGGGATCACGACGGAGAATTCACTCCCAAGGCCCAGGCCGGGACTGGTCGCCTTCACGGTGCCGCCGTGGAGCTCGACGAGGCTTCGCACGACCGTCAAGCCGATCCCGAGCCCGCCTTGGGCATGGTCGAGCGAGCGGCCTTCCTGCGTGAAGAGGTCGAAAATGTGCGGCAGCACGGCGGCCGCGATTCCGCAGCCATCGTCGGTCACCCGCAGCTCCGCGGCCCCATCCGCCTGCGCGGCGGAAAAGCGGATGGAGCCGCCTTCCGGCGTGTACTTGGCCGCGTTGTGGAGCAGGTTGCTGAAGACCTGGACCAGGCGCGTCGAATCGCCGTCCACCACCATGGACTGCGCCGGAAAAGCGATGCTCAGGTGCTGGCGGCGGCCGCGAATCAGGGGCTGCGAGGCTTCGATGGCGAAGCGCATGACCTCGGCGATCTCGATCGGCTGCGTCTTCAGCAGCACCTTGCCGGTGGTCAGGCGGGATGCTTCGAGGAGCTCGTTCAAGAGCCGGGTCAAATGATCGACCTGGCGCTTGATGATGTCGTGCACCCACGTGAGCGTGGGGTCCGCCGCGGATTTGCGGCGCAGGATCGCCAGCGCATTGCCGATCGGCGCGAGGGGATTGCGCAGCTCGTGCGCGAGCATCGCGAGGAATTGCTCCTTGTCCCGGTTGGCGTGCTCGGCGACCTCGGTCGCCATCTGGGCCTGGAGCGTGGCGAGGACGAGCTTCTCGTTCGCCTCCCGCAACAAGGCCATGCGGACGGCGGGCTCCGATCCCGAGGCCATCGCGCCCTCCTTCCTGCGGTGCAGGTCGTCAGGGGCTTTGCGTTTTGCCATCGAATCCAGACGCGGCCCGATCGAGCGTCGCCCGTCCCACGAGCAGGCCCTCATAGCCCGTGATTGCCTCGCCGATGACCATGCGGCCCTTGACGATCCGGAACTCGCGCAGCTGCTTGCTGTGGTCGCTGTTGCGCACCTTCACGACGGTGATGCAGCGCCGCAACTCGTCCTCGAGCTGGACGTAGCGTTCGAGGATGATCGCATCGGTCAGGAAGGCCGTGCCGTAAGCGCTGAAGCGCAGGTCGGTGTAGCGATCCTCGAGCTCCGAAGTGGCGAGCACTGAAACGCCCAGGCTGGTCAGCACCGAGATCATGCGGTACATCGAGTCGCGAAAATCCTCCCGGTAGCTCGGCGCCAGCGCCAGCTCGAAGCCGGACAGCGAGTCGATCACAACGCGCTTCGCCTTCAGGCGCTCGATCTTCTCCGTGAGCTCGTACAGGGTCGCATCGATGGAAAGGTCGAGGGCGCGCGTGCTGACGATGCCCACTTTCCCGGAGCCCACCATGCGGTCCAGGGCGGCGCTCAGCCCCAGGCCGGGGCTCTTCTCGAATGCCGCGATGACGCCGTTCTCGCCGCGACGCACACCCTCGGCGAGGAATTCCGTGGCCATGATCGTCTTGCCGGAACCCGAGGGACCCGCGACCAGCACCGAGTAGCCCTGCGGCAGGCCGCCGCCCAGCATCTCGTCGAGGCGCGGCACGCCCATGCTGATGCGCTTCATGGCCTTGGCCGGGGCGGACTTTCCCTTCGACGTCGAACGGGCTTCCAGGATCGCTCGCGGAAACGTCCGCATGCCTTCGTCGCTGATGCGCAGCGTGTGCTGGCCCGGGAGTGTCGCCACGCCCCGCATTTTCTTGACCTCGAGCTTGCGGACCATCGAGCCCTGGTAGGTATCCTGCGAGAGCCAGATCAATCCGTCGGCCACGGTGAAGATCGGGTTGCTCTGGTCCAGCGGGTCGTACTCCCCGATCAGGAACGTCGTCGCCTCCCAGCTCGCGAGGTGCATCCCGAGCTCCTGGACGAAGTGCTGCAGCTCGCTTTCGCCGCGCGGATTGCCTTTGGTCGCCAGCATGATCGAGCGAAACGAGTCGACGAATACCAGGCCCGGCGATGCGGCCTTCACCTCCTCGAGGATCGTCTTCAGCACCCGGCTCAGGTCGCCCTTCAGCAGCTCGGTGGCGAGATTCACGAAGCGGATCGTGTTTCCGATCTTGCTCGAATCGAAGAACGCGAACTGCTGTTGATAGCGCAGCATCTTCAGCGGCGGTTCGCCGAGCACGGTGAAATAGAGCGCGCGCCGCCGCGAATTCGCCATCGCGAACATCATCTGGTGCGCGAGCGTGGTTTTTCCCGATCCCGGGGTGCCGGCCAGCAAGTTGAACGAAAATTCGGGCAGGCCGCCGCCGAGGATGGTATCCAGCCCCGGCACCTGGGTCTCGAGGAGATTAATCGGGACTCTGCTTTTCATTTGAATCTCCTGATTGTCTTGTCCGGTGAGGCCGCCGCTGTCACGCGGGGCCCAGCAGGCGAGAGGCCAGCTCCTCGCCGATGAGCGCATGCAGCAGGTCGTTGAAATTGGCCATGAGTGCGAGGCTTCCGCTCGCGGCGCGCTCCGGTGCCTGGGCCTCGAGGCTCGCCTTGAGCGTCGAAAAAGCGTCCATGCCCGCCACCGGATCGCGGGCAAGCCAGGGGTGCTCGATTCGGGCTCGATGCAGGCTGCGGGCGAAAAGGACGCGAAACCCGTCCTCGCCAATGATGGGAGCGAGGCGCGACTGCACCCTATCCCAGCGACGGACGGCGGCCGCCGCAACGGCCGGGGAGTCCGAGGTCATATTGCCCTTGGGTCGGGAGGACTTCAATGGCGGCTCGGCGGGCCCGGGATGCGGGAAAGGCGGGGGAACCCCCTGTGACAAGGAATCCGGGCTTATGTTCGCAAGAGTACAAAGTGGCAGCAGTGGGCCGCTTCTTGTTGTTCGGACGCAGGAATTGAGGTCCGACCCCATTTCGCGCTAAAATCGGTAGGTTTTGAGGGTCGCGAATGCGGTCGAGAGCGGTGGTCGGTAACTGGAAGCTCAACGGAAGCCTCGCCGCAAACGAGGCGCTCCTGAAAGCGCTCCTCCAAGGGATTCCCCGGCAAAACTCCGTGGCATGCGCGGTCTGCGTGCCCAGCCCCTATCTGGCCCAGGCCAGGGCGCTGCTCGAGGGTTCCGGGATCGCGTGGGGTGCCCAGGACGTGAGCCGCTTCGACAAAGGGGCCTTCACCGGGGACGTATCGGCAGCGATGGTGGCGGATCTGGGCGCCCGGTATGCGATCGTCGGGCATTCCGAGCGGCGGGCGATTTTCGGCGAGGGCGATGCGGTGATCTCGGAGAAGTACGCCGCGGCCCGGCGCGCGAAGCTGGCGCCGATCTTCTGCGTGGGCGAGACGCTCCAGGAACGCGAGGCGGGCAGGACCCAGGCGGTGCTCGCGCGGCAGCTCGATGCGCTGCTCGAGACCTGCGAAGTGGCAGGGCTGGACGGCGGGATCGTCGCTTACGAGCCGGTGTGGGCCATCGGCACGGGCAAGACGGCCACCGCGGCCCAGGCGCAGGAGGCGCATGCGTTCCTGAGGGGACGCGTCGCCGATAGGGATGAGGCGGTGGCGGCGAGGCTTCCGATCCTCTACGGGGGAAGCGTCAAGGCCGCGAATGCCGCGGAATTGTTCGCGATGCCGGACGTCGACGGAGGGCTCGTCGGCGGGGCGTCGCTGATGGCGGAGGAATTTCTGGCGATCTGGCGTGCAGCCGGCGCCGCGGGTCGATAAGGGTTACGGAAAATGCAAACGCTGGTCCTGGTACTCCACATCATCGCCGCCGTCGGCATCGTCGTGCTCGTGCTGCTGCAGCATGGCA
>JANMYH010000234.1:0-67436 GCA_031381925.1 Burkholderiales bacterium | reverse complement strand
CGGTGTCGGCCGTACGGCGGCATGACGGTGTCGGGATTCGACCGCAACGGGTCCTCGATGACCTCGCGCAGGCGTTGCGGCCCCAGCTCGCGCATGCGCGCTACATCCAGCCGCGGCCCGAGGTCGGCGCGCGTCGCGGGCCCCACGCCCTGCGGCAGCTGGTGGCACGCGATGCAGCGCCCCTTGTCGGGACGCGTGTACAGGCCCAGGGCGTCGGCGCTCGCCTGGGCGAGCGCGATGGCCGGGGCAGCGAGGAGGACGAGGAGCGCGCGGCGCATCAGCTGATCTTGAGCGCCTTCTCGGCGGCGCGCTCGTTCTCGAGCAGTGCGCGCAGCTCGCGAAGCCGGGACTCGACACTCGAGATCTCGTAGAAGTCATCGGTCTTCACCTTGACCGCGATCTCTAGCTGGTCGACCGCGGCGGCGAGGTTGCCGCGCCGATAGTGAGCCTCGGCCTGGGCGCGGTGCTGGCCGATCTGCCGGCCGGAGGCGGCAAACGCACGCGCCTGGATCTCGTAGAGCTGCGCGTCATCCTGGACCGTGCGCAATCGGTCCTCGAGATCCGCGGAGACCTCGCGCGGGCGGCCGACTTGCAGCAGCAGGTTGAGGTATCCGTACACCAGTCCGCGGCTGCGCGGGAAGCTCCTGAGCGCGGCGCGATACAGTTGAAGCGCCTCGTCGGTGCGGCCCTGCTCGGCGAGCAGCTGGCCCGCGAGCACCTCGAACGCAGGCTGGGCGGAGGCGCCCGCTCGCAGCGGTGCCAGCGTCTTCCACGCCCCGTCGAAGTCGCGCGCGCGGCGCAATGCCAGCGCCATGCCGAAGACGTCTTCGCGCGGGCGCACGACGGTCGCGTCGGCGAGCATCGAGCGAAACAGGGTCACCGACTCGGTGACCGATCCCGCGGCCGCACGCAGCTTGGCGCGCGCGAGGCGGTACTCGAAGGAATCCGGCACGAGGCGCGGCGGCGCCGCCTGCAGGCGATCCTGCAGGTCCGCGATGCGCTCGGTGGTGAGCGGGTGGGTGCGCAGGTACGACGGCGCGCCCTTGAACTCGTTCAGGCGGTTGGCGCGCAGCAGGCGCTCGAAGAAGGAGCCCAGGCCGCGCGGGTCGAACCCGGGTCGCTCCAGGAACGTGAGCCCCACGCGATCGGCCTCGCGTTCGTGCTCGCGGGTGTAGTCGAGCATGTTCTGCATCTGGAAGGCGCTCATGCCCGCTATCGCGGCCTCGGTCACCTGGCCGCTCTGGCTGCTGGAGGCGCCGCGCGAGGCGAGGATCGCGAGCGCGAGCGCGGCGAGCGACGTCCACTGCGCGCGGCTCTGCCCGTGGATCGCGCGCGCCTGGTGGCGTTGAATGATGTGCGCGATCTCGTGTGCCATCACGCCGGCGAGCTCGCTTTCGTTCTGTGTCAGCGTGAGCAGGCCCGTGTGCACCCCGATGTGCCCGCCGACGAGCGCAAACGCGTTGACCGAGTCGTCCTGCACCACGAAAAAGCTCAGGTCGCGCCGCGGCCCGTCGGAGCCGGCGAGCAGCCGCGAGCCGAGCGACGCGACGTAATCGGCGACATCGGGGTCGTCCACGTACAGCGGGTCGATGCGCACCTCCCGCATGATGCGGTTGCCGATGGTGCGCTCCTGCGTCTCCGACAAGGCCGCCGCCGACGCATCGCCGAGGTCAGGCAGGCCCTGTGCGGCTCCGGTGGAGAGCTGCAGGCAGAGGAGAAGGGCGAGGGGAGCGCGTATGTTCAAGGGGGGCGGCCTAGGCGAACTGCTACTATGACGGCCAGGCCCGCGGGAAGGTTCGACGGGCAATCCGATGGCCAATTATGACGGAAAAACTCACCCATTTCGACGAACGCGGCGCCGCGCGCATGGTTGACGTGGCCGCCAAGGCCGAGACCCATCGCGTGGCGGTCGCGGGGGGATCGATCCGCATGTTGCCGGCGACTCTCGCGCTGGTCAGGGCGGGCACCGCGAAGAAAGGCGATGTCCTGGGTGTCGCACGCATCGCCGGTATCCAGGCCGCCAAGCGAACCGCCGATCTCGTCCCCCTCTGCCACCCGGTCGCGCTCACCTCGGTGGGAATCGAGTTCGCGATCGATGAGCCGCACTCGCGCATCGAGTGCCGCGCCACCGTCGAGTGCACCGCGCGCACCGGTGTCGAGATGGAGGCGCTCGCCGCCGTGCAGATCGCGCTCCTTACGATCTACGACATGTGCAAGGCGGTGGATCGAGGCATGACGATGGAAGGCATTCGCCTGCTCGAGAAGCGCGGCGGAAAGTCCGGAACCTACGTCGCGGCCTGATGGCCCAGGGCCCAGAGGGCCAGCCCCGCGAGGCGAGCGCCACGGATGCCACCGTCGCCAGGATCACGCTCGCCCAGTCGACCCGCCCGGCGAAGGCGTCGCTCGGCGTGGCCCGCATGTTAAAATTCGCGCCTCCGGAGAACCTGATGCAAGCTTTCGATCGCGAACTCGACGTCCGCGGGCTCAACTGCCCGCTGCCCATCCTGAGAGCCAAGAAGACCCTGGGAGACCTCACGGCCGGCCAGGTGCTCAAGGTGATGGCGACCGACCCGGGCTCGGTCAAGGATTTCCAGGCGTTCTGCAAGCAGACCGGCAACGAGCTGCTATCTCACTCCGACGGGCCGGAATATACGTTCTTCATGAAGAAGCGTTGAGGGTTCCTAGTCGACAAACAGGTCCTGGAACAGCTCCACGCCGGGCGTGACCGCGTAGCGCGAGAAATCCATCGTCCCGGCGCGCTTCAGCACTTCCTCGTCGATGTAGAAATTCCCGGTGTTCGCGCGGGCGTCGCTCGTGAGGATCGCGTGCGCGGCGTCGGCCATGATCGCCGCGTGGCGGCTTGCCTGGAGGATCGCCGGCGGAAAGTGCACCTCGACCGCCGCGGTGGCGATCGTGGTGCGCGGCCAGAGAGAGTTGACCGCGATCCCGTCGCCGCGAAACTCCTCCGCCATGCCGAGCGTGCACATGCTCATGCCGTACTTGGACAGGGTGTAGGCGACGTGGCCCGCGAACCACTTCGCGTCCATCCCCATCGGCGGGGACAACGTGAGGATGTGCGCATTCGAGGATTTCTTCAGGTGCGGGATCGCCGCCTGCGAGCACAGGAACGTGCCGCGGGCGTTCACGCCGAGCATCAGGTCGAAGCGTTTTGCAGGCGTGGCGAGCGTCGGCGTGAGGCTGATGGCGCTCGCGTTGTTGATGAGGATGTCCAGCCCGCCGAATTCCCTCGCGGTGCGGTTGATCGCCTCGACCACGGCATTCTCGTCGCGCACGTCGAGCTGGATCGCAAGCGCCTTGCCGCCGGCGGCCTCGATTTCCTCGGCCACGCTGTGGATCGTCCCGACGAGCTTCGGATGCGGCTCGGCCGTCTTCGCCGCGATCGCCACGTTGGCGCCGTCCTTCGCCGCGCGCAGGGCGATTTCGCGCCCGATCCCGCGCGAGCCGCCGGTGATGAAGAGAGTCCTGCCCTTGAGCGTCTTCATGGGCTTCCGATCCGCGTGTCTTCCGAGGCGGGGATGATACCCCGGGCCACGTACAGGGTGCGCAAGTGCGAGCGGAAGGCCGGCATCTGCAGCGCGAAGACGATTCCGGTGACGAGCGCCACGCCTCCGCTCAGCATGAAGGTGGCGCGGACGCCGATGTGCTCGGCAAGCCAGCCCGCGAAGTAGTGCCCGAACGGGGCAACCCCGATGAAGAACATGGTGTAGTAGCTCATCACGCGGCTGCGCTTTTCCTCCTCCACGATCGACTGGATGATCGTATTGCACGTAGCACCCGTCATGAACATGCCGAAGCCGGCCATCATCATGAGGAAGATCGACGCGTAGACGTTGGCCGAGAACCCGAAGCCGATCATGCCCAGCCCGGCCACGACCGGCGCCACCGGCAGCCAGCGCGCAAGGCCGAGAACGCTTGGGCGGCGGGCGAGGCTCACCGCCGACAGGAACGCGCCGAGGCCCACCGCGCCGATGAACAGTCCCACCAGGGTCGCCCCCTGGCCGAATGACTGCACGGCCATCGCGGGCATGAGCGTCGCATAGGGGCTCACCGATGTGCTCACGGCGGCGAGCGTGAAGAGCATCCTTCGCACCGGCAGCATTCCCATGGCGTAGCGCCACCCCTCGGCCAGGTCGGCCAGCGGGTGCGAGGGCGCCCGCACGGGGCGTGCGCTGATGGTCAACCCGGTGAGGGCGATGAGCACCGCCAGGTAACTGGTCGCGTTCAATGCGAAACAGAGGCTCTCGTCGAACACCGCGATCAGCAGCCCGCCGATCGACGGGCCGATGAGGCGGGTGCCGTTCATCAGCATCGAGTTCAACGCAATAGCATTCGGGAGGTCCTCGCGCCGGTCGATGAGCTGCACGAAGATCGATTGGCGCGTAGGCGTCTCGAAGGCGTTGCACACCCCGGAGAAGAGGGCGAGGCCGGCGAGCAGCGCCGGCGTGATGAGATCGGTGGCGGTGAGGACTGCGAGCGCGGTCGACTGCAGCGCCAGCAGGCTCAGCACCGCCATCAGCAGCTTGCGGCGGTTGACGCGATCGCCGAGGACGCCCGCGAAGGGCGCGAGCACCAGGTGCGGGATGCTCTGCAGGAAGCCCACCAGCCCGGTGAAGTGGGTGGAGCCGGTGAGCCGGTAGGCGAGCCACATCAGCGCCACCGACTGGACCCAGGTGCCGATCATCGAGATCGCCTGGCCGGTGTAGTAGCGGCGGAAATTCGGCGAGCGCAGCGCTCGCAGGCTGTGGGGAAGCGCCAAGCGCCCCCGCGTCAGGAGAGCTTGCCGAACTGCGAGCGCAGGTCGGCGTGCTTCGCCTCGGTATCCGCGAGGAGCTTCCTCGCCTGCTCGACCACCGCGGGCGGGGCGCGCTCGACGAAGGTGGAGGTACCGAGCTTGGCGCGCTGCCTGGCGAGGTCGGATTCGACGCGCTCGATCTCCCTTGCCAGTCGCGCCTTTTCCGCGTCCCGGTCGATCTCGACCTTCAGCAGCACCTTGCCGCTCGGCGTGATCGACACCGGCGCGTCCACCGAGGGCAGGGCCGGCACGAAGTGGACCTCGGACAGGCGTGCGATCCCGGCGATGGCGTCCTTGTGGGCGGGAAGCGTATCGACGTAGTCGGCGACGTACAGCGGCACCCGCGCCGCGGGGGCCACGCCCATCGTGGAGCGCAGGTTGCGGGCGGCGTTGACGATGTCCTTCAGGGCCGCGATCTCGCGCTCGGCGTCGGCGTCGATCTTCTTCTCCTCGGCCTTGGGGTAGGGCGCCATCATGATGCTGTCGCCCGACTTGCCCGCGAGCGGCGCCACCGTCTGCCAGAGCTCCTCGGTGATGAAGGGAATGATCGGATGGGCCAGGCGCAGGGTCGCCTCGAGGACGCGGATCAGGGTCCTGCGGGTGGCGCGTTGCGCCGCATCGTTTCCGCCGGCGATCTGCACCTTGGCGATCTCCACGTACCAATCGCAGTACTCGTCCCACACGAACTCATAGACCGCGCGCGCCGCGACATCGAAGCGATACTCGGCGAGGCCCTCGGCGACCGAGCGCTCGGCGCGCTGCAGGCGGCTCGCGATCCACCGGTCGGCCGCGGAAAACTCGAGCGGCAGGCTCTCGTCCAGCCCGGTGTCCTTTCCCTCGGTATTCATCAGCACGAAACGCGTCGCGTTCCAGAGCTTGTTGCAGAAGCTGCGGTAGCCCTCGGCGCGCTTCAGGTCGAAGTTGAGCGTGCGCCCGAGGGTGGAAAGAGCGGCGAAGGTGAAGCGCAACGCATCGGCCCCGTAGGAAGGGATCCCGCCGGGGTAGTCGCGCTTGATGCGCTTGGCGGCCGATTCCTTGTGCGAGGCGAGCATCAGGCCCACGGTGGATTTCTCCAGCAGCGCGGGCAGGTCGATCCCGTCGATCACGTCGAGGGGATCGATGGTGTTGCCCTTGGACTTCGACATCTTGTTGCCTTCGGCGTCGCGCACGATGGCGTTGATGTAGACGTCCGCGAACGCGGTCTCGCCCGCGAACTGCAGGCTCGTCATGATCATGCGCGCGACCCAGAAGAAGATGATGTCGTTGCCGGTGATGAGGACGGTGGAGGGCAGGTAGAAGCGCCGCTCGCGCTCGAACTCGGCCTCGTCGGGCCATCCGAGCGTGGTGAAGGGCACCAGCGCGGACGAAAACCAGGTGTCGAGGACGTCCGGGTCGCGCCCTTCGGACTCGATGCTCTTGCCCGCCGCCTGGGCCTTTGCCGCGGCCTCCTCGAAGGTGCGCCCCACGAAGGGGGTTCCGTCGGCTGCGTACCAGGCCGGGATCTGGTGTCCCCACCAGAGCTGGCGCGAGACGCACCAGTCCTGGATGTTCTCGAGCCACTGGGCGTAGACCTTGCCCCACTCCTCGGGGACGAAGCGCGTGTCGCCGCGCGCGACCGCCTCGAGGCCCGCACGCGCCATCCCGTCCATGCGCATGAACCACTGGTCCGAGAGCATCGGCTCGACTACCGCGTCGGAACGCTCCGAGCGCGGCTGCATGAGCTTGTGGGGGCGGGCCGCGTCGACCAGGCCCGCGCTTTCGAGATCCGCCAGCACCCGCTTGCGGGCCACGAACCGATCGAGACCGCGATAGGGCTGCGGCGCGTTGTCGTTCACGCGTGCCTCGAGCGTGAATATGTTCACCAGCGGCAGTCCGTGGCGCATGCCGACCTGGTAGTCGTTGAAGTCGTGGGCCGGGGTGATCTTCACGACCCCGGTGCCGAACTCGCGATCCACGTACTCGTCGGCGACGATGGGGATCAGCCGGTCGGCGAGCGGCAGGCGAACCTTCCTGCCCACCAGGTGCCGGTAGCGATCGTCGTCGGGATGCACCGCGACCGCGGTATCGCCGAGCATCGTCTCGGGCCGCGTGGTGGCCACGACCAGGTGCGAGGAACCGTCCTCGAGCGGGTAGCGCAGGTGCCAGAGGGTGCCGTTCTCCTCGCGGGATTCGACCTCGAGGTCCGACACAGCCGTCTGCAGCACCGGATCCCAGTGGATCAGGCGCTTGCCGCGGTAGATCAGGCCCGCCTCGAAGAGGCGCACGAAGACTTCCGTGACCGCGCGCGAGCGCGGTGCGTCCATGGTGAAGTACTCGCGCGACCAGTCGCACGACGCGCCCAGGCGGCGCATCTGGCGCGTGATGGTGGAGCCCGATTCTTCCTTCCAGGCCCAGACGCGCTTGACGAACTCTTCGCGCCCCAGGGCACGGCGGTTCTCGCCCTGCGCCTCGAGTTGCCGCTCGACCACCATCTGGGTCGCGATGCCGGCGTGGTCGGTGCCCGGCTGCCACAGCACGTTGTAGCCCTGCATGCGGTGATAGCGCGCGAGGATGTCCATGAGCGTCTGCTGGTACGCATGGCCCATGTGCAGCGTGCCGGTGACGTTGGGCGGCGGCAGCTGGATCGAGAACGACGGCCGGGACTCATCGAAGCCGGCCTTGAAATAGCCGCGCGATTCCCAGAAGGGATACCAGCGCGACTCGATGCCGTGGGGATCGAAGCTTTTTGCGAGTTCCATGGAGTTACTTGAGGTGGCGGCTCTCGAGGGCGCGTGCGACGGCGTCGCCGATCGCGTTGGCGAGCTCCTGGTGCAGGTCTCTGATGGCGCTCGCGACCACCGCATGCACCTGCGGCACGAGGTGCTCGGTCAGGCGCCGTTCGAGATCGGCGGCGAGCCGGCCCTCGACCTCGGCCATCACACGGGTAAAGACCTCGCGCGCGAGGTCCGACGGGGGCTCGCGCGCCGCCTTCGCGCCACCGTCGATCAACTCGGTGAGCAGCGGAACGGCGCTGGTGTCCGCCCCCGGGGTGCTGCGCCGCATCAGGCCGTCGGCCTTGCCGAAGATGTCCTTGTCGCTTGCCACGTCAGTGCTCCTTGCGCTTCTCGGCCTCGATCGGGTTCACGCGGATATCGTATCCGCGCTGGCGATAGAAGGCGTAGCGCGTGCGGGCGCGCTCCTTGTCGCCGTCATCGACCGCGACGATCTCGAGCAGGCGCTCGAAGGACGAGAAGAAGGGCGGCCACTCGTCGCCGAGGTTGAGCAGCACGTCGTGGTGCGGCAGGTCCTCGCCGGTGGGTGTCAGCACGATCGGCGTCTGGGCGGCGATGGCCGCGCCCGCGAAGCAGTGCGGCACGAAGCGCGTGTCCTGGAAGGTCCAGAGCGCGCGGTCGAAGGTCTCGAGCGTCTTCACGTCGGGTGAAAAGACCACCACGCGGCTCGCCTGCTCGAAGGCTTTGGTCGCGAGACGGCAGGCGAAGCGCAGCTTGTCCTCGGCGTAGTGGTAGAAGTCGATCCGCGTCACGCCGTCACGCGGCCCGCTTGATGAGGAAGTGCGCCAGGAGCGGGACCGGCCGCCCGGTCGCCCCTTTTTCCGCGCCCGATTTCCAGGCGGTGCCGGCGATGTCGAGGTGCGCCCACGGATACGACTTGGTGAAGCGCGACAGGAAGCAGGCCGCCGTGATCGAGCCGCCGGCCCGGGAGCCGATGTTGGGGATGTCGGCGAAGTTGCTCTTCAGCCCCTCCTGGTATTCGTCCCAGAGCGGCATGTGCCAGGCGCGGTCCCACGCGGTCTCGCCGGCCTGGATCAGCTCGCGGGCGAGCGGGTCGCTGTTGGCGAAGAGCCCGGTGGCCACGTGGCCGAGCGCGATCACCATGGCGCCGGTGAGGGTCGCCACGTCGATCACGGCCGCGGGCTTGTATTTCTCCACGTAAGTGAGCGCGTCGCAGAGGATGAGGCGGCCTTCGGCGTCGGTGTTGAGGATCTCGACGGTCTGGCCCGACATGGTGGTGACGATGTCGCCGGGCTTGATCGCATTGCCGCCGGGCATGTTCTCGGTCGACGGGATCGCGCCCACGACGTTGAGCGGGAGCTTCATGAGCGCGATCGCCTTCATCGCGCCCAGCACGCTCGCGGCACCCCCCATGTCGTATTTCATCTCGTCCATCTCGGCCGCGGGCTTGATCGAGATGCCGCCGGTGTCGAAGGTGATGCCCTTGCCGACGAGCACCACCGGGGGCTCGCCGCGCTTGCCGCCGTGGTACTCCAGCACGATGAACTTCGGCGGCTGGCGGCTGCCGCGCGCCACCGCGAGGAAGCAGCCCATGCCGAGCTTATCGCAAACCTTCTGCTCGAGCACCTCGACCTTGATGCCGTGGCGCTTGCCCATCTCCACCGCCTGCTCGGCGAGGTAGGTGGGCGTGCAGTGGTTGCCCGGCAGGTTGCCGAGGTCCTTGGCGAGGCTCACGCCCTCGGCGATGGCCGCGCCGCGCGCGATCGCGATCTCGCCCTCGGCGATCTCGTTGCGCCGCGAGACGTGCAGCACGATCTTGCGCAGCGCCCGCTTGGGCTCCGGCGCCTTGCTCTTCAGCTTGTCGAAGCGGTACGAGCCCTCCACGGTCGCGAGCACCGCCTGCTCGACCCGCCAGCCGGTATCGCGGCGCTTGAAAGAGATGTCGGTGAGGCAGACCGTGGCATCCGAGGCGCCCGTCGATCGCAGCGCCTTCACGGCGGCCGCCATCGCGGTACGAAACGCGCGCTCATTGAACTCGCGCTCGCGCCCGAGGCCCACGAGCAGGATGCGGTCGGCGGAAATCTTCGGGACGTTGTGCAGCAGGAGCGTCTTGCCGAGCTCACCCTCGAGGTCGCCGCGTCGCAGCACCTCGCCCAGGTAATGGCCCGAGGCCACGTCGATGGCCTGCGCGGAAGCCGAGAGCTTGCGGCCCTCGAACACGCCCACCACCACGCACCCCGTGCGCTGCTTTTCGGGGCTTCCGCTCTTTATGCTAAATTCCATTTGTTTTCCTCGGCTTGGAGGAGCTGCGAAGGGGCGAATTATCGCACACCGCTCCGTCGCCCCCGCGTTATCCTCTTGTCACCCCCGCGCAGGTGGGGGCCCAATCTCCCCGTGATCTTCCACCGCAGCCTCATCCGCGAGTTCAGCCTCATCGCCATCTCGGTGATCGGCGTGCTGCTGGCGATCATCCTGACGCGGCTATTGATCCTCCTTCTCGGCAAGGCAGCGGGGGGTGAAGTGCTGCCCGAGGCGGTGCTCGGGCTGATCGCCTTCGGGATCCTCACCTACCTTCCCGTCCTCCTCGGCATCGCGGTCTTCGTGGCGGTGCTGCTGGCGCTTACCCGCAGCTATCGCGATAGCGAGATGACCGTGTGGTTCACTTCGGGCCTGTCGATCGCGGCCTGGATCAAGCCGGTGCTGCAGTTCGCGCTTCCGGTGGCGGTGATCTGCGCGATGCTCTCATTGGGGCTGGCGCCGTGGTCCCAGGCGCAAAGCGTCGAGTACCAGCGGCTCCTCGCGAGCCGCGACGAGGTCTCGAGCGTGACCCCCGGCATCTTCCGCGAGTCGCGCGGCGCCGACCGCGTGTTCTTCGTCGACAAGTTCTCGGAGGGCGACGACGAGGTGAACAACGTCTTCGTGCAGTCGACGCAGAACAACCGCCTGGGGGTGATGGTGGCCAAGCGCGGCTTCGTCGAGACCGCGGCGAACGGCGACCGCTTCGTGGTGCTGCTGAACGGCCGGCGCTATGAGGGCACGCCCGGGGCGCTCGACTATCGGACCGTGGATTTCGACCGCTATGCGCTGCGCATCGAGCCGCGCGAGGCCGCCCGCGAGGCGCCTTCCAACAAGGCGACCGGCACGCTGGACCTGCTGGCCGAGCGCAAGCCCGATCAGATCGCCGAGCTCCACTGGCGCCTGGCACTGCCGTTGGCGGTACTCATCATGGCGCTCTTCGCCATCCCGCTCGCCGTCGTGAACCCGCGTTCGGGGCGCTCGTGGAACCTGGTCTTCGCGGTCCTGATCTACGCGCTGTACAACAACCTGTTGTCGGTCTTCCAGGCCTACACCGCACAGGGCAAGATTCCGGGCTGGCTGGGGTTGTGGCCGGTGCACGGAATCATGATCGCGGTGGTGATATTCCTCTTCTACCGCCAGCTCTACGGCTTCCGCTGGCAGTTGCTGCGCCGCTGACCCATCTCGCGCCGGTGCGGGGTCGCAAGGTATAATTTCGGGCTGTCCACGGCCCTGGGCGATGTTCTCCCTCTCCTTAGGAGGGGGCCAGGCGATGTTCTCCCTCTTCCTGGGAGAGGGTCGTGTTGTCGTGCCACCGGAGAGGTGGATGAGCGGTTTAAGTCGCACGCCTGGAAAGCGTGTTTAGGTTAATAGCCTAACGCGGGTTCGAATCCCGCCCTCTCCGCCAGTTTTCAACCACTACATCTCATCGCGCCCGAACGCAGTGCATTCCTCGAAAGCGCGTGCGGTACAGCGTTTGCATAGTTCCGGATCCATGCGCGGGTAGATGGCCGCAATCGCGGCGCGCTTGGAAGGGAAGATGTGATCAGCCCCCAGCCGATCAATGAAGCCGGTCTGCCGCCAAATCTCCAGAACGTCCGGCCGCGGACGATGGAAATAGAGGTCGCCCCCCATCGCGCGCCGTTCCCGCAGCTCCAGCTCCCAGACGTCGGCCCCTGCAACGTCGACGAAGTTCATGCTCTTCACCATGACGAGCAGGTGTTTCTGTCCGGGTTGGGTTTGGCGGAACTCGAGCAGCTTGTCGCTCACGTGCTGCGCGGCGGCAAAGTAGACCGAGCCTTCCATCCGCACGAGCTTGAGTTGCGGGCACTCCTGTAGCGGTTGCTTCAAATCGTCGATCGGGGTGAAGCGCCGATCCGGCGACTGCGGGTGGGGGAGGAGAACCCGCATGTTGGGCCGCGAGGTCCGGTAGAGATACGCCACCAGCGAAAGCAGCGTGCCGAAAAGGATGGCCAGCTCGAGACGCACTGCAAGCGTGGCCGCAAAGGTTGTGGACGCTATGGCGAACTCACCGCGAGAAATCGTGTAGAGCTTCCGGAAGCCCTCGAAGTCGAAGAGCGCCCAGGCGACCAGAAGCAACGATGCGGCGACCGCGGCGAGTGGGATCATCGCAAGGATTGGTGCGGTGAAGGCCACCAGCAAAACCAGCAGGACCGCGGAGAAAACCGCGGCGAGCGGCGTGCGTGCTCCCGCTTCGAAGTTGGGAAGCGAGCGGTTGAGTGAGCCGCACGAGATGTATGACGAGAAGAAACTGCCCGCGAGGTTGGACAGGCCCTGACCGACGAATTCGCGATTGGCGTCGATGCGCTGGCCCGAGCGATGCGCGATCGCCTTGGCGATCGAAATGTCCTGCCCGAGGGCCACGATGGTGAGTGCCCCGGCGATCCCGAGCAGGTCGGGAAGCCGATTCCAGTCCAGGCGCGGGATCGAAAACGGCGGAATCGCGCTCGGGATCAGGCCCACCGTCGCCACGGCGTGTTGCAGCGCAGTCGGCACGAGCTGGCGAAATCCGGGCCACACCGCGGCCCATACGACGACCGTACCCGCGGCCAGTCCCAGCAGCATGAAAGGCAAGCGCGCATCCACGCGGCGTACGACGAGTGCCACGAGGATCGTCACGGCTCCCACTGTGAGCGCGAGAAGATCGATTCCGCTCGGAGACTTCAGTGCCGCGCTCGCGACTTCCTGCAGTATGTCGAATGCGCGCGCCCCCGAAGGCACATCGAGACCCAGAAGCTCCTTCAAGGCGTGGATCGCAATGAGCGTCGCGGCCCCCGCCGTGAATCCCAGAAGCACGGTCGGGGAAATGAAGTTCGCGAGGGCGCCGAGTCGCAGGACGCCGAGCGCGAACTGCGTAAGCCCGACGAGCAAAGTCACGACGAGCGCGAGCCCGACATACTCCGGCGAGGACACCAGCGCGAGAGGAGAGAGCATCGCGAAGAGCGCCAGCGAATTGGCGTTCGTCGGACCCGATACCACGTGGCGGCTGGAGCCAAAAAGCGCGGCGATGATGCACGGCACCACCGCCGTATAAATGCCGTACTCCGGCGGCAATCCCGCGAGTGTGGCGAACGCGATGCCTTGCGGGAGGACGAGGATCGCGCCCAGCAGCCCCGCCACCAGGTCGGCGCGCAGCGTGGCAGCGTCGAGATCACGCAACCACGCGTCCCCCATGCCTTACGCCTTGTACGCCGCGGAGAAGAGGGCGAAATCCGAATACTTCGCCGCGGGAAGCGGCGACTGCATCGCGCCGATCTCCACGAAGATGTTCGTAACCGAATCCAGCATGCCGACCAGCGTGCCATCCTTCATCATCGCGGACCACTTCCCGGAATCGTACAGGTCCATGGCCTCGAAATTGGCGCGCATGTCGCGCATGTCCATGTCGTCCTTGTAGTACTTGGTCTGCAGGATCGTCGCGACCTCGTCCTTCTTCTTCAGCATCATCTCGTTGGCCGGCCCCCACGCCGCCACGAGCCGCTTCACGAGATCGGGATTGCTGTCAAGCACCTTGCGTGTCGAGGAATACGCGGAGACGACATATCCGGCTTTCGGCGCGAACTGGTGCGCCTCGGCGATCTGCTTGGCGGTCTTGGCATCGCGCGCGCGCAGGTTGAACGGCACCCAGGTCGAAAGCGCCGCCACGCTTCCCGTCACGAACGAGGTGACCGCAGCGGGCATCGTCTGGCTGATGATCTCGACGTCCTTTGTCGAATCGAGGCCGACGCTCTTGAGCGCCGTGTGCAGGATGATCTGGCCCGTTGTGCCGAGGGTCGTCGCGACCTTCTTGCCCTTGAGGTCCTTGAGCGAGTTCACGCCCGCGTCACCGCGGCCGAACACTTGCCCGCCGAACTCGACGCAGTTGGGAAGGACGACGATGCCCTGCCCGCGCGCCGGAAAGTTGTGGGTGACACCTCCCGTGGTCAACACGTCCACGCTGCCGCCCACGAGAGCCGAGAAACCCTCGATCCCGGTATTGAAGCGCGTGAACGTGGGATCGAGGCCTTCCTTTGCGTAGGTCCCGAGCTCCTTCATCAGCCACATCTGCGCGTCGCAGGTCGGGATGTGGATATAGCCGATGCGGATGGGCTTGGCAGTCTGGGCATACACGTGGCGGAACGGGCTCGCCGCCAACGGCGCCGCGGCCAGCGCGGCGAGTCGGGAGAGGGTCTTGCGGCGCGAAGCGAATTGACTCATGGGAAATCTCCTTGGGCTTGCCTATTGGGCGCCGGCGGCCAGCTTCTGCTGCTCGGCGAACTGTTGCATGCTGATCTCCTCGAGCTCCAGGCGCAGGCGCTGGAATTCCGGCGTGGCCGTCAGCTCGGGAGTGCGGGGATAAGGAAACGGGACCTCGATGGTGCGCAGGATCCGCGACGGGCGCGCGCTGATGATGAGGATGCGCGTGGACAGGAAGATCGCCTCCTCCACCGAGTGCGTGATCAGCAGCACCGTCTTGCGCTCCTCGGTGAGCACCTCCATCAGTTGCAGCTGCAGCGCGAGGCGAGTCTGCGCATCCAGGGCCCCGAACGGCTCGTCCATGAGGAGGATGTTCGGGTTGACCGCGTACGCGCGCGCGAGCGCGAGGCGCTGCCGCATCCCGCCCGACAGGTGCTTCGGGTAGGCCTTCTCGAAGCCGTTCAGGTGCATCAGCTTCACGTAGTGCTCGACGATTGTCTTGCGCTCGGCCTCGGGCTTCGCGTTTCGCCCGAGCGTCAGGCCGAACTCGATGTTCCTCTCGACCGTGAGCCACGGGAACACGCCGTATTCCTGGAAGATGACGCCGCGGTCGCTGCCCGGGCCTTCGATGGGCTTGCCGTTGAGAGTCACCGAGCCGCCGTCGGGCGTGACGAAGCCTGCCAGCATCTGGAGCATCGTCGTCTTTCCGCAACCGGACGGCCCGATCAGGGAGACGAAGTCCCCTTCACCGAGCGAGAAGGACACGTCGGAAACGACCCTCACGTCCCCTTGCGCACCCTTGTACGTCTTGGAAACGTGATCGAAGGTGACGCGCGGAGCTTGATTCGCGGGAATTGCGCTCATTGGAGGGACTCCTGCCAGGAGAGGAGACGGGTGGTAGCGAGGCGCAGGAGCTTGTCCATGATGAGTGCCACGGTCCCGATCATGATGATGCCGACGAAGATGGTAGGCACCTGGAAGTAGTTCTGTCCACTCACGATCACCGCGCCGAGGCCGCGTTCGGCGGCCACCAGTTCGGCAGCCACGAGGGTGGTCCAGCAGACGCCCACCGCGATGCGGAACGCCGTCAGCACGTGCGGAAGCGCCGCGGGAATCACGATGCGCCGGAAGATTTCGAAGTCGGTGGCGCCCAGCGCCTTGGAGACCCGGATGTAGATCGGAGGGATGAGCTTGATGCCCTCGTAGATCACGATCACGCCGCTGAAGAACGCGGCATAGATGAGCACCGAGACCCGCGCCGGCTCGCCAATGCCGAAATAGACGATCACGAGCGGGATCAGCGCGATTGGCGGCAGGGCGCGGAAGAAATTGATGACCGGGTCGACGAAGGCACGCAGCCCCCGATACCAGCCCAGGAGAAAGCCTACCGGGATGGCGAGCGCGAGGCCGCAGACGACGCCGATGAGCACGCGCCTCGACGAAAGCAGGATGTCGAGCCAGAGCTGCTTCTCGGTCATCATCTTGATGAAATGGCGGAAGACCTCCGCCGGCGAGGGGAGCAGCCCCGGGTCGACGACCTTGCTCCACCACATCAGCGCCCAGATGGCGATGATCACGGCGAACGACGCCGCGCCGTATAGCAAGCCCAGCACGCGCGCCGCGCCCGCCTGCGAGTGGCGGGTTCCTCTTGCGATGCCTCGCATGGATCCTCCTCCTCCGTTGGCGCCCGGTCTTGGGGAACCGGCCTTGCATTCCCATCCAAAAGCGCCTAAGCTATATAGCTATGAAGCTTCACTGTATCTGACTCCCGATGAAAAAGCAAATGGGATACGAATCTTCGCGCGAAACCCGGGCCGCCGGCCCGGCCAGGGAGTCCTCCGGGCCGGGCGCGCTCGAGCGGCTGCGCGTGACACTCCTTGCCGGCGAAGGCAGCGACGAGCCGCGCCACAGCCGGCTGCGTGCGGGAATGCTCAACTTGATGGCCGACGGCCACTGGGCGCCAGGCGACAAGCTGCCGCCGGAGAAGGAGATCGCCGATAAGGTGGGACTGAGCCTCGGTACGGTGCAGAAAGCGCTGGCCCGTCTCGCCGCGGGCAACGTGCTCGTGCGCCAGCACGGCCACGGTACTTTCGTAGCCGCCGGCTCCCAGGCCAGCCAGCTTCTGCATTTCCGCTTCGTGGGCGACGACGGCGTGGCCCTCGTCCCGGTGTATGCGGAGGCACTCGATCGCAAGATGGTCAAGGCGAAGGGACCCTGGTCGATGTTCCTGCGGGAAGGGACAAGCTTCATTCGCGTGCGCCGGCGCATCAACGTGGCGGGCGAATTCGACTGCCTGAGCGAGTTCTATATCGACGGGAACCGTTTCGGAAAGGTTCTCTCGATGCCATTCCAGGAATTGCATCGCGTGAGGATCCGCACGCTTCTTGCAGAGCATTTCAACGCGCCCACGCTTTCGATCACGCAACATGCCTATGCCATCGAGTTTCCGGACGAGATCGGTTCGGCGATGAAGCTTGCGAAGAAGAAATGCTTCGGGATGGTCCTCGAGGTTTTTTCCTTCACACACCACCAGGCGCCCGTGTCCTTCCAGCGGATCTACATCCCCGCCGGAGCACGCCATCTCGAAATCCCGAGTCCCCACCTGCAGGCCAAATGACGACCGCCCTACAATTCGACTACATCGTCGCGGGCGCCGGAACGGCGGGCTGCGTCCTCGCGAGCCGTCTCACGGAAAGCGGCAAGTACTCCGTGCTCCTGCTCGAGTCCGGGCCTCGGGATTGGTACCCCTGGATCCACATTCCCATCGGGTATGCGAAGACGATGTTCAATCCCCGGTACAACTGGGGATTCGAGACCGAGCCGGAGCCGGAGTTGAAGAACCGCAAGCTCTACTGGCCCCGGGGCCGTGTGCTGGGAGGCTCGAGCTCCATCAACGGCCTCATTTATATTCGCGGGCAGGCCGAGGACTACGACTTGTGGGCACAGGCCGGCAACGAGGGCTGGGCCTGGAAAGATGTCCTTCCCTTGTTTCGCAAGCTCGAGCGCAATGAACGCGGCGAGAGCGAATACCACGGCGGTTCCGGGCCTCTCGCCTGTTCCGACATCCACGAGCGCCCCGAGTTGATGGAGGCGATCATCCGCGGCGGCAACGAGCTCGGCGTACCGACGACCGACGATTTCAACGGCGCGCGACAGGAGGGGGTGGGTTACTACCAACTCTTCACACGCAACGGCTGGCGATGCTCGACCGCCGTGGGCTACCTGCGGTCGGCGCGCCACCGCGAGCATCTGACGGTGCAGACGCACGCCCACGTCTCGCAAGTCCTGTTCGAGGGAACGCGTGCGAGCGGCGTACGCTACCAGCACGACGGCAAGATCGTCGAAGCGCGTGCCACACGCGAGGTTATCCTCGCCGCCGGAGCGGTACAAAGCCCGCAGCTGCTCGAGCTCTCGGGCGTGGGGCAGGCCAAGCGGCTCCAGGAACAGGGCATCCCGGTGGTCGCCGATGTCCCGGGCGTGGGCGAGAACCTCCAGGATCACCTGCAGCTCCGGCTGATGTACAAGTGCAAAAAGCCGATCACCACCAACGACGAGCTGGGATCGTTCTGGCGGCGCATCGGTATCGGCATGAAATGGATTTTCAAGCGCTCCGGCCCGATGTGCGTGGGGATCAACCATTGCGGGCTGTTCACGAAGGTGCTGCCCGAATCGAAGACGCCGGACATCCAGTTCCACTTCGCGGCGCTTTCAGCGGAAACGGCTGCCGGCAAGCCCCATGACTTCCCCGGCTTCACGTTCAGCGTGTGCCAGCTGCGACCCACTTCGCGCGGTTCGATCCACGTCCGGTCGAAAGACTCGCGCGACGCTCCCGCCATCCACGCGAACTACCTCACCACGGAGCTGGACTGGCGTTGCTCGCTCGAAGGCGTGCGCTATGCGCGCAGGCTTGCGAACACCCAGGCCATGGAGCCGTACACCCTCAGCGAATACCGGCCCGGACCGCAGGCAAAGACCGACGCCGACCTGGTGGAGTTCTGCCGCCAGTACGGGGCGACGATCTTCCACCCGGCGGGAACCTGCAAGATGGGTTCGGACCCGATGGCAGTGGTCGATTCCCGCCTTCGCGTTCGCGGCCTGCACGGCCTGCGGGTCGTGGACTGCTCGATCATGCCCACCATCAACTCCGGCAACACCAACGCCCCCGTGGCCATGATCGCCGAGAAGGCATCGATCATGATCCTGGAGGACGCACTCAAGTGACCCCCGAAAGGACCCCCATGCAGACCCAACCAGCGGCATCTTCCCAGCCGAAGACCTCGGCCCCGCCCACGGGCGGCGCTGTGCTTCGCGAGCTCGAGAAGAACGACGTGCGATTCGTGGTGACCGTGCCCGACTGGGTGCAGATTCCGCTGCACCGTGCCCTCGAGAAGCAGGACAGGATCCGCACGCTCTCCTGTTGCACCGAGCATGAGGCCTTCATGGTCGCCGGGGGTCTCTACATCGGGGGATCCCGGTCCGCGGTCGTCATCCAGCAGCAGGGCCTGTACGCCGGGCTCAACGCGGTGCGTGGCATCGGCCTCGATACGGGGATCCCCCTCGTCATCCTCATGGGGCAGTTCGGCCGAGAGGTAGAGAACTTCGGCGAGTCTCCGCGCAAGTCCAGACGCAGGATCGTGCGCATGCTCGAGCCCCTGCTCGAGACGCTCGAGATTGCGTTCTGGAAGATCGATCGTGCCGACCAGGTGGGCCGGATTTCCGAAGCCTACGCGGAGGCCGCCAAACGCAGCGCGCCCGTCGCGGTGGTTTTCGACCGCAACCTGTCCTGGAATTGAGGAGTCGCCATGAAATGCAGTGAAGCCGTTGAAACCATCATCAAGCATCGCGGCCGCTCCATCGTCGTGAGCACGATGTCCGCGATCAAGCATGTGGACAGGCTGGATCCCGAAGGCCTCAATATCGCCTGCGTCCCCCTCATGGGTGGCGCGAGCGCCCTGGGGTTGGGGATTGCCGTCGCACAACCGGATCGCCCGGTGCTGGTGCTCGATGGCGACGGAAGCCTCGTCATGCAGCTCGGGTCCCTGGTGAGCACTGCAGAAATTCGTCCGCCGAACTTCGTGCATTTCGTCTTCAACAACGGCGTGTGGTTCGAGAACCTCGCCAACATCCCCATCCCGTCGGCCGCCGCGCTGGACTTCACGGGCCTCGCGAAGGCTGCGGGCAACGCGGCGGTAATGCGACTTTCCACAGCGGCGGAGCTCGACGCCGCGATGCCGGAATTGCTTCTCTCGCATGGCCCGCGCTTCGTCGAGTTGGTGATCGAACCCGAGTCCTCGGCATTGTGGTCGGGTGGCAACCTGCAGCCCGAGCTGAAGGATTTCCACTTCACGCGCATGGGCGATGAAGCGCGGCGGATGCGGGAGCGGTTGCAGGCGCAGTAGGTCATGGCAGGTATCCGACAATCAGGAGGAGACCATGAAGACCGCAACCGATCGATCCGGCCGGCGTTCCGTTCTGGCCGTCCTCTTCCTGAGCGTCGCCGCTGGCGCCGCGCCCGGTCCGGCGGCAGCCCAGTCCTTCCCGGACAAGCCGATCCGCCTTGTCGTGCCCTTCCCGCCGGGCGGTCCGACCGACATCGTCGCGCGCCCCCTGGCGCAGTTGCTCGGCGAGTCACTGAAGCAAACCGTGATCGTCGACAACCGCGGTGGCGCCGGCGGTACGATCGGTGCCGACGTGGTCGCCAAGTCGTCTCCCGACGGCTATACCCTGTTGATGGGTACCGTGGGCACGAATGCGATCAACGGCGCCCTTTACCGCAAGCTGCCGCACGATCCGGTACGCGACTTCACGCCGATCGCGCTGGTCGCGAGCGCCCCGGTCGCCGTGGTCGTGAACCCGGCGGTCGCGATCGGTTCAGTGAAAGACCTCATCGCGCAAGCCAGGTCGAACCCCGGAAGTGTGAGTTTCGGCTCGGCGGGCAACGGGACGCCAGGCCATCTCACGGGTGAGATGTTCGCCACGGCGTCGGGGCTAAAGCTGCAGCACGTTCCGTACAAGGGCAGTGCCCCCGCGGTGACCGACCTGCTCGGCAACCAGATCCCGATGATGTTCGATCCGCTTCAATCGGTGATCCAGCACGTGCGAGCCGGCAAGCTGCGCGCGTTGGCGATCAGCGGCAAGAAACGCTCTCCCGCCTTGCCGGACGTGCCGACGCTCGACGAAGCGGGCGTGAAGGATTTCGAATCGACCGCATGGTGGGCGGTGTTCGGGCCCGCCAACATGCCTGCCGCCGTCGTGACCACGCTGCGCAACGAGATCGAGCGAATCGCGCGCTCTGACTCGTTCACGGAAAAACTCGGCAACCTCGGCGTGCAACCGGCTACAGAGACTCTGTCGCTCGCCGAGTTCCAGAAGAGGGAAGTGGCGAAATGGGGCAAGGCCGTGCGCGACTCGGGCGCAATCGCGGAATGACGAAGGGAGTTCAAAGATGCAACTGAACGACGACGAGAAGGCGATGCTCGCGGGCCAGCTCGGCGCGGTGCCGCGGCTCGCACTGGCGCACCAGGTGAAGGTCGGCGAATTCTTCGGCGCACGCGACTTCGTGGCGGTGACCCAGGCGCACGTGATGGCCGACACCGAGAGCCTTGGGGAAGCGGGCGTGCGCTGGCTGGAGTCGCTTGCCGCGACCAAGGAGGGCAGCCGCACGGTGCGCATTCCGACGATCACCGATCCGCGTGGAACCGATTTCACCAAGGCCAAGGAACTGAAGCAGGCCGACTGGATGGTCGATCTCGAAAGGCGCGCGATCGCCGCATTCGTGAAGCTCGGTGTCTCGATGACCGACACCTGCATCAACTACCAGACGGTGCTTGCCGCCACACGCGGCGAACACGTGGCATTCGGCGATACCGGGGTGGTGATCTACTCGAACTCGGTGTGCGGTGCGCGCTCCAACTTCGAGGGCGGGCCGTCGGCGCTGTCGGCGGGAATCACCGGCCGCACGCCACGCTACGGCTTTCACCTCGATGCGCACCGGCAGGCCACCGTGCGTGTGCGCGTCAACTGGACACCCGAGTCGCTAAACGACTGGGGCGCGCTCGGCGGCGTCATTGGCCGCATCGCCGGTAACTACTGGTCGGTCCCCGTGGTCGAGGGAATCGAGCGCGCGCCGACCTCCGACGAGCTGAAGCATTTCGGCGCGGCCATGGCGAGCTTCGGTTCGATCGCGCTGTTTCACATCGTCGGCATCACGCCCGAGGCTTCCAGGCTCGCCGACGTCGGTGGCGAGGGGCTCCCGGAGCATCGCGTCGGCCGTGCCGAGGTGAAGGCGCTGCAGCAATCGTTCGCGGTGGACACCAAAGTGGACGTGGTCGTGTTCTCGGCGCCGCAGCTGAGCCTTTACGAGTTGCGCGCACTCGCCGAACTCTGCGACGGGCGCAAATTCAAGATCCCGCTGCTGGCCGTCACCAGTCCGCAGGTGAAGCCCGATTCCGACCGCTTCGGCTACACGCGGCGCATCGAGGCGGCCGGCGGCAGCGTCTACTCGGGTATGTGCTTCTACCAGTCGTACGCGCGCGAGATCGCAGAGGCCAACGGCTGGAAGACGCTCGCCACCAACAGCGCCAAGCTGGTCAACATCCTCGGCGGCTACGGGTATGTGCCGATGCTCGCGTCGATGGAGGAATGCGTCGCGGCGGCTGAGACCGGGAGACTGGGATGAGCGGCAAGGTCTTCATCGCTCGTCATGCCATGGGCACGAAGGTCCGTGGGGAGGCGCTGGTGGCCCACGACGGTTTTTCGGCGCGCTACGACCTCGACCGGATCGCCGGCATCTTCTCGCGGCCCGCGCACAAGCTGGTGGGGCAATCCTACGTGGGGCGCATCCTGGTCCTCGATACCGCTAAGGGCGGCGTGGCCAGCGCATGGATGCTGCACGAGATGCGTTCGCGCGACAAGGTTCCGCTGGCGATCGTCTTCAACTCGGTCAACCCGATCCTGGCGCAGGGCGCGGCGTTCGGCGACATCACCATGCTGGCCGGATTCGACGAGGACGTGACGGCTGCGATTCCGCACGGCGCGCAAGTGGAGGTCGATCCGGTGGCGAAGACCTTGCGGGTGCTCTGAACGGAAAAGGTTCATCCGGGTTCTGCGTGGGTAGGCATGGCCGGGGGATGATACCGCGCTCAGCGCGGCTCGGCCTGCGCACGCTTCTTCTTCTTCTCCCACACCTGGACGAAGGACTGCCACTTGGGCCGCGTCGAGACGAGTTCGTCGGAGAGCGTTTCGAAGAAACCCGACAGGCGCTTGGACTTCGCTACGGTGTAGACCAGCAGGGCAGTCACCGGGACGAACACGAGCAGGAAATAGAGCAGCTTGATCGGGAGCGGGTTGTCCGCCTCGGCGATGAGGTTCATGCCCAGGAACCCGACCACGGTCGTGCCGATGAGCCCCACGGTGGTGATGACCGTCAGGCGCACGACCACGTTGGCCTGGCGCCGGACGTTGTCGCTGTCGAGGTACTGCCCCATGTCGACCATCCGGTCGCGCACCGCCGCTCAGTCGCCGAGGCAACGCTCAACGCGCTTCCCGGGAGGCGCTGCTTGTGCGTCAGTCATCCGAAGGGGGAGGATGAACGCATTTACTGGTCGAAGGGCTTGACCGTGGGATTTCACGACTAGCCCTGCAAGCCGCCCTCCAAAGCGTCACCGGTTTACGATCCAGTTCTCCACGCAAATCCCGTTTTACTTTGTTTTCGCAGCGCGAACGCGATCCTGCATCGTGCTGTGTTGGCCTTGCGGATCGAGGCGCTGTTTTGATGGCGCAACTAACAGGTACGCCGTAACCCCCAAAGTCAGGGCCACCACAATTCCCCCGAGACTGTAGAGGAATGTGTCCTTCGCGAGCTGCCACAAGTATTACTTGAAGGATGCGCGGCGTTCCGCACGCCGCAGCGCCTCAATGTCCTTTGGAAGGTGAGTATCTGACGGGTCCATTGACGATTTTTGGCGCGGTCTGCTACTCGGGCTGTATTCCCGCAGCCTTCGCGACTCCGCCCCACTTCACCATCTCCGACTGGATGAAATCGGCGAACTGCTGCGGCGTGCCGCCCGCGGGCTCGATGCCGGCGCCGGCGAGCTTCTGCCGCACATCCGGAGCGCTCAGCGCCTTGTTCATCTCGGCGTTGAGTTTGGCGACGATGTCCTTCGGCGTGCCGGCGGGCGCGAGGATTCCGCCCCACGTGCTGGTCTCATAACCCTTGATCCCCGCTTCCTCCATCGTGGGGACGTCGGGTGCGGCGGCCGAGCGCTTGAGGGTGGTGACCGCGAGCGGACGCACGGCCCCCGCCTTCACCTGCGTATTGATCGCAGCCACGGTGTCGAACATGATCGAGGTACGCCCGCTCAGGAGATCGGCGTGCGCCGCGGTGCTGCCCTTGTAGGGAACATGCAGCATCTCGATCCGGGTCATGCTCTTGAAGAGCTCGCCCGACATGTGCGGCGCGCCCCCGGGGCCGCTCGACGCGAAGGTGAGTTGGCCGGGGTTCGCTTTCCCGTAGGCGACGAGCTCGGTGACGCTCTTGGGAGGCAGGGAGTTGGTGACGACCAGCATGAGCGGCACCACGTGCGTGAGTATCACCGGCTCGAAGCCCTTCACGGTGTCGTAGGCCAGCGTCTTGAACATGCTCGGGTTGATCGCGTGGCTGCTCGCGACCAGCACCAGGGTGTAGCCGTCGGGCGCGGCCTTGGCCACCGCATCGGTGCCGATCATGCCCGTGGCGCCGGGCTTGTTCTCGATCACGACGGACTTGCCCCACGCGTCGGTGAGCTTCTGGCCGACCAGCCGCGCGGTGATGTCGATCGCACCGCCTGGGGTCGCGGGAACCAGGATGGTGATCTGCTTGCTCGGATACGCGGAAGCAGGCTCGGCCGCCGTTGCCTGCGTGACCACCATCGCGATCGCACCGGCGATCGCGCCGGCCCGCTTGAGTGAGTTCATGAAAATGTCTCCCGGTGGGTTCGCGCAAGTAGTGTAGCCTGCACGCCGCTCGCCAAAGGCGTAATCTGCGCTCGCCTCCCCGCGCCATTCCGGCGCCCTCGGGAACGCACTCAAAAAGGGGGAACAACATGCGATCCGCGCTCGGCAAGCTGGCAATCGTTGCAATGATCATGTCGCTACCCTGGGTCGCGCCCGCCGCCTGGGCGCAAGACTCAGACCCTGGAATGGGCACGTGGAAGCTCAACCTGGCGAAGTCGAAGTACAAGCCCGGGCCGCCTCCCAAGTCCCTCGTGGTCAAGTTCGAGCCCGCCGGCAAGGGCGTGAAGACCAGCAGCGACTTCGTGGACGCAGAGGGCAAGAAGACCACGGCGGTCTACACCGCCCAATACGACGGCAAGGACTATCCGATGACCGGCTCGGCTGTCACCGACACCGTGGCCTTGAAGAAGCTCGACGGTGGCAAGGTCGAGCGGGTCGACAAGAAGGGCGGAAAGGTGGTCCAGACGTTCGTGCGGTCCGTTTCGGCCGACGGAAAGACCATGACCATCACCCACAAGGGCAGCAACGCCAAGGGCGAGTTCGACAACGTGCTCGTGATGGAGAAGTAATCAGGCCCGGCGCGCCTGCTCCGTTCAAAGGGGCGGGCGTGCCGGGTGGAACGTAAGCTACTTCGGTGCGAACGCCAGCTTCATCGCATCCGCGTCGAAACCCGGAGAGCCTTCTCTCGCGGTGGCGTAACGATAGAGCGCCGCGGAGTAAATCCCGGCCAGGGCGGCCTGGACCAGCACGGTGACGCCGACGGCGAGGACCGTCAAGACGACGGCTGTCGCGATCAGGAACACGCTGTGCGTCGCCGCGGTCAGGCCGATGAGGAATATGCCGGCGAAGATCACCCCCATGAGGATGAGGCCGAAGGCGAAGCCCATGCCGGCCTGGCCGATCACGTTCTCGCCCCAGGTGTCCTTCAGCAGCGTGGCGCTTTCCTTGATCGCCTCGATCGGGCCGACATCACGGGCGGCGAGCACCGGCACGACGAGGTAGGTCGCGATCGTCCAGCCCACGCCGAGCAGGCCCACGATGATCTTGCCGATGAAGCCGACGCGCTCCTGGATGATCCGCAGCACGAGTCCGACGGTCGCCGCGATGAAGGCGTAGCCGAGGATCGCCCCGATCTTGGAAGTCGCGATGCGCAGCCCGTCGCGGAAGGTGGGATCGCCCCCCTCGAGGCGGATCATCGCCGCGCCGACGAGCGCGGTATTGAAGAAGAAGATCACGCTGTACTGGGCGAAGTAGAAGAGGAAGGCGATCACGTAGAGGAGCGGGTGCGTGCTGCCGTCCGGGCGATCCAGCCCGTCGATGGCGCCGAGCCCGAAGATCGGCAGGGCGAAGGCGGCCATCACCACTACCAGTGCCCCCGAGGAGATCAGCGGGAACCACAGGAGCTCCTTGTCCTGCCGGAGCACCTTGGCGCTCGCCCTCACCAGATCCATGCTGCGATCGAGACGTTCGAACATGATGTTCTCCCTGTAATGAGTCGTTTTGGAATCCGCCTGCGGGCCATTTTCCCCCAATTCGGCCGCGCCGGTAGCTCGATGGCGCGGTCCACCCTCGGGTGCGCTGCCGCACAGATCGCCTCACCCCAATGGCCTATCGTCGTCCCAGCAGCGGGATTCCCCCTCACGGAGACGAGCCATGACCGTCGTTCAAGAATTCACTCACGCGCTTCGCGGGCCCGCCGTTGCGATCGCCGCCGTCCTTGCCCTCGCGGGATGCGGCTCGAAGGCCGAGGCCCCGAAGTCCCCAAGGGACAAATACGATCCCGCCGGGATGGAGCTCAAGTCGCCGCCGGCGAAAGTCACGGATACCCGCCATGCGGGGCCGTTCGCCACCGGTGGCGCCCTCAGTCTCGACGCGATCCTGAAGCCGCTCGATCCCGCGGCGGTCAAGACCGTTCAGCTCGACACCACCCACAAGATCATCGAGATCGCGCCGGGCGTGAAGTTCAGCGCGTGGACCTTCGGCGATACCGTCCCGGGCCCGACTGTGCGCGCCCGGGTCGGCGACCGGATCAAGTTCAGCATGACCAATCGCAGCGATGAGCCGGTGCCGGGGATCAAGCTGACCGCGGCGCCGATGATGCACTCCATGGATTTCCACGCCGCCATGGTTTCGCCGCAGGACAAGTACCGGTCGGTCGCCCCCGGGCAGACGATCGAGTTCGAATTCGTGCTCAACTACCCCGGCGTCTTCATGTACCACTGCGGGACGCCGATGATCCTCGAGCACATCGCCTCGGGCATGTACGGCGCCGTCGTCGTCGAGCCGCGGGACGGGTTTCCCGGCAAGGCCGACCGCGAGTACGTGGTGATCCAGAGCGAGTTCTACGCGAAGCCGGATCCCGGCAAGCGCAAGGTCGACGGGGCGCCGCTCTACGTGCTCGATACCGACCGGCTGCGCGCCTCGCAACCCACCCACACGGTATTCAACGGCACTCACAACGGCATGGTGAGGAATCCGCTGCCGGCGAAGGCGGGCGAGCGCGTGCGCCTGTTCGTCCTCAATGTCGGCCCGAGCAAGACTTCGAGCTTTCACGTCGTGGGCACGATCTTCGACCGGGTCTGGTGGGAAGGCAATCCGGACAACCAGTTCCGCGGCATGCAGACCGTGCTGCTGGGATCCAGCAACAGTGCGATCGTGGAATTCATGATTCCGGAGGATGGCTCGTACATCATGGTCGATCACCATTTCGCCAATGCCTCGCAGGGGGCGATCGGGTTGATTTCCACCGCCCCGGCACCCCCGAAGCAGGATCTCGAGCACCACAACATGGAAGCGAGCTCCACGCCGACGGAGCCCGATGCCGTCCAGGGCAAGCTCGCGTTCGAAAGCAAGTGCCTCGCTTGCCATTCGGTCGGCGGAGGCAAGAAGCTCGGTCCCGACGTCGCGGGTGTCACCAAGCGGCGCACCGACGATTGGCTCACGCGCTGGCTCAAGGCGCCGGAGAAAATGCTCGCCTCCGATCCCGCGGCGCAAGCCATGCTCAAGGAGTACAACAACATTCCGATGCCCAACCAGAGCCTGACCGATACGGAAATCCGGCAGTACCTCAAGTACTTCCACTGGATCGATGCCCAGCCCGCCGGCTCGATCAAGGCTGCGGGTGCCCATTGACAGGTCGCATCCCGGCCTCCGCAGCGAGCCTCATGGCCGCGATCCTCAGCGCGTCGCTGCCCGCGTCGGGATGCGGCTTCTGCGAAGAGGATCGCGTCGCCGCGGTGTACGACCACGGCGTCATCACCCAGGCACTCGACCGGCATCACCAGATCGCGTTCCTTGCGATCGAGGGAAAGCTTCCGGAGGCCGGACAGGCGCGGCGCGTCATCGCCAATGCGCTCAAGTCGGCCCCGGGGATCGACGCGCAATCGCTGCGAGTCTCGGTCGAGGCGGCGTCGCTTTCGCTTTCGTACGACGCTCGGCGCACCTCCCCGACACGGATCGTTCAGATCCTGAACCGGCATTTCGCAGCGCGCGGGCTGCGAGTTTCCCTGCTGCAAGCGAACTTGGCGGCGGCCCCGCGGCCAAGCCCGTAGTGTTGCGATCGGCGGGCATTTTCATTCGCGCCGCCGGTGGCATAAGATCCCTCGACGACCCGCGACTGCCGCGGCCCAACCCCGGAGAAGCCCCGTGAACCGAACGCTCCTTGCCATCCTCGCCGTCGTCCTTCCCGCCACCGGTTTCGCCCAGGACCAGGGCGTCCTCGACTCCTGCATCGCTTCATGGGGCAAATCGTCGCCCTTCAAGAAGGGCAAGGCCGCCGACAGCGTGATCGGCACGGGGGTGAAGGTCTTCGGCATCGGTGCGGGCCAATCGGGCAACGACGCGCCGACGGACCGACCGGCCCTCATCCTCATTCGCCCGGCCGTGAACGTCGCCGGCCGAAGCACGATTCGCCTCTCGAACCCCAACGGCTGGTATTGCTTCCGCTCGAACGTGACGGTGGCCGGCGCGATGAACATCGAGGCGCATTGCAAGGCGCACATCGCGAGCGCCAAGGAAGACGGCACCAGCGTCGGCGCGGTCGACCAGAGCGGCAAGGGCGTGGCGGTGTTCGGCGCGCTGCGGGTGACGCGATTCGACTGCCCTTAGGGCACGCAGAAGCAGTTCGCGCACGGCAATGGTCCTGCAATCCGCGCGCCTCGTGCTGCGGCACCTGTGCGCGGCCGATTCGGCCTTCATCCTCGAGCTCGTCAACGATCCCGACTGGTTGCGCTTCATCGGCGACCGCGGCGTGCGAACCGTCGAGGACGCACGGGGCTACATCGAGAAGGGTCCGATGAAGCTCTACGAGCGCCTGGGCTTCGGCCTCGACGCCGTGGAGCTGCGTGACGGCACGCCCCTCGGCCTTTGCGGCCTCATCAAGCGCGACAGCCTCGAGGACGTGGATATCGGCTTCGCGTTCCTGCCGGCGTTCCGCGGCCAGGGATACGCGTTGGAGTCGGCCGTGGCCGTACGCGACTACGCAACCGAGGTGCTGGGCCTCGAGCGGATCGTCGCGATCACCGCGCCAGATAACGACGCCTCGGCGAGGCTGCTCGAGCGCCTCGGATTCGCCTACGAGTGCCAGATTGCCAGGGGCGGCGAGGGGGAAGACTCGCGTCTCTACAGCCTGAACGCTTAGAAGGCCGCTACAGGTGCAACGCGGGCATTTCACCTGAAATGCGCCCCGGCCATGCCCTCCTTGAAAATGTTACCCGCCGCCTGCAACTGGCGTTAGAATCGCCCCACAGTCGCGTTCGACTCCAGGGGGCAGTAGGGGCTCGGACGCGCCCTTCGGTCGGCATGCAGTGGCTGGGGGCATAAAAAATAATTGATCGTTTTCCGCGCGGCATGAGCGCTCGGATGCGGCGAGATTTTCCCGCGTCTCCGGGTCGATGTCACGTCGGCGTCACGCGCACAGGGACGGGGAATTGCTTTACCACAATGTGCAGGTCATGGCGCACTCGCTGCGTTTCATCGACGCGGCGGTGGCGGCGTTCGCTTCGACGTTGCTGGTTTGGTACGGGCTGGTCGGTGGCGCGGATGCGGGGGGCGAGTATCGTTATGCGCTGACGTTATTCGCATTGTCGTTCTTCCTGGCGTTTCTCGTCGTTGCCGAGCGCATGCGCATCTACTTTGCGCGCCGGACCGAAGAGCTGGCCAACGAGCTGTTCGTCGTGAGCGAGGTGGGCCTGTACGCGTGCTGCATCGCCGGCGTCGTCGCGGAGATCTGGGGCGGGGGATTGCCCCGCTACAGCTACCTGCAGGCCCTCGGCGCGGCGGTCATCGCGGTGCCCACGATGCGGCTCGCGATGCGATTTACGATCCGCCGATTGCGCCGCCGCGGCGGCGATTGCCGCGTCTGGCTCATCGTGGGCCACAACAATCGTTCCGGCGACCTCGCCCAGACAATTTTCGCGAATCCGCATTTCGGCATTCGCGTCGAGGAGATCGTCGATATCGACGATGGCTCCGAGCGCGAGTCGCCGGAGCGCCGGGAATTCATGGCCAACCCGCCCGCCGGGGTGGCGCTGCGCGTGCTGGATGACGTCGAGCAGATCCGGGCGATCCTCGCCACGCGCGTAATCGACGAGGTGGTTGTCACGCTGCCGGTGCGCAGCTGCTACGACACCATCAGCCGCATCCTCGACATTTGCTGCGCTGCCGGCACGTCGGTGCGCCTGCGCCCGCAGTCGTTCGAGACCGCGGGATACGCGACGGAGGTTACCTTCGTCGGCAAGATCCCGATGGTTACGCACTACAGTGGGCCGTCCAGCTACCGTCACCTGCTTCTGAAGCGCGTGATCGACGTGATCGGTGCCGGAGTCGGCCTGGTGCTGATGGCGCCCTTCCTGGCGATCGTCGCGGTGGCCGTCAAGCTGGACTCGCGCGGCCCGATTTTCTTCCGCCAGACGCGCGTGGGCCTGCACGGCCGCCTCTTCGAGATGATCAAGTTCCGCTCGATGGTGAAGGACGCCCTGGCGCAGCGCGACAAGCTTGCCGGCGTCAACGAGCGCGACGGCACCGCGTTCAAGATCCGCAACGACTCGCGCATCACCCAATTCGGGAAGTGGCTCCGCAAGTATCATGTGGACGAATTCCCGCAGCTCTGGAACGTGCTCGTGGGGGACATGAGCCTGGTGGGCCCACGCCCACTCCCCGTGAAAGAGGCGCACGGCAACGAGTGGTGGCAGCGCCGTCGCCTCACCATGCCTCCGGGCCTGACGTGCCTCTGGCAGATCGAGGACCGGAACATGCCGTTCCGGGAGTGGATGGAGCTCGATATTGCGTACATCGACAGGTGGTCGGTGTGGCTCGATCTCAAGGTGATCGCGCGCACGTTCGCGACGGTGATGCGCGGGAATGGTTGGTAACATATCCCGCCATTGGGCCCTGATCGAGAGGATGGAAGGCAACGTGCGTACGCAATGCGTCTCAGTGAAGGATAACGCGGCCCCCGCACGGAGCGTCGCGGCGCTGTGTCTCGCGGCGCTGCTCGCTCTGGTGGCCACGGGCTGCTCGCTTGCGCGGAGCGACACGAGCCAGGTCTCGGCCTCGCAGGAGATCATCCGATCCTCGGTTCGTTTCCAGAAGGAATACATACTTGTCGCCGGCGACCAGGTCGAGGTCGTGGTATGGCGCTCGCCGGAGAACTCGCGCACCGTCGTGATCCGCCCGGACGGTTTCGTGTCGCTGCCGCTGGTGCAGGAGGTAAAGGCCGCGGGCCTCACGCCCCGGGAGCTTGCGGTCAGCGTGACCGCGGCGCTCTCGGCACGGCTGGTGAAGCCGGAGGTTACGGTGATTCCCGTCCAGGTGCGCCAGCCCACCGTCTACGTCCTGGGAGACGTGCGCACGCCCGGCGCCTTTCCGGCCCGCAATGCAGTCACCGTCGCACAGGCTCTCGCCGCGGCAGGGGGTGCCCTGCGCACGGGAAGCGAGAGCGAAATCACGATCATTCGAATTTCGGAAGAGGGTTATCTCGAGGCCATTCCTGCCGGGGGCGGCTTCTCCATGAGCCAGCCCGGTCCGTATCTCTCGCTGGCCGCCACGATGCTGAGGGCTGACGACATCGTGTTCGTCCCGGAGTCCGGTCGCGCGCAGATTTTCCGCGCGCTTTCCGACGTACTCGTGCCCTACCAGATCTACCTCAACTACAAGCTCATCCAGAGCATCGTCCCATGACAAGTCCGATCAGGCTCAATCCTCACAGGAACGACAGGAACGACAGGGATGACCCGGCAATGGAGCAGATGAAGGTCGTCATCCTGTGCGGCGGCAAGGGGACGCGCTCCTACCCGTTCACAGAATACTTTCCCAAGGTGATGATGCCAGTCAACGGCACCCCGATCCTGGTGCATCTCATGCGCACCTACGCCGCGCAGGGGTACACGGACTTCGTGCTCGCCGGCGGCCACCGCATCGAGATGCTCTACGACTACTTCGACGGCCGCTTCGCGGAATGGAATGTGAAGATCGTCGATACCGGGGACGATGCCGATACCGGGGATCGAATCCAGCGGTGCGGCGCCTACGTCGGCGAGCGCTTCTTTGCCACCTATGGCGACGGCCTGGGCGACCTTGACCTGCACGCGCTGCTCGAGGGGCACAAGCGCTCCGGGGCCCTTGCCACGCTCACGACCGTGCCCCTGCGGTCACAGTACGGCCTCGTCGTATTCGACGCCGACGGAAGGGTGGAGCGCTTCGAGGAAAAGCCGCTGATCGCCGACTACTGGATCAACGCCGGGTTTTTCGTGTTCGAGAAGCTGGCGCTGGAAGAGTGGCGCGGCCACAACCTGGAGCAGGACGTGCTTCCCGATTTCGCCCGCCGCGGCCGCCTTTTCGTGAATCGGCACACGGGCTTCTGGAAGTCGATGGATACCAGCAAGGACCAGATGGAACTCGAGAAGCTATGCGTGGGCGGCGACGTGCCGTGGGTGCCGCGCCACGCCGGATTGGCGAACCGCTGACAACCGCCCAAGGGGAGACGCCCGTTTCACATTTCTCGTGGGATGGACGCCCGGTCCTGGTCACGGGAGCCACGGGGCTGCTCGGCAGCTGGCTGGTGCCCGAGCTGGTACGCCGCGGAGCGTTCGTGGTCGCGCTGGTACGCGACGGTTCCCCGCGCAACCGCCTGGTGCGCGAAGGCTGGATGTCGCGCATCGTTACGGTGCAGGGGGCGCTGTGCGACGACGGGCTGCTGCGCCGGGCATTCGCCGAGTATTCGATCGACACGGTGTTCCACCTCGGAGCGCAGACGCTCGTCGGGGTAGCCAAGCGGGACCCGGTCGGCACGCTCGAAGCCAATGTGCGCGGCACCTGGATGCTGCTCGAGGCCGCGCGTCAGGCGGGCGTGAACCAGGTCCTCGTGGCGTCATCGGACAAGGCGTACGGGGATTCGTCAAGCCTGCCATACCGCGAGGATCACCCGCTGCAGGGACGGTTTCCATACGACGTCTCGAAGAGCTGCGCCGACCTGATCACCACCATGTATGCGCGCACCTTCGGGGTGCGGGCGGCCGTAGGCCGCTGCGGCAACATCTTTGGTGGAGGCGACCTGAACTTCAGCCGGCTCGTCCCGGGGGTGATCCGGGCCACGGTGCGCGGCGAGCCGTTCCTCATCCGAAGCGACGGCAAGTTCGTGCGCGATTTCCTGTACGTCGAGGATGCGGCGGATGCCTACCTGACCTTGGCTGAGCGGCTTGCGGGCGAGGAGTCCCTCGCGGGCGAGGCGTTCAACTTCGGGCTCGAGCTTCGCCCGACCATGCTCGAGCTGACCGAGAAGATTCTCGCGATGATGGGCCGCGCGGACCTGCGCCCGGTCGTGCAGAACATCGCCTCGTCGGAGATCCGCGAGCAATACCTCGATGCCAGCAAGGCGCGCAAGCTCCTCGCGTGGTCGCCGCGCCATGGCATGGACGAGGGGCTGCGGCGCACCATCGAGTGGTACCATCAATTCCTCAGAGAAGAGCAAGAGAGCGTATCGACGCCATAGCCCGCAGGGGCCGAAGGGCGAAAGGATGACCATGGCTACGCGAGTCTTTCTGGGCGACCTGCGCTACAACTATTCAGGCGTGCTTGCGAATGATTGCATGCCGCTTGGTGTGGCGTACATGAAGGCCGTCATGGACCGGGACGACACGGCCCGCGAGATCGACTCGCGGATCTTCGTCTATGCCGAGAGCCTGCTCGAGGCCATCAAGGCCTCTCCCCCGGACGTGCTGATGCTCAGCAATTACGTCTGGAACGAGGCGCTGAGCCACTATTTCTTCAGGGCGGCCAAGGCGATAAACCCGAACATCCTCACCGTGATGGGCGGGCCCAACATCTCGATCGAGCCCGAGCGGCAGCTTGCGTATCTCGCCAAGTACCCGCACCTCGACGTGTATGCCCTGGGCGAGGGCGATTTCCTCGCGCACCACATCGTCCAGACGTTCATGGATGCGGGCAAGTCGATAAAGGCTCTGGGCGCGGTCGGTCTCCCATCGTCGGTATTCCGCAACCCGGAGGGGCACGCCGCGATCGACGAAACCAAGCCGCGCCACAAGGAGGTGCAGGACATCCCGTCGCCCTTCCTCACCGGCATCCAGGACGAGTTCTTCGACGGCAAGCTCGCGCCGATGATCGAGACCAACCGAGGCTGCCCGTTCACCTGCACCTTTTGCGTGCAGGGAACCAAGTACTACTCCAAGATCCACAACTTTTCGGCGGATCGCATCAAGGAGGAGATCACCTACATCGCCAGGCGCATCAAGAGCCATTCGCCCAACATGGGGACGCTGCGCATCGCCGATTCGAACTACGGCATGTACGAGCGCGACATCGACATCTCCTCGCATATCGGCCAGATGCAGAAGGACTACGGGTGGCCCACTTTCATCGACGCCACCACCGGAAAGAACAAGCCGGAGCGCATCATCAAGTCGGTCGAGAAGGTGAGCGGCGCGCTGGTTCTCTACCAGGCGGTGCAGTCGCTCGACGAGGAAGTGCTGCGCAAGGTGAAGCGCGAGAGCATCAAGCTCGAGGCCTACAAGGTGCTCGAGGTTCACATGCGCGGCCGTGGCCTGCGCTCGGTTTCCGACCTGATCCTGGGGCTTCCCGGCGAGTCGCTCACGAGCCATTTGCGCGGACTTCACCAGCTGCTCGACAGCAACATCCACCAGATGCACAACTTCCAGGCGATGATGCTGAAGGGCGCGGAGCTCGAGTCCCTCGAGTCGCGCGCGCTGTTCAAGTTCGACACCCGCTTCCGGGTGCTGCCGAAGAACTACGGCGTGTACGAGAGCGAGAAGGTCTTCGACGTCGAGGAGATCATCGTTGCGACCGATACGCTGCCGTTCGACGACTACGTCACCTGCCGCAAGTGGCACCTCGTCAGCAGCGTCTTCTGGAATGACGGCTGGTTCGAGCAGGTAGCGAAGTTTGCGCGCGCGCACGGAATCAAGAATTCCGAGTGGTGGTCGCGCATGCTTCCTGCCATGGAGAACGGCAGCCCTGCGATGAAGGCGTTCCTCGACAGCTTCGTGGCGGAGACCAAGGGCGAGCTCTTCACCACGCCCGAGGCCTGCATCGAGTTCTATTCGAGGGCGGACAATTTCCAGAAGCTGCAGAGCGGCGAGATCGGCGACAACCTCATGTACCGCTACCGCGCAATCGCCTCGTTCCATCTCTGGGGCGAGGTGTGCGATGCGGCGATGAACGCGACGCGGGCGTTGCTCGAGGAGCGCGGCGTCGACAAGGAGATCCGCGCCTTCGACGTCTTCTGGAAGGATTTCCACTCCTACATCAAGTTGTTGCACGCCTCGGGCCACGACACCAATTCGATCCTCTCCTCAGCGCGGGCGACCCTGCATTACGACTTCCCGTCCTGGATCGCTCAGGGGGAGCTGGGAGACCCGAACGAGTACCGCCATGCAAGCGCCAGGGAGGTGGAGTTCCGGTTGAGCGAGGAGGGCAGCCGCGAACTGGAGAGCGCGCTTGCGGTCTGGACGACGCACATCAAGGCGCTGTCGAAGATGGTCACGCGCATCAAGGTCGATTGGCAGGTCCGGGAATGCGTGCCCTGCAGGCCGGGCGGCGCCGCCAAACCCGGCCGCGGCGTGGCCAGTATGGTGGGGGCCGAACCCTAGGTTCGAGGTTCTCCGCGATTTCGTGGGCCGTGCAGCATGGCTTGCACGTAGGCCTTGCTGAATTTCGAGCGATCCTCGTAGCCGCGGCCCGGCCGGACCAGCGCAAGGGCCCGGTACAAGGCCCAGCGGATCAGATAACCCGTCATCAGTATCGCGTCGTAGAGAAGGACGCTGATCGGGCCCCGGCCCCTCTCGAATACCCGCCGCGGCCCGCTATGCGCAGTTGCGCGGACCTCGAGAGACTCCTGCTGGTCGAAGCTCCTGCCATGGTGATGGATGATCGAATGGCGGCTTGAATAGAGCACCTCCCATCCGTCGCGGCGAACCCTGTCGCACACCTCCATGTCCTCGCCGAACATGAAGAACGATTCGTCGAATATCTGCTCGCCGATTGCTTCCCGGCGCAGCAGCATCGACGCTCCCGACACCCAGTCGATGCTCAACAGCCCCTGCGGGTCGCCTTCGAGAAACAGCGCGGGCGGCGCGATGAATCCGGGCAGGATATCCTTGAGGAACAGGTAGTTCCACGCGACGTTGCGCAGCGTGGGCAGCGCCCCCCCGGAGGCCGGCTGAAAGGACAGGTCTTCGTGCACCAATCGCGGCGCGACGATTCCCGCGGCTGCGCGCGAGCGCATGATCTCCAGGAGGCCATCCACGGCGTGGTCGATCACCTCGGTGTCCGGGTTGAGCAGCAGTACGAAGGCACCCCTTGCGAGCTTGTATGCCTTGTTGCAGCCCGCGCCGAAGCCTAGGTTGGTCGGGCTTTCGATCAGCGTGATGTCGGGGAACTCGGCGCGAAACATTTCGGCGCTGCCGTCACCGGATGCATTGTCGACAACGATCAACTCGTATTCCTCGACAGGCAGCAGCATCTCCCGCCTGACCGACAGGAGGCACTTGCGTGCCAGGTCGCGGACATTCCAGTTGACGATGATGATGGACAGCACCACGCGACTATCCATGGAGCTGCCAGAAATAGTTCTTGCTTGTACCGCTTTGGCCTGCCAGCGGAAGTTCCGAGACCCGCTCGTACAATGCCTTGTAATCCTGTCGGAGCAGGTTCCAGGAGAATCGTTGCCGCACGGCTTCCCCGCACTGGACCGCCCGGAGCGATTCCGGATGGGCCATCAGGAACGACAGGCGGCTCGCCAGCGCGCCCGGCAACGTCATGTCGAGCCACGCCTGCGGGTTGGGCAGCAGCCACCTGAAGTGCGGCGTGTCGTGAGTGATGACCGGCAGGCCCGCGGAGGCAGCCTCGACGATCGAAAGCCCGAATGACTCGAAGACCGACGCGTGTGCCATGACGTCGGCCATCCTGTAGAGCTCACCCACCTTCGAGGAGGGCACGTGGGTGATCCTGCAGCGATCACCCAGGCGCGAACGCGCGTACGCGACCAGGTCCGGTTCGCCCTGGTCCATGCTTGCGTCGAGCCACAGCACGTAGTTGCCTCGCAGCCGTGCCACTTCGTCGATGAGGTGGTGGATGCGCTTGTGCGAGCGATTGAGCGCCGCGACCGACAGGACCACGAAGGCGTCCGCCGGAAGCCCGTATTCGCGGCGCAGTTCCTCCCGGCTCTTCGGCGCGTCGAACCGCTCCGGGTGGAACCCGCACGGCACCAGCGTCATTGCGCCGGCCGGAATGCCGGCGCCGAGCGCCTCGAGATAGGGCCGCTCGGCCACATGATGACAGTGGTCCGCGGGAGGGTAGTCGGCGGGTGGCATCGTAACGCCGTGGGTGTAGAGCAGCCTGAACTGCAGGCCGAACAGCCGCCGCAGCTTGTAGAGGATTCGGGCCAGCGAGGGATCGATGCAGTGCACCACATCGAAGTGGTTCCCGCGCAAGAACGGCAGCAAGGATAGCCCGAACGTCATGCACTCGACATGGATCGGCGTTCGGCCCAGCAGGCGGTGGATCGGAAACGTCCTCACGAAGCGCCCGTTTCGCGGCAGGAATGTCAGCACCCTCTCCCGATCGCTCGCCGCGCCGCCACCCTTGAAGAGGGTGACGTCCAGTTCCCCTTCCATCAACCTGAACAGGTCGTGGAACATCCGCTCAAATCCCCGCTGCGAGAGACCGACGCCGGGGCAGGCGATTGCAACTCGCAGGGGGCGTTTCAATTTTCGTCCACTACGCTGCGGCTGCGATGCTCAGTCGAATTGCCGCGCCTGATGGTTGTCCAGGCCGTGCGCATACGTGATCCCGGCGGCCTGGAATGAGGGGGGTAGCGGCGAGAGCCGGCCGGCTCCGCAGTTCGGGTGGTCGACCAGGTCGCATGTCTTGCAGAGGATCTCGCGGCCCGGCGCAAGGCTTTCGGCATCCTTCCTTCCAGCGTTGAAGGCCCGCATGGCGCGATAGATCGGCGCATTCCAGAATTCCCGCAGATCGCCGAGGTCCTCGATGGTGCCGACGTCCCATTTCGCCGATGTGTTGGTGCAGCAGGGAGAGACCGCGCCGGTAGCCTCGACCGTCAGTTCGGAGTACAGGAAATCGCACGTGCCGTGGAAGATCTGCTTGATCGGCTGGAAGTCGGGATGCTTCGGAATGAAGGAGTCGTGGAAGATGAAGGCGCGGCGGGGCAGGAACAGGTCGGCGCCGACCTCGCGGCGCTTGGCTTCTAGCTGGCCGAGTTCATGCTCGTTGTGCTTGAAGACCAGGAACCTCAGCTCGACGGATGGGTGGGTCACTCCCTGGCGGGCCTTCTCCTCGCCGATGGCCTTGATGTTGGCAAAGCACAACGTCGCGTCCGCCTTGCGACGGTAGGTCTCGAGGGCTTTCTGGGAGATCCCGTCGATGCTCGCCGTAAGGCGGTCGAGTCCCGAGTCGACCACCTTCCGGGGCAGGTCCTTCACCTTGACGCTGAGGTTCGAGCTGATGACCGTGAACAAACCCGCGTCGCGGGCGTACCGGACGATCTCGAAGATGTCGGGATTCAGGAACGGCTCTCCCCAGTTGTAGAGCCGGATCTCGAGCGCATGATCCTTGACCAGGTCGATCACTCGCTTCGCCTGCTCCATCGGCATGTGTCCCTTGCGCCGCTCCATCTGGTCGGTGCCGGTGGGGCAGAAGGGGCACTTCAAGTTGCACCCGCTGAACGTATCGAGGTTGACGATCCAGGGGAGCGACTTGACTTCTACGGCGCGGTCGAACTTGTCCTGTTGCGCCTGGATGAAATTTTCCACCTTGGCGGCAGTGACGACACGATCGCAGTATTTTCTGCGCAGGTACAGGTTGATCGCCGTCGGACCCAGCACGGGCACCTTCGCGAGCTTCAGCGCTACGCGTCTCTTTAAGGCTTCGCTGCCGGTGGACATGACCTGTCTGTAGACGCGCTCTGGGGAACATTCGGAAGGAGTCAAGGCCCGATCGCACCGCGCATCTGGACCCTGCGGCCGGCTGATCGTACGTGGCCCCCCAGAGCCCGTCAAGGTCGCGGCCCTCGGTGAGCGTGCAACGTTGACCCGCGCGGCGTCGTAACGTAACGTTCCCCCACCCGAAATGTCGGTCTCCCCGGACCCGGAGTCTCGAAGTGGACATGCAGAAGTATCGGGACATGGCGCTGGGATTGACGATTGCTTTCGTGATTCTGGCCCTGTTCGGAGAGGTGGTCATCAGGACCTTCGGCCAGCCCCTGGTCTACGAGCCGGACGACGTGCTGGGCTGGAAGCCGAAAGCCGGATTTTCCGCGCGGATGAAGATACGCGACCAGGGGGGGGGCGAATACGAGGTTGATTTTTCCACCGTCCGGAACGGATTTCGCGCCTTTGGGGACCTCTCGGGGACGCGCAAGCGCGTGCTCGTCGTGGGGGACTCCTTCACCGCGGATCCCTACACCAGCAACGAGGAGGCCTATTTTGGCGTTGTCGCAAGCCGCCTGCCGGTGGAGGTGTTTGCGATCGGGGGCGGCGGGTACGGAACGCTGCAGGAGCTGCTCCTGGCGCGGCAATTCATCGACCTCATCAAGCCGGATATCTTCGTGCTGCAGTACTGCACGAACGACCTCTCCGACAACAGCTTCGAACTCGAGGCAATGACGAGCCACGTCCGCAACCAGAAGAACCTGCGCCCATACGTCGTGGACGGCTTGATCGCCTATCGACTGCCCAAGTACCATCCCTACCAGGTGCTGCACAACAACTCCCGCCTGTTCCGCAAGATCGACATCGAGCTCATGAAGCTCCAGTACCGCATCGACGATCCATCCGGCGACCGCGGGACCGACGCGCCGGCCAACGCCGCGAAGAAGGCGGCGGCGATCTCGCTCACGACAAATCTGATGTCGCAGCTGGTCGCGGCGATGCCGAAGGGCACCCGCTCCGTCTCGATTTCCTGCAATACCTCGAAGCGCGAGGAGACCGAGACCTGGAAGGCGATGGCCCGGGTTGCGGGCCTGGAGGCGCAGACGTCGGTTTCCGAGAAAGTCGAAGCGGCCGAGAAGAGCGGGCAGGTCGTGCGGATCTACGACGGGCATCACTGGAACCGGTTGGGAAACCGCATTGCCGGCGAGGAGTTGGCGCGCGTCCTTGCCCGAGACAATTTCTAGAACGAGGAGTGCGTGCGATGGCCCGGCGAGTGTCTCCCTTGAACCCGTTTACCGCGCTGGCCGCCGCGGTCCTGGTCGGCCAGCTGGCGGCGTGCGCCAGCGAGATCGATGCGCCCTTGAATCTCGCGCCCCGACAGGCGCGCTGGATACTCCATCCGGGCAATCCGGTCGTCAAGGCGGGCGACTTCATCGACAAGGGGCTCTGGGCAGATCCCAGCGTGCTCAAGGTCGGCGACACCTATTTGATGTACATGACGAGCAGCACGAAGGAGCCGTTCTCGCCGCCGATCCTCACCTTTCGCGCGGTGTCCAATGACGGCATCCACTGGCGCCTGGATCCCGCGAAGCCGCTCATGGACGCTTCGGGCACGCCTTTCGTGAGCATCGAGACCCCCTCGGTGGTTTTTTTTCGCGGCGAGTACCACATGTACTTCAGCGGCATCCATCCTTCCGGCCACGCCCCGGTGATGGAGATCGGGCACGCGACCTCTCCCGACGGCATCAACTGGAAAAAGGACCCCAAGCCGGTGATCACTTCGAGCGGCAAGGTGAGCGAGTGGACCGGCTACGCGGTCGCCGAGCCCGGCGCGGTCGTCTACAAGGACCGGCTGCACCTGTACTTCATCGGGATCGGGGCGCGCGCCGGGGGTTCGCCCCCGCAGCTGCAGAGCATCGGGCTTGCCATCTCCCCGGATGGGCGGACTTTCGACACGCCGCGCGTCGTGCTCACCCAGTCGAAGCTATACCCTCCGGAGGCGGGGTTCCCCGGATATTCCACTCCCTCCGCGCTCGCCGACGGCGACACGATTCACCTCTTCTATGACGTCGTCCATTTCGACAAGAACGCGAAACCGAATTGGCGCCAGGTGGCGCTGCAGCACGCGATCTCGACGGACGGGGGGCTCAGGTTCGTCGAGAACGGCGGCCCGCTGCTGCGCCGCGACGACAACGACTGGTCGGCCAAGGGCGAGCTCAGCGGTCCGGCAGCCCTCATCGACGGCGACCAGGTGAGGCTGTGGTTCGGGGGACACACGGGATACGACGCGCTCGGGAACATGATCCGGCGCGGCTGGAAGGGCCGGGAATTCGGCATCGGCATGATGAGTACCGATCTGGCGAATTTGCGGGCACCGAGATAGGCTTGTGCTAGCCTTGCGCGACACAAATCGCGCTGCGCGACTCCCGTAGCGGCGGGCGTCGCGGCCCCCCAGACCGTGCCGAGAGTCTTCATTGGCATTCCGACCCTGAACCGTCCGGACTTCGTCCAGCTGGCGGTCGAGAGCGTGCGCCAGCAGACCTTCCAGGACTGGCGGGTGGTCATCAGCGACAACGCCTCGCACCCCGAGTCCGCGGCTGCGGTGCGCGCGTTTGTCGAGGAGCTTGGCGATCCGCGCATCGGCTACTGGGCGCAGCCGAAGAATATCCGCGAATACGGCAACTGTGATTGGCTGTTCCGCCAATGCCGCGAGGAGTACTTCGTCATCCTGCACGACGACGACCTGCTGGAGCCGGCCCACCTGGAAGCGGCGATACGGCGCCTCGACCGCAATCCCGACGTCGTGTGCTTCTTTGCGAACGCCAGGATGATCGACTCCGACGGTGTCGTGTCGGCCGAGCGCACGTCGGGCTATCGCCGGGCGCGCGGCCGAGAGGGCCAACCCGAAGGGCCCATGCGAATCCTCGAGCCGCTCATGCGCACCGGCTTCGTGCCGATCTGCGGCACCGTGATCCGCAGCGCGGCGCTGCATGCGTCGGGCTTCGTGGACGACGATTGCTTCGGATTGTGGCCGTTCGAGTTGAACCTGCTGCTTCGCCTCGGCGAGCGTGACGGCCGGGCCTGGTTCGCGACCGAGGAGCTGGTTCGCTTTCGATTCCACGAGGGACAGATGCAGCGCTACCAGGGCATCGGCGCCGATCCGGTGGCTGTGGGGATGGTGCTGCGCATCCTGGAGCGCCGCCGCTACCACGGCCATGCCGAGCGGCTTCGGCGGCGGCTCCTGTCGATGTTCTACAACCTTCAGGCGCGTATCGCCGTGCGGCGCGGCGACCTGGAGGGCTGCCGCCGGTCGCTGCGTCGCGCCATTCGCATCAACCCTCTGTGGAGCCGGCACTGGCCGCTGGCGGCGTGCGCGTTCCTGATGCCTCCACTGACCCGGGAGCTGGTGCGTCGCATCGATGCGCGACCGCCCCGTGAGCTGTGAGCGTGATTTCCGCGGCTCGCGGCGACGATACGCCTTCGCACGGCGGTGGCAGCGGGCGCCGCACGTTGATCACGGGCGGAACCGGCTTCATCGGCAGTCACCTTTGCCGGGCGCTGTCGAGCACCGGCGAAGCCGTCGAGGTCTGGGCGCGGCCCGGGTCGGCAGCGGCCCTTGATGCCCGCCTGACGAACGTCGAGGTCCATCGCGTCGACGTGCGCGATCGCGACGCGGTGGCCGCGGCATTGGCGGCGCGGCCGCCGGATCGCGTGTTTCATCTGGCTGGCGTGCGGCTCCTGGGCAACAGTCCCGCCAATCTCGCGGCGTTGTTCGAGACCAACGTACTCGGCGCCCTGCACGTCATCGAGGGGGTGCGCGCCGACACCCGGGTCGTGCTGGTGGGCAGCTGCGAGGAGTACGGGCGCGGGCCGGTCCCGTTCCGCGAGGCCCAGCCTGCCGAGCCGCAGACGGCGTACGCGATCTCGCGCCTGGCGGCCACCTTGGCCTGCGTCGCGTTGCCGTCGCCCCCCATTTGCGTGGCACGGCTGGCGGTGGTGTATGGTCCGCACCAGATGGCTGGCATGTTCATCCCGTCCTTGCTCGAGGCGTGCGCCGAACACCGCCCGTTCGCGATGACCACGGGCGAGCAGACTCGCGATTTCCTCTACGTCGAGGACGCCGTGCGCGGTTTGCTTGCACTCGCAGACACCGAGGCGGCTATCCGGCAAGTGGTCAACGTCGGCAGCGGCGTAGAGTGCACAGTGCGCGAGGTGGCCGAGCAGGCGGCGCGGTTGGCGGGGCGGGCGGCGGACTTGCGCATCGGCGCCATCGCGTCGCGGCCGGGCGAGGCGAGCCGCTACGTGTGCGTGATCGACAAGATCAAGACGATGACCGGTTGGCAACCACAGGTCGGCCTCGATGAAGGCCTGGCGAGGACGCTCGAATGGTGGCGGGAGCGGTCGGCCCGGCGATGAAGCACCGGCCCCGGGCAGCTCCGAAGACCCCGGGAATGCAACGAAGCGCGGATCGATCGAAGGCGATGGCCAAAAAGGGCGGCTACGAGCAGTTCTACGACCGGATGACCGAGGTCTACGACCCGCCCATGACCCGGCGGCATTACCTCGAGGACGATCGCTACGGCAACGTGGTGGCGCGCGTGGCCGAAGGCCCGGCTGCGCAATTGATCCTGGACGCCGGCTGCGGCAACGGCTGGCTCGCCTCGCTTTATGGCGTTCGCCACACGGTGGTCGGCATCGATCTCGCCGACGCCAACCTGAGCCGTATCCAGGGTCTCGGCATCCTCGCCGTGAAGTACAACCTGGACGCACCGCTACCGTTCGCCGATGGCGTGTTCGACACCGTGGTCTGCTCGGAGATACTGGAGCACATCTTCTCCCCGGACCAGCTCCTGCGCGAGATCCTGCGCGTGCTCAAACCCGGTGGGAGAGTGATCCTGACGGTGCCGAACTTGCACTGCATCCGCAACCGGCTGGACGTTCTGCTCGGCAAGCACACGCCCTTCATCGAATTCCGGGTCTACGCCGATTCCACCGACGAGCTCTCGCACGTCGGCGTGCAGCACATTCACCACTACACGATCCCCGGCATGGGGAGCATCCTGCGCATGACCGGTTTCGAGCGAATCGGGGCGCAGGGGCAGAGCTTCCACCTGAACGCGTCGCTGCCATTCACGCTGTTGAGCATGCTGCACGGCGGCAACCGCGGCCTGCGCCTTCTGCTGCGCGTCGTGTCGCTGGGCCGGATCCGGCGCGAGTACCCAGGCCTCGAGCTACGGTTGTGGCTCATCCGGATCCTGGGGCGGATGCTGCCACGCCTTTCGCCCGGCATGCTCTTCGTCGCCCATCGGCCGGGCCCGGGCCCGTTCGCAAGCGACAATCACTCGGTCGCGTAGCCCTCCGACTTGAGGCGAGTGCCCAGAGCCCCCAGGTCGAGCCCCACCTCGCGATGCACCTCCGCGCCGGCGCGCAGCAGGATGATGGTGGGAACGCTGCAAACGTCGAATGACGCCGTAAGGGCGCTGCACTCGTCCACGTCGACGCAAACCGCGGGCAGCGCAGCGCCGCAACCCGCGGCGAACGCCCGGTAGCCAGGGGCGAAGGCCTGGCAGCGCTGGTTCCAGCTCGCGACAAACGCCACCACCACCGAGCCACCGCTGCGACCGATCTCGTCGAGCTCGGCAGCGGTGACGAAGCGCAGGTTCTGCATCGGGCTCACCGTATCCCGCGAGCCCCGCACTCCGGAAAGCCGGAAATCCGCCCGGCAAGCTGCCGCAACAGGGCTGCCGCCACAAACCGGTTGCCTTCCTCGGTGTAGTGGTGGTCGGGCCGGAACATGCGGGCGAACTCTCCGGCCGTCAGCCGCTTGAATTCGGGAACCAGATTGATGAACGAAGCCCCGTTCCTGCGGGCGTAGTCCTCGAGCCATGCCAACTCGCGCGTCGGCTCCTTCTGCATCAGATAACCGATCGGAAGGTAGGCGACGACGAAGTGCTGTCCCCGGGACTTCGACAGGTGGGCAAGCTCGTCGAGAACGAGTCCCGCGGCCGCGAAGACGTCCTCGCTCACGACGCCATAGAACTGCTCCTCCGGAGGGGCGGAGGCGTGGCCGGCCAGCCAATGCCCTGTCCTGACCACGGCCAGGCTGTCCAGGAACGCGCGCGCGCGACGCATCGCGGTGCGCGTGTTCCAGGTCTCGGGGACCGGGACGTTTTCGATCACGAGGGCCCTGTTCCTGACCCGCAGCACCGGCTTTCCGTAACCGATGAAATTGTCCCCCGCCATGCGGTAGAAGTCGTGCGCGATGACCGCCAGGAGCAACACGTTGGTGTCGAGCTTCGCGCCATCGCGCTTGTACCAGAGATAGTCCTGGTCGATCCCGTAGCCGCCCTGTCCCATGTTGACGCTCTGCAGCCCGGGGCAAATTGCCTGCATCTGCGAGGGGTAGCTCGCTTCATCCCCGACGCCGTAGCCCATGGTGAACGAGTCGCCGAGCGCGACGACGCGGTACTTCCCCGGCGGGATGGCCTTGTCGAAGTCCTCCCGGCCGCGGAAGCCCCGGGAGTTGGTCGTGAAGTGCGCGTTCTCCCCATACAGGTTGTCGATCCGGAGGCCGGGCGCGTGGCTCCATCCGAGATCGGCGTCGTAGCGCGAATGTGACTCCTCGCGCATGGAGAGCGTGTGCTTTGCGACGCGCGCGGACATCAGGAGGCTGGCCAGTCCCTCGATGAGAAGGAACAGGGCCGCCGTGCTCACGACCGAGAGCAGGAGATTCACCCGGAGCGAATGGCGTTTCGAGCGGCGTGGTTCCGATTGCGCGTCGTCCGGTGGGGAGGGGCGCGGCTCAGTCGAGCTCGAAGGCATTCTTGTAGTCCAGCTTCAACGCGGGGTCCTGCGCGTCCTTGGCAAGCAGGCAGTTGCCGATCGCCAGTGTCTCGATGTCGCTGCCCATGAAGCAGCGGAATGCGTCCTGCGGCGTGCCCACGATGGGCTCGCCGCGCACGTTGAAGCTGGTGTTGACGAGTACCGGGCAGCCTGTCGCCGCCTTGAACCGCGAAAGCAGGTCATGGAAACGCGGGTTGGTCTCCTTGTGGACGGTCTGGACCCGCGCCGAATAGTCGACATGAGTCACCGCGGGAATGTCGGAACGGGGAACGTTGAGCCTTTCGATGCCGAACAATGCTTCCTCGCTCGCAGTCATCGCGCGTCGCCGGCGATCGACGACGTCTGCGACCAGCAGCATGTAAGGCGAGTCGCCGTCGAGGTCGAACCATTCGGCGACGTCCTCGCGCAATACGGCCGGTGCGAACGGTCGGAACGATTCGCGATACTTGATGCGCAGGTTGAGAGTCTTCTGCATCGTGGGCGAACGCGGATCGCCGAGGATCGAGCGCGCGCCGAGCGCGCGCGGGCCGAACTCCATCCTGCCCTGGAACCAGCCGAGCGCCTTGCCCGCGACCAGGTCGGCTGCAGCGCGCCCGGTCAGCTCCGCCTCGGGCAGTTGCGTGAAACGGGCGCCGCACTGCGCGAGGCGGGAGGCGATGTCCGCGTCGCTGAACGACGGGCCCAGGTATCCCCCCTGCATCGCGTCGATGCCGCCGGTGGGCTCGCGCGGTTTTCCCAGGTGAAGGTGCCAGGCCGCAAGGGCCGCGCCGAGGGCACCTCCAGCATCGCCCGCGGCCGGCTGGATCCAGATTCGCTCGAAGCGCCCGTCGCGAAGTATCTTGCCGTTGGCCACGCAATTGAGCGCCACGCCGCCGGCCAGGCACAGGTTGCGCGAACCCGTCTCCGCCGCGAGCGAGCGCGTCAGGCGCAGCACCGCCTCCTCGAGCACCGACTGGATCGAGGCGGCGAGATCCATGTGGCGCTGCGTCAGCAGCTCGTCCTGGCGCCTGGGCGGACCACCGAACAACGCATCGAAACGCGTGTTGGTCATCGTGAGGCCGGTGCAGTAGTCGAAATAGCCCTGGTCGAGGCGAAACGAGCCGTCCGGCTTGAGATCGATCAGGTTGTCGAGGATGGCTTGGCGGAAACGTGGCTCGCCGTACGGTGCAAGACCCATCAGCTTGTACTCGCCCGAGTTGACCTTGAAGCCGGTGTAGTACGTGAACGCCGAGTAGAGCAGGCCGAGCGAATGCGGAAAATGGATTTCGCGCATCATGTCGAGCGCGGCTCCGCGGCCCTGCGCGACCGACGTGGTGGCCCACTCTCCCACGCCGTCCATCGTCAGCACCGCGGCCTGGTCGAACGGCGAAGCGTAATAGGCCGAGGCCGCGTGGCTCTGGTGGTGTTCGCTGAAAAGCAGTCGCTCATCCCAGTTCACGTGCGGGGCATGGCGCGCCAATTCGCCGCACAGCAGGCGTTTCTGGAACAACTTCTCCTTCAGCCAAAGCGGAATGGCCATCCGGAACGAGCGGAAGCCGCGCGGCGCGAACGCGAGGTAGGTTTCGAGGAGGCGTTCGAACTTGAGGAAGGGCTTGTCGTAGAAGGCGACGTAGTCGATCGCCTCGAGTGGCACCCCTGCCTCGGCCAGGCAGTATTCGACCGCGTGGACCGGGAAGCGCGAATCGTGCTTGCGGCGGCTGAAGCGCTCTTCCTGGGCCGCGGCGACGATGCGTCCGTCGTCGACCAGCGCCGCGGCGCTGTCATGGTAGAACGCGGAGACTCCGAGGATACGCACGGCGTCGCGTTGCTCTCGCAGCGGGGATCAGAATAACGTGTAGATGAACGGCGCGACCGCGGATCCCTGGGTCAGCACCACGAGGCCTCCGAGGGCCAGCATCACCACGATAATGGGCCACAGCCAGTACTTCTTCCTCGTGCGCATGAAGCGCCACAGCTCTTTCGCCAGCGACAACATTGCTCCACTCCCCAAGAGATTCCTAGAATTGGTCCTTCATGGCGTCCGGACGCGAAGCGGATGTATTGCAGGCGACCCAATACGTCGTCGCCGAAGAGTCGCGGCGCAGGTGCAGCAGGTCCTTGCGGAAGAGCCGAAGTGCCAGGCCCATCGGCACGATCGCGACGATGAAGATCAACCCCATCAGCAACGGATTGACGATCGCGTGAAGCAGCCGACCCAGGCGCGCCCACAGACGATTGAGAGGCGCCAGCGGCGCCGTCCAGAACAAGGCGAGCAGGGCGAATACGCCCGCGACCGCGAGCCACCATGCGGATTCGGAGTGCCCGTGCCACATCCCGAAGGCGGCGACGATGGCGAAGAAGGCCGCGAATACCAGGCCGAAGCTGCGCTCGGAAGACAGCGCGACCTCGTGTTTTCGGTCCAACGACTCGTGGGTCTGCATTCGGCGGGCGCGGGGCGATTTACGGTGCCTAACCTTAGCACAGGCCTATGTCCGCTCGCCCGCACATTCGCCAATGCGCCAGTCGTGCGGGGCCTTATAGGAGGGTGCGTTTTTCGCCCGCCTCGCCCGTTCTTTCAGGGCCCGCGGCCAATACGGCGTGCGACCTCGACTCCGATCAGGCTGTGCGTAAATTCGGAGATATGGTGGTAGCCGTGCAGCACGTGCATTTCGGCCGCGCCTTCGTAGGTCGCCAGCAGCGACTGGCTGGACACGACCTCCAGGTTCGACGCGCGCAGGCGTTCGAGCACGGGCTCGGTCAGCGAAGGACCGGACTGGTACGGCTCGCGATAGGCGGGAACGTCAACGACGACCAGCCGGATGCCGTTGCGGACGCAGAACTCCTGCATGCGTTCCATGAGGGCGATGGCCAGGTCGGTTTGATAGCGCGTGGCACGCCGCGGAATGTTGTATTCGAATCCGTCGACTTCGGTCGGCTCCTTTCCGGGATTTCCAGACGCCCCTTTCGCGGCGAGCCTGCCAAGCTGGAGCTTGGCGAAAATCCAGACGTTGTTGAACAACATCGAATAGAAGTAGGAATTGTCACCGAGCCAGCGGACGCCTGGAATCGAGTAGATGACGTTCTGGATCTTCACGCCCGGCAGGTGTTCGAAGTTCTTCTCGATGACCTTGCCCCGCGCGTCGAGGCTGAACAGGTCCGACTTGAGGTTGTCATCAAAGTCATTGGCGAAGAATCCAAGCACGACAACATCCGGCCGGTACTTCACACCCTCGTTTTCCAGGAGCGCGAGCTGCTCGGCGGTTCCAAATCCGGAAACCCCGGTGTTGATTACCTCCGCCAGGCGGCCCGGCCGGGCGAGCGCACGTTCGAGCACCGCGGAAAAGGTCTGCTCCTGCCGGACCTCGAATCCCTGCGTGTTCGAGTCACCCAGGCTCAATACCCGCAGGGTGCCGGCCGGCTTTTCGTAGGCAAAGTCCCGGGTGTTGCGGAATCCCCGGGCATTGGTCGTGAATTTCCAGCTGCCGTCAACGCTCGAGTGCCAGAACTCCATGTTTGGACGCAGGCCGCGGAGCCGGTATTTCCCGTACGCATAGCCCGTCTGGTAGCGCGCGAACAGGACAGCCTCATCCTTGAACATCAGCCGCACCACGAGTTCCCCGAAGCCGAACGCGAGAATTGATGCGACGAGGGCAATGCCGACGTTAGCGAGCATCCTCTTCATCGGAATCGCTCTCCTCGAGAGATGGTTTTACAGTTCCAGAATCCATACTTTGCGAGGCCGCCGCTACCCGATATCGCCGGAAGCGATGAACCGCTCGGGGTGATACACGTCGTGCGCCCGCGCGCGAGCGATTCCGGCCCTGCGGGAATCGACGATGCGCGAAAAGAGTTCGGCATAAGCCGCGGCGACTGCATCCCAGCGGTAATACCTTTCGGCCCTGGCACGCGCCTCCCGCCCCAGCCGCGAGGTCGTGCCGGCGTCAGCTTCCATGTTCTCGATGATTTTCGCAAGGCAGCCCGTTTCCTTGCTGAAGAACGCCGCGCTCTCCCCCAGGACTTCGCGGTGGAAAACGACATCGACGGGCACGCAGGCGGCCCCCGCCGCCATCGCTCGCAGAAGGCTCGGGTTCGTCCCCCCCACCTCATGCCCATGGATATAGGTCCGGCAGTGCTTGTACAGGCCATTGAGGATTCCCGATTCGTACACCGGTCCGACGCATTTCACGCGCGCGCCGGCTTCCGCGAATATGCGGCGGGAATAGTCCGACTCGTACCGGGCCCCGCCGACGTAGATCAGGGGGAATCGCGCATTCGAAGCCTTGTACTCGCGGATCACCCAATCGACATTGTTCTCCGGTTCCAGCCTTGCGACGACCAGGTGGTAGCGGCCCGGCTCCAGGCCGAAGAGGGCGGGCGCCGCGTCGTCCGGCGGGTCTCCCACAACCCCGCCGTAGGGGATGTATGCGCTCGCAGCCCGGTATGCTCGCAGGTAGTACTCGCCCATCGCGGGGGAGTCGCAGACCAACCCGGTGGCCAGGCGCGCGGACACCCATTCCGACCATCGGTAGTAGCGGCGCTGAAGGGCACTCCACTTCGTGCGCTGCCAGCCAAGCCCGTCGGTATGGATCACGAACGCCATGCGGCACAGGAGAAGCGGAAGCGTGAGCGGGCCATTCCCGGGGTCGACGACGAACACGAGATCGAAGGGCCGACGCGCGGCGTGAAGGATGGCTCTTGCGCTGTGCCCGAGGCTTTCGAAGCTCTTGCCCCCCGGCGCCGTCAGATAGACCAGTCGCACGCCCCGGTATTCCTCCGGGCGCGTGTCGAAGTAATTCGAGCGGCAGTAGACGGTGACGTCGATCGCATGGCTCGCGACGAGCCTCGTGGAGACTTCCTCTACCAGGGTGCTGAAGCCGCTGTAGCGCGCGGGAATGCCCCGATCGCCAATCATGGCGATGCGCAAAGGGCTAGGCATGACCGTCGCCGCGCCGCGTTATGCTCGAGTAGAGCTGCCTGAGCGGCTGAATCCGGACAGCCCCGAGGATTGCGGCCACTGCGAGGTAGGCCGCCACCGCCACCGCGCCGTGCAACAAGCTTCCTTCCAGCCCGAGAATCCGGGTCGCCGCGGCGATGACCGCGGCCGATGCCAGGACTTTCACCGTGACCGACCAATTCAGCCACACGCCAGCGGCCATCTGGCAGAAGATGACGTTCGGCAGCAGCCCGACGCCGATCTCGGCGATGAGATAGGCGGCTGCTGCACCAATCGCCCCGTGCGACGCCATCGCCGCCAGGGCAAGGCCTTTGGCGGCAATGACGATCGCCGGAATCCAGACCGCGTAGATCAGCCGCCCCGAGATCACCAGCATCGGACCGACGAGCGTGACGACCACTCGGGCGAGGATGGCCCATGACAGCATCTGCAGGACATCGGCGATCGCGTGCGAATCCTGTCGGGCGAGAGCGGCCAGCCCGAGCGCCCCTGCATGCAGCGCGCAAAAGAGCGCGCCGGCCACCACCATTCCCCAATCCAGGACCGCCTGCAGGGTCCGCACGAAGGACTCACGGTCCTGCGTCCACTGCCGGGCAAGCATCGGAAACACCGCAGTAGCCAGTGCCTGCTCGGCAACCACCGCGAACATCACGATTCGCATGGCGAACGTGAAGATCCCGACCTCGCCGCTGGTCGACCACCAGGAAAGCGCGATCGCATCCATCGCGTCGTACGCGCTGACCATCAGTCCGGTCAGGCCCAGCGGTACGCAGGAAGCCGCAAGCACCCGCAGTTCCAGGCGGAAATCGCGCCCGAAACTGACCGTCGGCAACCCCCTCGCGAGCAATGCGGCGGCGACGAAGTTGACCGCTCGCGAAAGAACGTAGCAAAGCGTCAGGATCTCGAGCGAGGCATCTGCGCCCGTGGCGATCCAGATTGCCGCGAGGAAAACGACGGCGGAGATGACCTCCGCGCCCACATCGCGCCCCATCTGCATTTTGGCGCGGAATCCCAGGCGGTAGACCTGGACCCCCGAATAGAGGATCACCGCGCCGCCGGCGATCATCCCTGATCGAACCATGTGGTCGGGGTAGCCGAGAAGCGCGAGCGTTCCCCACATGATGGCCGCGGCGACGAGGCCCTGCGCGCCTTTCGAAACCGCGAAGGCGCCCATCGTGGCATTCAGGCGTTGCTGGTTCGCGGCGATCTGGCGAACGGCGACGTCCGCGAGTCCGAAGTCCGATAGCCACTCGGCAACCAGGACAAAGCTCAGGATCAGTGCGAACTCACCGAACCTTTCCAGCCCGGCTCGCTGCACGATGACGAGCGCCACGACGAAGCGAAGCAGCGCGAGGAGGATCCTGCCCCCTGTCAGGCTGACCGCATTGCTTACGACGGATTGGAGCAGATTCGGCGCGGCTGGCGGTGCCGTCACCGCAAGCCGCTCGCGCGGTAGGGCAGCCATCTTCCGCGTGCGGCAGCATCGCTGTCCGCTTGCGGCGGCTTGGGGTCCACGGCAAAGTCGGCAAGCGCCGGATCGCTCTGCTCGTTGGCGCGTCGCCAATATCCGATCGCGAGAATCAATGCGGCTGCGATCCAGAACATTCGAGCGGGGGCTTCCGTACGGACAAAGAAACTCGTGAGCCCGTCGATCATGATGGCAATGAAGCCCGCCAGCAGTCCCGCGCTGAGCGCGTGCATCATCGGATCACGAATCCTGAGGTTTCTCACAGCCACCGCGATCACCGAGATATGAAGCGCGACCCAGAGGATGAAGCCGAAGACTCCTTGCTCCGCCCACGTCAACACCCAGCTGTTGTGCACTACGGGCCAAAGGTCCCCGTATTGCTGGGTCATCTCCTGGGGCGTCTTGTTCTCGCCATAGGGGAGCTGCGCGTAAACGTAGGCATTCAGGCCCACCCCGAACATCGGGTTGTCCATGATCATCGCGGTCGCCGTGCCCAGCCACTCGATCCTCCCTTTCACGGAGTTCGGATCGGCGCCGACCACGCGCTGGAGGATTTGCGGGCTCAACGCCGCGGCGACGGCTACCGTTCCCGCGACGATCACGACCCTCGCCAGCAGGAACTTCCTGCGTGAAACGGGATGCACGGCACCGAGCGCGAGCACGATCACGAAGGCGATCGAGAATTCGATCCACCCTCCTCGGGAGAGCGTCAGCACCAGCGCCGGCTGGCCGACGAGCAGGGCGATGGCAAGCAGGACTTTGAGGAGCCATGAAACGGGCGCCAGGATGAGGGCGATCGCCATCGGCATGTACAGGGCCAGGTATGCGGCCAACAGATTCGAGTGCCCCAGGAGTCCGCCCGGGCGGTAAGCGAATTCCCCGGTCAACAGGGTCCCAACCGACAATTCATTGATCTCCTCGTCGGTTGCCTCGCCGAGGAAGTCCAGTCCGAGCTGTGCGCCCATCAGGAATTGCGCCAGTGCGGCCGTCGACTGCACGATGACCCCCAATGCGAGGGCGATGACGACATGGCGGAACTGCGAGTGCCGGGTCACTTCGTTGACGACCAGCAATGCGAGCAGAAGCAGCTTTGCCATGCGAAAGGCTTCGTTCGCGGCGAGTATGCGCAGGTACCCGAAGATCACGGAGCCAACGCCGAGCAAGATCATCCCGGTCCAAAGCGCGCAGGCCGGTGGGAATCGGTAGGTTCGAGGGTGCCCCCTGATCCGGTCCCGCACCTGGAAGTACAGGAGCAGCAAAAGGAAAGGATCGACTGCGTCGAAAAACAATCCGCCGGCTCCGCCCATGTGCGGGAAGGCGAGGAAAGTCACCCGCAACTTGATCCCCGAAAGCAAGACGATCATGTACAGGCAGAACAACCGCCGGTCTCTGATCAACGGCAGGGCGATCAGGATCACTGCGCCAACGAGTCCCGCGGCGAGGTACTTGGCGTTGCCCTCGTGCGCAAAAACGATAGTGGCGAACGCCAGCGCGCCTGCGATCAATCCGCCGAGCAGCATCCAGGGGGCGCGCGTGCCGATTGCAGGTGTCCGGGGAGGTCCGGGCATCTCTGTCCGCTCAGACATCGGGACCGACTTCAACGACCGTTCGGGCGTCGCACCTGCGGCCGGTTCGCCAGCACGAGGGCCACACGCCTTGCGCCGCAGTCGTTCAGGAGCCGCTGGCCCCGAGTGACGTCATCCAGCGTGGTTTTCTCCTCCACGGCGACGAGGAGAGCCGCATCGACCAGCGAGCTGAACGCCATGGACCGGCTGCCTTCGACCAGGATGGAGCCTTGCACCAGCACAAAGTCGTAACGATCGCACGCGGTTGCCAGCAGGTGCTGTACCGCCTCGACCCGGGTGGCACGGTCGGCGGCATCATTGCCGTGAGCCAGTACGGCGATGCGCTCATGCAGTGTCGGTTGCACGACGGCCTGTAGCACCGCGTGACTTTGGGCTGGCGAATTCAGCAGCTCCGCAAGCCCCGCCGTTTCCGCGAGCCCGAGCGCAGCGCTCAGTGCCCGAACGTCGAAGGCCCCGTCGACCAGCAGTACCGAGCGGCCCAGTTCCTCCGCAAGGCACCAGGCAAGCTCCACTGTCGCCTCGACGCCTACCGCATCGTCATCGGTGGCCGCGATGAGGATGCTGCGCCCCTTGCCCTGGCGCGGAAGGTCGCGCTCAAGCCGCAGCGCCAGGAGGCTGAATGTCCCCGGACGGTCGCCGGTGCGTTCGTCATGCCGCATTTGCCCCAGCAACTCGCGGCCTCGCCCCAGAAGAGCGCGAATGTTCATGTCACTCATGGTCAGGATTTGGTCGAGCGGTTGGACATGGTTCTCAGGAAACTCTTCGCAGGCGGTCCACGGCAGATAGCGAATCTTGCGCGGTCGGGCCCGAGATCCCCGGAGGGCGCTTGGGCCGCAGGTCGATCACGGCGTATACGGGAATATCCGGGCGCGAGGCCAGGCGATCGCGATTCACCCGTGAGCTGAACATTTCGGCCAGCAACGCCAGGGCAAATCCCACAAACAGCCCCAGCGCCAACGCCGCCGGAACAAGGATGATGTTTCTCGGCCAGGTGGCTTTCATGGGCGGGTGCGCGTAGTCGATGACGCGTACGCTGGGCGTGGCCATTCCTATCGTCGAGAGGGAGACTTTCGCCTGCATCGCTCGTTCAGCCAGGAGCTTGTAGCGCATTTCAAGGTCCCCGCGAATACGGCCCTGCTCGATCACCTCCTTGACGAGGCCGGGAACCTGGTCCATGCGCCTTTCAAACTCGACGAGAGGGCCGAATTTCGCCGCCAGCGACGCTTTGGCGGAAGCGAGCTGAGCCAGCACGCTGTTGCGTCGTTGCCGCAACTCGCTGTAGACAGGATTGACAACCCTTTCCTGGCCGACTTCCACCTTGTCGGGCTCCTGTTGAAGCGCACCGCGCGTCTCTGCGACGGATCTCTCCAGTTGCGTTACTTCCGGCGAGCTCGGGACAAATCGCTCCCGGTCCTGTTGCAGGGTGCTGTTCAGCTGGAACAACCGGGCCTGCAACAGGCCCTTCGCCTGGCTGTCCCGAAGCGTCCTTGCGCTGATGATTTCCGGCGGTTCGATCGCGAGCTGCTGCTCGACGACCTCGAGGCTCGCCTCGAGGCTGGCGATATTCGCCTTCACATCGTTTATCGATGACTTGAGGGCAGCCCAATTCCCAACCACCAGCTTGTCCTTTTCGAAATCGAGCACAACCTTGTTGCGCGTGTCGAATTCGTACTTCTTCTGATCGAGGGCGGCAACGTCCACCGCCGCGCGCGCCACCTCCACCTCGAGGGCCTTGACCGCCGCTGCCGCCTCGTCGCTGAACATCCTGCTGCGTTCCGCCAGGTACACGTCGACGACCTTGTTGGCGATTTCCGCAGCCCGGTATGTGGGGGCTCTGACGCTTACCTTGGCGATGACGGTGCCGAGAACGCTCTCCACGGATATGCTGTCCTTCAGGGCGTCGATCGTACGTGCCGCGTCAATCTCCTCGGGCGTCGCCTTGTATGCGGACGGGTCCGGTGGGGACAGCCATTCCTTGAACGCCCGGTACTTCTTCCCCACCCAGGAATCGGTCCAAAGATAGGTGACGTGCGTCAGGAATGTGTGATGCACGTCGTTGAATTTCAGGTCGAGCGCGGCCACAACTTCCCGGGCGACACGGCCGGAGGTGACCAGCTCTGGTTCGGACTTCTGATCGCCTTTCCGGAAGATGTTCCAGCTCGCGTAGTAGGCGCTCTTTACGACGTCCACGCTGGGCTCGCCCTGGAGAACCGCTTCGGCCTTGTAGATCGGCGGGAAGATCTTTACATAGAGCACGAGAAGCACAAGCGAAACGCAGCAACTCACCACGATCAGGGGAACGTGCCGGGTGATTGCGTGCCTTGCGCGGCGCATCGAAGTGCGCCAGTCGAGGGGATCCAGTTCGGCTTGGTTCGGAATCGCGTCCATCATCGGGTCCATGGCTTGGCGGCTTGCCTATCCTGGGAAATTCTAGACCGTTCGTGAGAGCGATTGTCGCTGACGATTGCCCGCTGGTCCGAATGCGTTCGTGCCACGAGGTTGCGAGCGGTCGCCGTCACGAACTGCGGCCGGTTGAACTGCGTGATTCCCATCAGCACTCGTGACGTCTGGATCATCTCGCCCTAGCGGAAGCAGGTTTCCCTGAATGGAAAAGCTCGGATACCCTATGCCCACACGGAAAATACAGGAAGCCCGGGTCGTAAGTTTCGCATATGCGGGTACTCCACGCCTATAACACCCATCGCGGGTTCGGCGGCGCCGACCGGGGCACGGCCAGCACGATCGAGGTCCTGCGCCAGAACGGCGTCGAGGTTGAGGAATTCGCGCGCGACAGCCGGGACCTCCCCGCGAACCTCTGGGGGAAGCTCACCGCCTTCGCCGGGGGCCTGTACGCCGCCGCGGCAGTTCGGGAGTTCACCGAAGTGCTGCGCATCCGCCGCCCCGATGTGGTTCACGTGCACGAATTGTATCCCCTCATCTCGCCGTGGATCCTGCCGCGCTGCAAGGCGGCGGGGATACCCGTGGTGATGACGTGCTACGACTACCGCCTCTCGTGCCCCATCGCGACCCATCACACCCGGGGCGCCGGGTGTCACCGCTGCCTCGGCGGGCGCGAATACTGGTGCGTTCTGCGCAACTGCCGCGAAAGCGTCCCGGAGTCGGTGGCTTATGCGCTGCGCAATGCTTCCGCCCGCCACTTTGGATTGTTTGACGGGCACATTGATCGGTTCATCGCGATCAGCGCCTACCAGCGGGATTTCCTGATCGGGCGAGTCGGGATCGCCGCCGAGCGGGTCGTGGTGAATCCGCTTGTAATCGGACTGCCGCGGGAGCCCGTGACGGACCCCGCGCAAGGCCGATACGTGGGCTTCGCGGGGCGCTACGTCCACGAAAAGGGCGTCGAGGTCATGGTGGAAGCCTGCCGTCGCGCCGGGCTGCCGATGCGCTTCGCCAATGCAGATACGCCCGGACACCCGGCGGTACGCCCGGGTGACGATGCCTCCTTCGTAATGCCGAAATCACCGGCTGAGCTGGCGGATTTCTATCGCGGGGCGCGCATCATCGTGGTTCCAAGCCTCTGGCCCGAAACCATGGGCGTCGTGGCCGCCGAAGCCCTGAGCCACGGCATCCCCGTGGTCGCCTCGCGCATCGGCGCGTTGCAGGAAACGGTGCGCGACCACGAGACGGGATTGCTGTTCGAGCCGGGAAACATCGCGGATCTGGTGGACAAGCTCAGGCGAATCTGGAACGACCCCGACCTGGCGCGACGCCTGGGACGCAACGGGCGCGAGGACGTCGAAGCCCGATTCACCGGCCAGGCTCACTTCCAGCGGCTGATGGGCATCTACGGCAACCTCGTTCCCTAGCCGGGCCAGAACTCGCGGACGATCGGGTCGCTGTCCTGAATCGCGAGAGCCGCCTCGATGAAGCGCACATACTTCTCCGACGAGTCGGTCATCTCGATCCGCTCCCGCATGAAGATCCGGCGCACTTCCGACTTGCGAAAGGCGGCCGTGAGCGCGCGCACTTCGATGTCGGTGAGGTCGGGGTGCCAGAGGTCGGCAATGAGGACGATTCGCCGGGAATCCGAGCGGTTCCACACCTCGTGCACGAACGAGTCCTCGAACACGAGGCACTTGCCTTCCTCCCAGGTGCGCGCTTCGGTTCCCACGCGCATCGAACATTTCTCAGGAATCACGATGCCCAGGTGGATCCGCAACCGGAAGTTGTCGATGCTGCAATGGGGACGCAGGTGGGCGCCGCCGCTCATCGCCGAAAAGATGAAGTCCCCCCACGCGTATTCGGTGCACGCGCGCGGCAGCGAGTTGACGATGGCCAGGGTCTTCGGGCAGTTCCCCGCCAGGGCCTCGACGCTCACGCCCATGTGATGGAGGAGGTACACGGTCCACGTCCTGCGCGGGGGAGCAGGCAGAAGCAGCGTCCAGGGCTTCTTCCACGAGCGCCAAGGACGGGCCGCGTCCGAATAGTCGACGCTGGCATCATCGCGCATCCGCATCGCCTCTTCGCGAATGGTCGCGAACCCGCTTTCCAGAATGCGCACCGCCTCGTAGTCCCGCGGGTGGTGCCAGGGCCGGTTGCGCAGGCCCGGAAAGCATGGATAGTGCGGACGCTGCAAGGGGTCGACGGGGGAAGCGGCGCCTTCGCCGGCACAGGCGAGGAGGAACGCCTTGACGCGGTCGAGCTCCGGCCCGCCCGCCATCACGCGGTCGAAGTAACCGCCGATTCGCATCTGCTCGACAACCTTGTCGATGTGCTGCATGCCGACGTCCCGGGGTGATCAACGGGGAATGCTAGCATCCTGTCGGACAGGCACTCGGCGGGAAATGACATGGCGGTAGCGGCGCGATCTCGCACGAAGTTTCTCCTCGTCCGGGCGTTGAGGGCGGCCGGCCTTCTGCGGTTTGCCGATTCCTGCAAGTTCGTACTGGGCCAGGCGATGGCAGGGCCTGCGAATCGACGCTTTCGTGAACGCCATCCCGGATTCGCGACCCCTCCGAGGCACCTCGCATTCGACGCGCTCAATCACTTCGACTGGGAGCGCTACCGGGAATCGGGCCTGCAGCATGCCGGGCTCTTTGCGCGCGTCATCCGCGAACACTCCCCGGCGGGAGGGCCGCTGGAGGTCCTCGAATGGGGATGCGGGCCGGGAAGGCTCATCCGCCACATGGTGGATCTGTTGCCCGGAATGGAGGTCTCCATGACCGGTGCCGACTACAATGCCGAGAGCATCGCGTGGTGCCGCCAGAACCTCCCGGGGATCAGGTTCGTCGAGAATGACCTCAATCCGCCCCTTCCAGTCCCTGAATCCCGATTCGACGCCATATACAGCTTTTCGGTCGTCACGCACCTGTCGGAGGCCGTGCAAATCGTGTGGGTGGAGGAGCTCAAGCGCGTGCTGAAGCCCGGTGGATTACTGGTGTTCACGACCCACGGGGAGGCCTATCGCTACCTTCTTGCGGCGCAAGACGAGCAAAGGGCATTCGATGCCGGCCGCCTGGTCGTGCAGGGCAAGTACCAGGAAGGCAGGAAGTGGTTCCTGGCGATACACCCGCAGGCTTTCGTTCGCGAGCGCCTTCTGGCGGGGTGGGTCGACGCCCGGCGGATCGCCACGCTTCCCGAGGACGGCATCCTGCAGGACGTGTGGATCGCGCGCAAGCCGCAGCGATGAGGCTTCTGGTCATTGTCTCCTCCGACTACGGGGAGCTTGGCACCGCCATGTATTTCCTCAAGGGTCTGGAGGCGGGGGCGAGTCCGGTGTTGCTGCTGCCCCCGCCGCTGGATCGCAGCGCTGATGTGCTTCCCGGAATGGAGACTCGGATCTACTCGAGCCTCGCGGACATCTTTCGCTGGGCGGCGGAAGCTCGGCCCGACACGGTGATGCTCGCTTCGGGCTACCTTCTTGCGATCAATTCCTGCCTTACGCTGATCGATGTCATCAGACTTCTCCGGTTTCTGCGGCGCGCGGGAGTCACTGTCCTCACCAGCGATCCATTCCTGGGCCTGGTGCGCGGTCCCCGGGCGTTTGATTTCAGGACCCTCGCCGAACGGCGACACGAGGGACGCGCTTCGATGGCGGCGATCCGGCGCCGGGCATTCGGTGCGGCGGCCGCGACGATCCTGTATGGCCATCTCGCTGTGCTTGGACGTCAGTTGCGAAGCGCGTGGCACATCTATCCCGTACCGACGCAGCGCCTGCGGCCCAGGCCCGGTGCCCGGCGCCTGTGTTACTTCAACGGCGCCGCGCACTCCATTCCGAAGTCGAGCCAAACACCTTCAGGCCCAAGGCCGGTGTGGCTGTTCGTGCTGTCAAAGGTCGATTTCGAGATGCATTCGCGCGACCAGGGTGACGCCTTCGTCGCGCGGATCGCGGAGCGTCTCGAGGAAGGGGTCGCGCTGGGTCGGGACGTTACCGTGATCGGCTCCGAGGATCTGGTCAAATCCTTGCGCCCCCGGATTGCCGGCCAGCCGCGGATCACGGCGTACGGGGAAACGACCTATGACGGCTACATGAACAGGCTGATGGCCGCGGAATATGCGTTCTTCTGGAACTACTATTCGTTCTCGGTCTTGCATCGGGTGCTGGTGAACCGGCCGGTCTTTTTTTTCGACGCGGGGCACCTTATCCACTTTCTCCCCGCCATCGATCAGGAAGGCATCCGCGTCTTCTACGATGGCTGGCGTCCACCGCTGCTGGCGCTGGACGCAGCGCTTGACGAGCCGGATCTCGCCCGGCGCGCGCTCGAGGTGGACGAGCAGTTCAGGCGCATTGAACAAGGGCTGCGCCAATGCCTGTCCCCGTGGGAACTGCTGCAAAGGACGAAGGGCGCGCCCTGAGTTACCGGATGAGCGGAATGTTCTGGATTCGCAGGCTCGAGACCTTTGAGGGGGTGCTGCGAGGCCCCTTGTAGACTTCGTAGTCCTTCGTGTCGCGCAGGATCACTGCGGCGGCGCCGATCAGGTTGTGGCTGCCGACCTTTACGAACGGCGCCACGGTGGCGTTGATACCGATGAAGCTGTAGTCGCCGATGGTCGTGGAGTCGCCCACAACTGCTGACGTGATCCACACGTGATCCCCGATCTTCACCTTGAGAGCGATGCGGGAATTGCTCCAGATGACGGTATCAGACCCGACCTGAACCATCGGATGAATGTTCACCTGGTCCATGATCATCGTATTGGGACGCACAACCAGATCGGGGGGTATGCGGGCACTGGTGCTCACGAACGATGCCAGCCGAAAGCCGTCGGCCTCGACCTGCGCCACCTTCTGCGCGCGCAACGTGTTGATCTTGGCCACGCCTAGCGCGACGAACAATTCGAGCGCATCGCGATCGGCCGAGACGCGCAGCTCTTCATACGCGACGACCGGCAGGCCCTTGAATGTGCTGCGGTCCATGTACGCCGCATCCACCGTGAAGCCCGCCACCTCGTAGCCGCTGTCGGTCGTGAACAGGTAATGAACCATCTCGGCGAAGTTGCCGAGGCCGAAGATGAAGAGCTTTCTCGTCACAAGAGCCTCCGATGCTGCAGGAGCGTGCCCGTCATCGACGCCCCGCCCCGCAGGCGATCGCGATTTTCTCGCAGGCGCCCTTCAGTAGTTGCGGGTCGATCGTCGCCGCAGGCAGCAGGCGAATGGCGCGGCCGGCCGATGTTACCAACAATCCGGCGTCGCGAATCCGGCCCAGGGTCTCGTCCAGGTTCGATCTGTCATCGAGCTCGAGACCCCACAGCGCGCCCCGGCCACGCAATGTGGCGCCTGCGACCTGCAACTGTCCGAGCTCCGAGCGCACGATGGCTTCGATCCCGGCGACACGCTGTTCCATATCGAGCTGTCGCATGGCGGCGAGGGTGCCCTCGACCGCCGCCAGGGCGAGCTCATTGCCGGAGAACGTGCTGCCGGGCGAGGCCTCGGGTCGGATGGGGACGTGCTCGCCCACCGCCAGAGTCGACACGGGAAAGCCGTTGCCCATGCACTTCGCGAACAACAGCACGTCGGGGGACTGGCGCAACCGGTCGACGTAGAACCGGGTGCCGGTCCGGTGCAGCCCCGTGAGAATCTCGTCGAACACGCAAAGGGTGCCGTGCTCACGACACAAGGCGATCGCCTGGTCGTAGAAGGGGATCGAGGCCTCGTGGGCTGCATTGGAGCCCTGGATGGGTTCGACAAACAGGGCGGCGACGCGCCGTGTGCGAAGCAGGCGGTCGAGCGCTTCGAGAATCTCCTCCTCTCCGACGCTCGCAACGAACGGCAGCGTGTGCAGATTCCCCTGCCGCAACGGTGCGTTGTTCCAGCACAGCGCGGCGGTCATCGCCGACTTTCCGTGCATGCTCCGTGCGAAGCCGGCGAACTCCCCTCGGCCCGTGTGCGTCGCCGCGACCCGCATCGCGAACTCCGCGACCTCCATGCCGGTCGTGTACAGGCCGCCGAGCCGCAGGCCGGGTGGCAGCAACGCCGATAGCAGCGCATTCACGCGTGCCTTGGCTGGCGTCGGATTGCGCGAGCTGCTCCAGAGGCTCCCCGCTCGCTGCTGCACGCTTGCCCCGACGACCGGGTGCGCGTGGCCGAGGAAGGCGGCGCCAAAGCCCATTGCGAGATCGACCAGGGTGCGGCCGTCTTCGGTAGACACCAGGCTGCCGCTACCGTGGGACAGGATCGGCTGTTCGTGGCTCAGGGTCATTCGAGATCGCCCCGGATTGATTGCGCGAAGGGATCCGCCGGTTGCGGCGATCGAGCGGATACCGACGCGAGGCTGGCTCGACACGCCTTTTGGGCAGGCAGCTTCAGGATCGCCAGCAAGCCGGCGGGCGCCCATCCGCACGTCAACGCAAGCTGCAATAGGGGCGTATCGTCAAGCAATGACAATGCCACACCGAGCAAGATCGCGGGGAGAAGGTAGATGGCCCACGCCCCGTTCAATTTGACGTCCCGGCGCCTCGCGCATCTCGCCAACAGCATCGCGAATGCGCAAGCCTCGCTGGCGCACAGCGCCATGGCGGCACCCTCGGGGCCATGCAACGGCACCCACCAGGTGTTCAACGCGGCGTTGAGACCGAGGGAAGCCAACCCCACGTACAACAGAGGGCGAGCGTGCCCGTGCGCCAACTCGCCGACGACGAGCACCGGCGTCACCAACGCGAATAAATAGCCCAGCGAAAGCCATCGGAACACTCCCACCGATGACCACGGCCCGGAGGCGTACTGGTCGCCGTAGAGCAGGCGCAGGACCAAGGGTGAGAGAAAGTAACCGGCAACGGCAACCATCGCCGACAGGCCCAGGAGGAACTTTGCGTAGCCTTCCAGCTGCGTGCGAAACGCGCCGGCGCCGTGGGCGGCCGCCACGGTCATCGATGCGATGAGCGGAGTGACGAAAAGCCAAGCCATGTCCGCCATCGTGACGAGCAGGCGATGGGCCGCGCTGAAGGTTGCCATGGCTTCCGGTGATGCCATTCCCCACAGGAAAAAGCCGCCCGCATAGGTCGCGAGCTTGTAGCATATGCCCGCCAGCCCGATCATCCATCCGGTTCTCAGGAGTGGCCAGATCCCGGGATGCCGCCACGGGGTACGCAACCGGTATCCCAGTAACCGAACCGCCACCCAGCGGATGCACAGGGCCTGGACGATTTCGCGCACGACGACCAGAAACGCGATCACGCCGCCGGCGAAATGGAGTTTCAGCGCGACGAAGCTCGCCACGAGGAATCCGAACTGGCCCATCAGTCCGAACGCGATGGCCTTCCCGTAGGCCTGGCGCACCTGGTACACCACTTGATAGCCATGCAGGTGCAGGAGATAGAGTCCGAACGCCGTCGCCAGGAGCGCGACCCGATGTTTGCCGTGGACCAGGTAGCCGCTGGCCGCGAGTCCGATCGCTGCCACGAGCAGGATCGTGGCAAGCAGCCGGCGCAGGGCAAGCAGCGCCGTGAGCGTCTCGCGCTCGTCCGCGGGCCGCACCGCAATCCTGCGGGTCGCCACGGCCGTGGTGCCCATGTCGAGGAGACCCATGGCGACCAGGAAGAGGCTCGAGATGAGGGCAACGAAGCCGAAATCCGCGGGCACGAGCTGGCGGCCGAGCAGGCTGGTGATGGCAACGGATAGCACAAGGCGGCCGACGTGCGCCGAAACCAGGATCGCCTGGCTCTCCGTAACTGCGTTGGCGCTCAAGTTGCTGACCCTGGCCCCGCTGCGTCATCGGCTCCCAAATCGCTCACCGCGCGCAGGTTTCCGGTTGTTCATCATTACGGACTGGCGTTGTAGGTGCCCATGTTAGCCGACGAAGCCCCTTCCCCTTCCTTGCATCCGCACCTGTCGATCGCGGATGCTAGCATTCGCCCGGAGGGGAATTCCCGTCGGGAGCCATGCTGATTGCGTGCATTGACGTCAGCCGCACCGGTCGCCGTCGCTTATAGGGCACCTTAAATAAATGGGTAGTGAAGAGCCATCCGGGGACGGGCGAGCCAAGCTCCCCACCGAAAGGTCACGAGCGCGCACGTTCGCTCTTGGAACGATCCTCGCAGGATTGGTATCGCTCGTGATTTTGGGCCTCGGCGAGGCGATGGTGCGCCTTGCCAAGCCGCGGATCCTGGCCGACGACTTCGCGATTATCCTGGGCACGCCTTCGATGCAGGCCGACGATCTTGGTGCGGTCCGTTTTGTTCCGCGGGCGGTGGTGCGCTACGCCTTGGCCACGACCCACGGGCTCGAATACGACGTGCGCTTTGGAACCAACAACCGTGGCTACGTCGACGACCAGGACTATCCGCTAGCCGGGCAGGGAACGCGCACCATTGCCTTCGTCGGCAACTCGTACTGCGTTGGCGCCGAGGGTGGCGAGGCTTGGGTCCCGAAGCTGCGCGAACGCACCGGAGTGACGCTCTACAACCTCGGCATCCCCGGAACCGGGGTCATGCATTTCGAGCGCGCGCTCGCAAGCTTCCGGCGCGTCGCCGACTTTCCGGAGATCGTAATCGTCACGACGTCGGACGATTTCTTCCGGCCCCTTTGGAAGCCGCTGGTGCACGAAGGCGGGGTCCGCCTGTGCGCACCCGGGGTAGGGGACGCGGACTGCGCAAAGCAGGAACCCCTGTTCTACTCTGTTGGCCTCGACGCCGCACCCATCGCGTTGCAGGAAACGGCCGCGGCGGTGCGCCGGCGATTCGCATCGAATCCTTCGAGGGTACGCGATGTCCTCAGGCATTCGGCGCTTCTCAGGTTCCTGGCCCGCCTGCCTTCGGCAGGGACGCTTGTCTCCAGGCAACGCGCTTACAACGCGAACATCGCCGCACTGCATGCGATCCGCGCCCGCTTTCCCGAGGCCACGATTCGCATGGTGCATGTCCCCGACAAGTACGAGTCGGCCGCAGGCCGATACACGATCGATGTCGCCAAGACTCTTGCGGAGCTGCGCATCGGCCTCTTCCGGGTGCTCGACGTGTGCCCGCTATCCCCGGGCATGTTTTACTTGCGCGACAACCACCCTAACGCGGCGGGCTATCGACAGCTGGCCGAATGCGTTTCCGAGTACCTTCACCTTGGCGCCCGAGGGTAGCCACGAACACGGTTGAGCCGGAAGTGATGCGCTCACCGATTCCGCCTGCGCGCCCCCTTGATCCCGAGGATTCGGTCTATCCACCGAGCCGTATGCTTTTCCTGCAGCGAATTCTGCTTTAGCCGCTCGCGCAACCCGCCGAAATCCACCTCGTCGAGCGGCTGGTCCTGGTTGAAGCAGGAAAACACGTAGCGCGTCTTGCCTGTGGCCCGATCCACCTGCGGCTGCAGGCACTGCGCGCAGATCTCCTTCATCATGCACTGCATCGGCGAGTTGATCGAGCCGATGCCGATGTGGCCGGGCTTCAGGTAGGGCGCGAGGACGCCGTGGCGCGCGCGCGCGACAGCGGCCATCATGGCGTCGGAGCCGATCGCGATGATCCGGTCGGCATCCTGCAGCGCCACCTGCGGCGCGCCCAGCGCACCCGCCGCGTGGGCGGCGATGGCTTCCACGATGTTGCCCGCGAACGCCTTGTCGCCGCGCCGCGTCGGCTGGAATCCCGGCGCCTCGTCGCAGCACCACACCACTTCGTCGGCCGCCGCCTCGATCTCGGCGACCTTGTACCGGTCCTGAAGCTTCTTGTAGCCGGCAAAATAGAGCACTCGCGAGCCGGCCGCGCGCAGGGCCGCGCCGATCGAGAAGAGCACCGCGTTGCCGAGCCCGCCTCCCACCAGCGCAACCGTCTCGCCGCCCGGGGTCTCGGTGGGCGTGCCGGTGGGTCCCATGAGGATCACGGGCTCGCCCGGGGCCAGGATCGTGCAGAGGTCGCTCGACCCGCCCATCTCCAGCACGATGGTCGATACCAACCCCTTATCGCGATCCACCCAGGCGCCGGTCAGCGCGAGTCCTTCCATCGCGAGCGTCGTGCCGGCGTGGCGCGCGGCGTTCGCCTCGAAATTCTGCAGGCGGTAGAACTGCCCCGGCCGGAACCTGCGCGCCGCGGCCGGGGCGTGAACCACCACCTCGACGATCTTTGGCGTGAGGCGCTCGACGCGGTGGACCGTCGCGCGCAGCTCGCGGTTCAGGCTCGCGATGAATCCTGCGGTATCCTCCGGGCGCCGTGCGGGGCGTTTCGCGAGCACGCGGCTGACCACCGGATAACCCTGCTTGGCCGAACCCATCGCCTTCACCACGTTGCCGAAGAACGACGGGTGGAGGTCGCCGAAATAGCTGAGGTAGCGATCCTCGGCGTCGCGCGACATGAGCACGTGCGGGATGGCGGGCTTGGCGGAGCGCTCCGGCGCCACCGGGTCGCCATTGTCGTCCACGGCGCGGAAATAGCGCCCGTCGAGCGGGAAGTGCGCCGGGTCCTCGCGTGCCAGCACCGTGTTGGGTTGCGTGCCGGCGGCGATCAGGATGGTGCGCGCGGGAATGTCGGCCTCGGTCTCGGTCACGTTGCCCGCCGCGTCGGCGAGCTTCGCGCGCACAGCGAGCGCGACCGCGTGACCGAATTCGTCGACCTTCACCTCGACGGGCGTGAGGTTCTCGGCGAAGCGTATGCCTTCCTCGAGCGCCTTCTCGACCTCCTCGTGATTGAGGGTGTACGAAGGGCTGTCGACCAGGCGCTTGCGGTAGGCGATGGTCGAGCCGCCCCACGACTGGAGGAGCTCGAGCGTGTGCGGCGCACGCCCCTCGCACGCCGCTGCCACCCGTTCGGCGCGCAACGCGAGCGCGTGGGTGAGGTACTCCTCGGCGACGGCGGTCTCCTCGTCGTTCCACTCGTTGCGTACCTCGCCCGGGCTGCGCTCCGCCACGAGCGCCTCGTAGCGCGCCAGGAATTTCTCGACCTGCACGGGGTAGTAGGCAAGCGACTCGGTGGCGGTGTCGATGGCGGTGAGGCCGCCGCCGACGACCACGATCGGCAGGCGTACCTGCAGGTTTGCGATCGAGTCGGTGCGCGCGGCCCCCGTGAGCTGCAGGCCCATGAGGAAGTCGGACGCGGTCCGGACACCGCGGGCGAGGCCGTGGGGCATGTCGAGCACCGTAGGCTTGCCCGCGCCGGCCGCGAGCGCGATGTGGTCGAATCCCAGCGCGAACGCATCTTCGGCGGTGAGCGTCCCGCCGAACCGCACGCCCCCGATCACCGCGAACTGCGCGCGGCGCTCGACCAGCAGCCGCGCCATCTTGAGGAAGTTCTTGTCCCAGCGCACCGTGATGCCGTACTCGGCCACGCCGCCGAACCCCGCCATTACGCGGGCGTCGAGGGGCTCGCGCAGCTCGGCCAGGTCACGGATCGGGCGGAAGGCGACGCGGCGCCCGTGGGCGTCGACCCCCGAGATCGCGGGGACGAGCGGCTCGATCTTGAGGCCGTCGATGCCGACCACGGTATGGCCGTCGTTCATCAGGTGGTGGGCCAACGTGAACCCAGCCGGGCCCATGCCCACCACGAGCACACGCTTGCCGGTGGCCGGGAGCGGCAGGGGGCGGCGCAGGTTGAGCGGGTTCCAGCGCGTGAGTAGCGCATAGATCTCGAAGCCCCACGGCAGCTCGAGGATGTCCTTGAGGGTGCGCGTCTCGGCTTGCGGGATGTTTACCGGATCCTGGCGCTGGTAGATGCACGACTTCATGCAGTCGTTGCAGATGCGGTGGCCGGTGGCGCAGACCGTCGGGTTGTCGATGATGATCATC